>JBQMQE010000267.1:0-2937 GCA_052172655.1 Burkholderiales bacterium
GACTCACACCGAAGCAGCTCGCCGGCGGCGCACTGGTGATCGCCGGCATTCTCGGCGCGCAGATGAGCAAGCGGCCCGCGCCGCTTGCCCGTTGAAGCCGACTTGCCCAAGCTTGAATCAACACTGCACGCGGCCAACGCGTAGAGCAACTGACTATTTTTTCACCAGTTTGCCTGGTGCAGGTCCGGGCTTTCTGCGTGCAGCCGAGGGCTTGGGCAAGGGCACCATCTGCGGCGTGCCTGGAACCATGCAGCCGCTGTCGCAGCAGCGCCCCGGCTGGCGGTTGCTCGCGATCTTGCGCCCGGGACGCGCCAGCACGCCGCGCTCGAGCAGGCGCTCCACCAGTTCGACTTTGTTGCCGACCGGATAGTGGCGCCAGATTTCCTTTTTCATCGCCTCGGGCGAGCCGCCGCCGTGCAGGCTGATCAGCGAATACCAGCCGCCCTGGTTGGAGGCAGTCAGGTCCTCGATGAAGCGCGCCACCTCGATGCGCTTGTCGTACGGTATATCGGGGCGGCCGCGCAGCACGTCGGCAAGCTTGGCTGCCGTGACCGGGTTATGGTCCTCGTCCGGGCCGGGGAGCGACACGATCAGGCCGCCCGAGACGTGGTGCGCGAGTCGGTGCATGTCGTAGATCTGCGTCGCCAGCAGCAGCTTGCCGATGTTGGAAAAAACGATGTCTGGCATGACGTTGCCGGCCGGATCCGCAGCGGCGTACACCGAGGCGGCGACGCCGCAGGCGTAGAAGCCCTCGACTATCTTGATCAGCTCGACCATCTGCTCGCGCAGATTGTGCGCTCGATCCAGGTCGATGCCGTTGGCCTCGGTCATCAACGCACCGGCGCCTATCAGCAGATCGCCAAAGCCCGCGCGCGCACCGATACAGGTATGGCGGTGATGGGTGGCATAAGTCTGTGTGAGAAAACCCGCGTGTTCCCACTCCCCCGCGAGGAACACCCGCTCCCAGGGCACGAACACGCGCTCGAACAGGCACACGCCGGTGGACTGCCCGTACTTGGCGCTGAACTTCGCCGCGGCCTCGCCCGCACGTCCCGCCGGACGCGCTACGATGGTGAGACCCTTCGCATCCACCGGCACCGCGCAGCAAACGCTGAACTCGGCGTCCGCCTTGCTCATGTTGCGCCCGGGCATCACCAGAATTTCGTGCACGTAGGGCGCGCCGGTGACGATGGCCTTGACGCCGGAAATGACGATGCCGCCCTTGCGCCGCCCGACGATGCGCACGTAGCTGTCGGGTTGTTCCTGCTGATGCGGGCGCTTGGCGCGATCGCCCTTGCCGTCGGTCATGGCCACGGCGCAGGCGAGATCGCGCTGCTGCGCGTCATGCATGTACGCGAGAAAGCGCTGGTGATAGTCGCCGCCGTGCTCCGCGTCGGTGCGGTACGTGGACTGGTACAGCGCGCTGAAAGCGTCGCCGGTCAGATAGCGCTGGGCGCAGCCCGTTTCCTGGCACATCAGCCGCACCGCTTCCAGTTTGTTCAGCAGATCGGCGCTGCTGCGGGCGACGTGGATCAGCCGGTTCACCTCCTGACCGGAGGTATGCTGTTTTGCCCGCATCAGCGGCGCCAGCTCCGGCTTGAGCGCGTAATCGTAGCTGAGGCTGATGGCGTTGACGCCGGGCGCAAGCTCGGCGTCGGCGGCGACCGACTTCAGCTTGCGCCCGTTCACATAAACGCTGGGCTTGTACGCGCCTAGCGACTCGCGGTAATCTTTGCCCGACATGAACATGAGACCTCCTGCCCGAAACCGTAACGGCCGACGAATTCCTCCGCCGCAGGGCGGACGCGTGACGCGGACGAGATTCGCCCAATCGTCCACGGGTGTCAAGTTTGATCTGGGTCAAACGGCCCCGCAGTCCTGAGACTAAGCTGAATTCGAACCACTTCCCCTACATGCCAACCGTGCCCAAGAACCCGTTTTTCGAATTCAGCGCGCTGCTAAAAGCGCAGCGCAAACAGCTCCTGGACGAGTTGCGCGAAAAAATCGCCGCCTCGGGCGAAGGACTCGGCTTCGTCAACCAGTCGAAGATCACCGACGACGATGGCGCCGCCGACGCGGCGGCTGAAATGGAAGTCGCGATGGTGATCCGCGAGAGCCAGGAATTGCAGGAAATCGAGGCCGCGCTTGCGCGCATCGGCGACGGCAGCTACGGCACCTGCGCCGACTGCGGCGATGAAATCGACCCGGCGCGGCTGAAGGCCAATCCATCAGCCCGGCGCTGCCTGCGCTGCCAGGAAAGACATGAACATGCGCAGGGCCAGGCAAATAAGGCTGGGCCATAGGCGACAAATCCGCCGCGTGACCGATTCGAACGATTCCGGCCTGGAGGCAATATGTACAAGCACATTCTGGTCTCGACCGACGGGTCGGCACTTTCGGATAAGGCCGTCGAAGCCGCGCTCAAGCTCGCCAAGCTCGCGGGCGCGCGCATCACCGCCTTCCACGCGATCGAGCCCTATCCGCTGCAAGGCGCCTACGCAGCCGAAGCCAGCGGCGTAGCCGAATTACAGCCGGAAATTTTCGCCGAACGCAGCGAGGAGTACGCGAAGCGCGTGCTGGAGGCGGTCGCGAGCGCCGCCGCCGCGGCGAACGTGCAGTGCGCGACCCACTCCGCCACCAGCCGCTCCGCATCGCAGGCGATCATTGAAATGGCGCGCAAGGAGAACTGCGATCTCATCGTCATGGCTTCGCACGGCAGGCGCGGCCTGGAAGGCTTTTTGCTGGGTAGCGAAACGCAGAAAGTCCTGACCCACTCGACCATCCCGGTGCTGGTCTACCGCTAGCAGACGAACTTGCCGTGATGCGAAGGCGGGCGCAAGCCCGCCGCGCTGCGCCGCTGCAACCCCCGCAGCGAGCCGCGCCCGACCGTCGGCCTGGCCGCCCTCGTCGTCGAGCCCGCAGTGCCCGAACGCGCCG
>JBQMQE010000267.1:2947-3530 GCA_052172655.1 Burkholderiales bacterium
TGACTGCAAGCGGCCATCGGCACCCGCCTGGAATTCGCCCTTGAGCTTGGCTTGCAGCGGCTGGCCGTGCCGGTCTCTCGCGGCCGGGCCGTCCCTGCGGCTGCGGACCGATCCCACCACATTTTCGGCGGCAGCGCGCGACAACCGGGATACGGCAGCTCTGGCAGGCGAGACGCCTGGCGTGCTTGTTCAGTTATTGACTATTGTCAACACGCCTGCGAATCCGGCGGCTAACCTTTCGGCGACAGCGGATGCGTCCCGCGATCATTTTCGCGGATGCGGTCAATCGCATATCGCGATAATGCGCGCATCTGTTTCTATGCATTGAGTTTTGGATGCGTTCGCGTGCGTCCCTCCCATGAGTGCATGCGCATGTGTTGATATTTCTCAATATTGCTTTCCTACTCCGGCGCTTAATTGCGTTAGCCGATGCAAATTGAGTGACCAGCGCCCCTAATGGGCGCTTGCAGAACAAAGGAGAACGGGACAATGCGAACCGGAATATTCATGGTTGCCCTGATGAGATAGAATTAGGCAGGCCTTCTTCTCATGGATGCGTGCGTATGCATAGCGCGGACATTAT
>JBQMQE010000267.1:3540-6204 GCA_052172655.1 Burkholderiales bacterium
ATTCATGGTTGCCCTGATGGCGTCCATGCTCCTGACGCCAGCGGCGCACGCGGCGTCCGATCCGGACTCGGCGAAGCTGCTGAAGTCGACCTCCGATCACACCAAATTCAAGGCGCTGCAGCAGTACTTCGACTCGGGCCCCGAAGTCACCAAGGCCTGCCTCACCTGCCATACCGAGGCGGCCAAGCAGCTTCACAAGACTGAGCACTGGAAGTGGGAATACAAGAACGCGCAAGGCCAGATCCTGGGCAAGAAGACGCTCATCAACAACTTCTGCACCACACCGGTGACCAACGAGGCCGCCTGCAACATCTGCCACATCGGTTACGGCTGGAAGGACGACAGCTTCGACTTCACCTCCGAGGTCAATGTCGATTGCCTGGTCTGCCACGACACCACCGGCAACTACAGGAAGCCGGCCGGTCTCGCCGGAAACGTGGTCACCAAGGAGATGGAGTTTCCGCCCGGCTCGGGCAACATGATCAAACCGATCGACCTGAAGAAGATCGCGCAGGCGGTGGGCAAGACCAGCCGCGACACCTGCGGCGCCTGCCATTTCTACGGCGGCGGCGGCGATGGGGTCAAACACGGCGACATGGACAGTTCGCTGGCAGCGCCGGACAAGGCGCTCGATGTGCACATGGACGCGCTCGGTCTCAACTTCGCCTGTGCCACCTGCCACCTGACCGAAGGCCATCAGGTGCCCGGCAGCCGCTACGCGCCGACCGCGCGGGACAAGGGCGGCGCGCATCTGCGCGGCAAGGAGTACACCACCAACCCGACCACCTGCCAGGCCTGCCATGGCCAGACGCCGCACAAGAAGATCGCCAAACTCAACGACCATACCGACAAGGTGGCCTGCCAGACTTGCCATATTCCGGCTTTCGCGCGCGGCGGCGTCGCCACAAAGATGTCCTGGGACTGGTCGACCGCCGGCAAGCTGTGGCCCGAGGGCAAACCGCTGATCAAGAAGGACGCCAAAGGGCACGTGATCTATACCGCCGCCAAGGGCAACTTCGTCCTGGGCGAGAACGTCGTGCCCGACTACGTATGGTTCAACGGCAAGGTGACCTACACGCTGCGCAGCGACAAGGTCGAGAAGAGCAGTCAGCCCGTCCGGATCAACCACTTCGAAGGCAGCCCCGGCGACGGCAAATCGCTGATCTGGCCGGTCAAGACCATGCGCGGCAAGCAGGCCTTTGACCCGGTGAACAAGACCCTGGTCGTGCCGCACCTGGCGGGAGCTGACGACACCGCCTACTGGACCAACTTCAATTGGGAGAAAGCGGTCGCCACCGGCATGGCCGCGATCGGCGCGCCGTTCTCGGGCAAGGTGGATTTCATCGAAACCGAGAGCACTTGGCCCATCACCCACATGGTGGCGCCGGCCAAGGACGCGCTGCGCTGCAACGCATGCCATTCATCGAACGGCCGCCTGGAGAAAGTGCCCGGCATCTACATTCCTGGGCGCGCCAGCGATCACGCAGGCTGGCTCGACAGCGCCGGCTGGGCCTTGGCGGCGCTGACGCTGCTCGGCGTGCTAGTCCACGGCCTGGGGCGGGTCATCGTATCCAAGCGCAATAAGTAAAAGGGAACCGATCATGGCACGCATCTATATCTTCAAGCGCTTCGAGCGCTTCTGGCACTGGGCGCAGGCTGCGCTCATCATCTTCATGCTGCTGACGGGCTTCGAAATCCACGGCAGCTACACGCTGCTCGGTTGGCAAAAGGCGGCGGACCTGCACACCACCGCGGCGTGGACGCTGATCGGACTGTGGCTGTTCGCGATCTTCTGGCACTTCACCACCGGCGAATGGAAGCAGTACATCCCGACAGGCAAGAACGTGCTCGGCGTAATGAACTACTACTCGGTAGGGATTTTCACCGGCGCGCCGCATCCGTTCCGCGCCACCCAGCTCGCCAAGCACAATCCGCTGCAGCGCCTCGCCTATCTCATGGTCAAGCTGATCATCAACCCGCTGATCTGGGTCAGCGGCCTCGCCTATCTTTATTACAACGAGCTCGCCGCAACGAAGATCGCCGCTCTCTCCGGCCTGCAACTCGGCACGATAGCCCTGGTGCACACCGCGGCGGCATTCATGATGCTGGTTTTCCTGATCGGGCATCTGTACCTCTCCACCACCGGCCATACGCCGCTCGCCCACATCAAGGCGATGATCACCGGCTGGGAAGATGTGGAAACCGATAAATCGGCCGCGGCCCCATGAAGCAATTCGACCCCCGAGGGCGCAGGGAAAATTCATCCATTCGACGCACAGGAGATTTGACGATGAAAGGCAAATTCGGACTGCAACTGCTGGCGCTCGTGCTGGGCGCAGGCGCGATAAGTGCGGCACAGGCCTACGAGGGTGATTGGAAGCGCGGGCGCATCTACTTTCGGCACGTTTGCACCGCCTGTCACACGGCTGAAATCAAGAAAGCCGTCCCGCCCAACGAGCGGACCCGGGCGGAATGGGCGGCATACATCCAGACGGACAAGCACGGCAAAAACACGGTCAAGCACTTTTTCAGCAAGCAGTACCGCGACAGCATCAAGGCCAAGAACGCCGCGGCGGCGAAATTCGCCGATGTGCCAGAGAACGAACTGATCGAGGACGTCAAGGTCTTCCTGAACAAGGGCGCCAAGGACGGCGACGCGCCGGC
>JBQMQE010000268.1:0-3019 GCA_052172655.1 Burkholderiales bacterium
GGTGCTCAAATATGCGAGCTTCGGCAAAGGCGTCAACGTCACCCTCGGATTGCCGCTCGTGCGCACCTCGGTAGATCATGGCACCGCGCTGGAACTGGCCGGCAGCGGCCAGGCCGATCCGGGCAGCCTGATCGCGGCGATTGAAATGGCGCTGGAGATGGCGCAAGCACCTTGATTATGCGTGGCGACTTGAATATAGATGAAACACATCCCGCGCAAACGTTTTGGCCAGCACTTCCTGACTGATCAAACGGTCATCGCCGACATCGTCGCCGCGATCCGGCCGCAGGCGGACGATGTCATGGTCGAAATCGGCCCCGGGCTGGGGGCGCTCACCGCGCCGCTGCTCGCGCTGCTCCCCCACCTGCACGTAATCGAGATCGACCGCGACATCATCGCGCGCCTGCGGCTTGCCTACCCGCCGGTCCGCCTGTCGGTGCACGCGGGCGACGCGCTCGAATTCGATTTCTCCGCGCTGCCGGCCGGGCTGCGCGTGGTCGGCAACCTGCCCTACAATATTTCCACGCCCCTGCTGTTCCATTTGGCGCGCTATGCCGAGCGCATACGCGACATGCATTTCATGTTGCAGAAAGAGGTGGTCGAGCGCATGGTGGCGCCTCCGGGCGGCGGCGACTATGGCCGCTTGTCGGTGATGCTGCAGTACCGCTTCGATATGGCGTTGCTGCTTGCGGTCGCGCCCGAGGCCTTCTCGCCGCCGCCGCAGGTCGATTCGTCCGTGGTACGCATGCTGCCGCGGCCGCGGGCGCAGTTGACGGCAGAAAGCGAGGCGGGGCTGGCGCAGGTGGTGCGGCGCGCTTTTGCGCAAAGGCGCAAGACCTTGCGCAATTCACTTGCCGGACTGCTCGATGCCGGCGACTACGTTGCGCTGGGGATCGCGCCCGGCCTGCGCGCGGAAAATCTCGCCGTGGCGGATTTTGTCGCGATCAGCAACTACCTGGAAGAAAAGGAGGAATCGGCGGCGCGTTGATTGTCGGTGGCGAGTTAATATTCACAAATGCGCCCGCGGCTGGCACAATAGACCGCCTTTCCGCACTAACCAACTTCTGCATCGGAGACTAGCATGGGCCTGCTCGACGACCTGAAAAGACAGGCTGACCTGGTGAAAAGCCAGCAGCTTTCCCAGCAGTCGATCCTGCAGGAAAACATCAAGCTGGTCGAGGCCAGGATGCATCAGACTTTCCTCTACCTGAACGACTTGCTGAAGCAGTTGGCTGTGCTCAGGCCGAGCAACCCGACGGTGTATTCGATACCGGGCGTCGGCGATTTGCAAAACCTGGGGTTCTCCGATTCGTTCATCGACTACCGCAAGAAGAAGATCGGCGACAGGGACTACTACGACAACATCACGCTGTTCATCAAGTGGGCTTCGCCCGTGAGCCTCACCGTCGAGCGCGACATGCCCGCCACGATACAGAAGGTGAACGATGTGCTGTGGGGTTTCGGCCTGAAGTTCACCGAAGAGAAGATCAAGAAGCCGGGCGGCGGCTTCGATAAGATGAAATTCACCGTGCCCAGCAACGTCACCTGCGACATCACGATCACGGCCGACCAGGACAATGCGCGGCTGGTGGTGAAGGGCAAGCACTTCTTCCGCCTGGGGGCGGACGAGTTGCGCATTCCGGCGGGCGACATCGACGAGGCACTGCTGGAGGAGTTCGCCAAGATGCTGATCGGCCAGCCCTGCGCGCTGCGCAAGTATCGCGGCGCCGCGCCGTAGCGCGAGCGCGCGAGGCTGGGGTGGAAGCCTGCGCCGCTTGTGTGCGGGCGACTGCTTCAGCGGCAAGCCATAGGCCTGCATGGCGCGAGGCGGCACTGTGCGTGAAGCCGCGCGTTTTGCCCATGCGCCGGCTGCACTGGCAGTGCAGGGGTCGGGTGCGCTCGCGTCTGCCGCGCGCGATGCAGTGAGGGCCTTGCAATGAAGTATCTTCTGGCGCTGGACTGGGGCACCTCCTCACTGCGCGGCGCATGGATGGATGCCACGGGTGACGTCGTGCAACAACGGTCCTTCGACCGGGGCATCCTGACAGTGGCAACCGGTACGTTTCCCCTGGTTTTCGCAGCCTGCTTCGGCGACTGGATGAACACAAGCGACGCTTTGTGTCTGATGTCCGGCATGGTCGGCAGCAAGCAAGGATGGCTGGAAGCACCCTATTGCACCTGCCCGGCCGGGTTCGCGGAAATCGCCGCCAACCTGACATGGGTCGAGTCCGGCCGCGTGGCCATCGTGCCGGGGCTTTGTTGCGAACACGATGGTCTTCCTGAAGTCAGGCGTTTGCGGCGCATTCCCGATGTCCTGCGGGGTGAAGAAACGCAGATATTCGGCGCCTTGCAGTTGCTCGGCCTGCGCGAGGCATTGGTGGTGCTGCCCGGTACGCACAGCAAATGGGTGCGGGTGCAAGCGGGTCGTATTCAGTCTTTCTCCACTTTCATGACGGGCGAATTTTTTGCCCTGCTGCGGCAGCACTCCATTTTGTCGCGCACTCTGCCCGCGGGCGACGGCGCATTCGACCGGGAGGCTTTCGAGCAGGGCGTGACCCTGGCCCTGCGCAGCAACAGCCTGCTGCAAACCGCCTTTAGCGCGCGCACCCTGTCGCTGTTCGATCGTCTGCCCGCCGCCGCGCTGCCCAGCTATCTGTCGGGCCTGGTGATCGGCGAAGAATTGCGTGGCCAGACATGGCAGGCGGACGCCAACGTGGTCATCATCGGCTCCGAGGCATTGACTCAGCGCTACCACAGCGCATTGGCCCTGTGCGATGTAGCCGCGCGGCGGATAGGCTCCGAGGCAACTTGGGCCGGTCTGTGGGCTATCGCGGAAACGCTCATTTCACGCGGTGGCGGGGAGCAGGAACGCGCAGCAAGAATTTGAAGCCGCGCTGAGCCGCATTCCCCTCGTCGGCATCCTGCGCGGCCTGCCGCATGCCTTGATTGCACTATGCAAGCGGCGTTACTTGCGCTCGATCAACTCGATCTTGTAGCCGTCCGGATCCTGGACGAAGGC
>JBQMQE010000268.1:3029-6203 GCA_052172655.1 Burkholderiales bacterium
ATTCCGAGCACGATGCCCAGGACCGTCACGACCACGAAGGCAATGACCGTGCGCGTCGGAGCGAGGAGCAGGGGCCCCGCTCAGCGGGGATGCGACCGCGCAGGCGCGCGCCAGCACGGTTCAGGATCTGCTCTGGATCAGCTCGATCTTGTAGCCGTCCGGGTCCTGGACGAAGGCAATGACCGTGCTGCCGCCCTTGACCGGTCCGGCTTCGCGGGTGACGCTGCCGCCCTTCGCCTTGACCGTTTCGCAGGCTTTGTAGGCGTCGGGCACTTCGATCGCCAGATGCCCGAACGCGTTCCCCATGTCGTAGCTGCCCACGCCGTAGTTGTAGGTGAGCTCGATCACGGCATGCGCGTCCTCGGCGCCGTAGCCGACGAAGGCGAGCGTGTATTTCTGCTCCGGCCGGTCGGTGGTGCGCAACAGCTTCATGCCCATCACCTCGGTGTAGAACTTCACCGAACGTTCCATGTTTCCGACACGCAGCATCGTATGCAGCATTCTCATTTGAGTCCCTCCTATAAAATTGGCAGTCGGTGGTTGCAATGGCGCAGTTCGCTGCGCGCATCCTGGTAATCGGGATAGAGGCGGCCGACCACCGCCCAGAAGCGCGCCGAGTGATTCATTTCGCGCAGATGCGCCAGTTCGTGCGCGACCACGTAGTCGACCAGGTGCAAAGGCAGGTGTATCAGCCGCCAGTTGAGACGCACGCGCCCGTCCTCCCGGCACAAACCCCACTGCGTGCGCGCACTGGACAGCGTCAGCGCCGGCGTCGGCACGCCCAGGCTGGCCGCGTACAGCCTCAGGCGTTCGCCCATCAGTGCGCGCGCATGCTCTTTTATCCAGGCGATGCCGCGCTTTCTCAACGCCGCCGGCTCGCCGCGGGGCTCAAGGCCGATGCCGAGGCGCCCATGTTCCAGACTGATGCCGCGCCGCCCGGGCAGGAGTTCGATCGCGACCGGCACTCCCAGAAGGGCGATGGTCGCGCCATCGCTCCAGTTCACCACCGGTGGCTTGGGCGCGGCGCGCCACTCGCACAGCTTTTGCAGCACCCAGCGCGCCTTTTCGCGGATGAACGCCTCGACTTCGGCGATCGGCGTGTGCCCCGGTGCGGCTACGCGCAGTCCGTCCTCGTCGATCACGATGCCGATCGAGCGGCGGCGCGCGCGGCGGAAGCGGTAGCCCACGATCTCGCTGCCGAGCTGGATGTAACGCAGCGTGCCCGTGGGCATCGCCACCGGCGCGACGGCCAGCGGCAGCTCAAGCTGCATGTTTGCGCTCCGCGCGCACCAGGATCTCCACCTGGCCTTCGATCCAGTCCTCGACCTTGCGCATCAGTTCCTGCGGCGTGTGTCCGGCACTGGCTATGGGTTCGCCGATCACCACCGTCACCTTGCCCGGGTGCTTGAGAAACGAATTGCGCGGCCACAGCAGCCCCGCGTTGTGCGCGACCGGCAGCACGCGCGCGCCGGTGCGCACCGCGATGTAGGCGCCGCCGAGCTTGTATTTGCCGCGCCTGCCCACGGCGATCCGGGTGCCCTCCGGGTAGACCATGATGCAAAAACCCTGGGCGAGGCGCTCCTTGCCTATTTCCACAGTGCGAAGCATGGCGCTTTTGCGGTCGGCACGGTTGATGAAAATCGGGCTGAACAGGGCCAGCCCCCAGCCGAGGAACGGCAGCCACGCGAGCTCGCGCTTCATCACGTAGACGTGAGGCGGGAATATCCCGGAGTAGGCGAGCGTCTCCCACGCCGACGAATGCTTGGACAGGATCACCACCGGTTCGGCCGGAATATTCTCGCGCCCGCGCACCTCGTAGCGGATGCCGAGCACATGGATCGCCAGCCAGGCGGCGAGGCGCGGCCAGCCGGCGATGATCTTCCAGCGCGGGACGCGCGGCAGCGGCGCGACGCACATCACCAGCACCCAATAGGGCACGACGATGACGACCAAGAGGAGGTAGTAGATGAGCGCGCGCAGGAAGATCATGCAGTGAGCGCCATGGCAGCGGCAGCGAGATCCTCATGGATTTCGGTGCCTTCGGGCAGGCCGCCTGCGTTGACGGTTTGTCGCCCCTTCCCGGTGAGAACCAGTATCGGCCGGGCGCCGGCTGCGCTCGCCGCCTGCAGGTCGCGCAGGGAGTCGCCGATCGCCGGCACCCCTGCGAGCGCGTGGTTGAAGCGCTCGGCGATCTCCAGCAGCATGCCCGGCCGCGGCTTGCGGCATGCGCAGCCCGCGTCCTGGGCATGCGCACAGAAGAACACCGCGTCGATGCGCCCGCCGAGCTGGTTCACCGCCTTGTGCATCTTGTCGTGCATGGCGTTGAGCGTGGCCATGTCGAACAGGCCCCGCCCGAGGCCGGACTGGTTGGTGGCGACCACCACGCGAAAGCCCGCCTGCGTGAGGCGCGCGATCGCCTCCAGGCTGCCCGGGATCGCCCTCCATTCGTCCGGGCTCTTGATGTATTGGTCGCTGTCGACGTTGATCACGCCGTCGCGGTCGAGGATGACGAGCTTCATCGAGCGAGTCGTCCTTGGGCGGGTTTCACGTGAATGACTGTCATGCGGCGAGCTTGGAGATGTCGGCGACGCGGTTCATCTCGTCGCGCAAATCTCTGAGAAGCGCAAGCCGGTTCCTGCGCACTTCCTGATCATCCACCATCACCATGACCGATTCAAAAAAGACGTCTACCGGGGATTTTAATACCGCGAATGCTTTCAGGTAGCCGGTATAGTCGCCTGCCTCAAATAGCGGCGTTGCAATCTGGGATACCCTCTTGAGCGCGTCGAACAAATCGCGCTCCGCCGGCTCTTTCAGCAGATGCGCTTGAGCCTTGTCGAACGCTTCGCCTTTGACTTCGGCCTGTTTCAGGATATTGGCGACGCGCTTGTTCGCGGCGGCAAGACTCGCCGCTTCGGGCAGGGCCGCAAACGTGCGAACGGCAGCGAGCTGGCTGGGTATCAGATCAAGTGATACCGGATTCATGCAGAGCACCGATTCTATCTCGTTAGCGCTATAGCCAGCCTCGCGTAGATAGCTGCGCAAACGCTCAAGGACGAATATCCGGAGATCGGTATGAGCTTGTCCGACCATGCCGCGCGGAAACACCGAGAACGCCGCAGCGACGAGATCGAACAGCGATAACTTCAGCTTCGCCTCAACCAGTATTCGGAT
>JBQMQE010000269.1:0-4387 GCA_052172655.1 Burkholderiales bacterium
CAATTACGCCGGCGCGCCGGCGCAGCTAGGTGTGGCGCGCGCGCTGGCCTTGCTCGGCCCCTGGCTCGAGGATGCGGCCAAGCCCAAGCTCGGCCAGAACCTCAAGTACGATCAGCATGTGCTCGCCAATCACGGCGTGGCGCTGCGCGGCGTCGCGCACGACACGCTGCTCGAGTCCTACGTGCTCGAATCGCATTTGCGCCACGACCTGGGCACGCTCGCCGAGCGCCATCTGCAGCTTCCCACCATCAGCTACGACGCTGTCACCGGCAAGGGCGCGCAGCGCATCGGCTTCGAGCAGGTGAACGTGGAGCGCGCCACCGAGTACTCGGCCGAGGACGCCGACGTGACCCTGCGCCTGCACCGGTGCCTGTATCCGAAGGTGCAGGCCGAGGCCGGGCTGGAATACGTGTACCGGCAAATCGAATTGCCGGCGCGCGAAGTGCTGTTCCGCATGGAGCGCAACGGCGTGCTCATCGATGCCGCCTTGCTCGAGGCGCAAAGCCGCGAGCTGGGACAGAAAATGATGGACCTGGAACACAGGGCCTACCGCGAAGCGGGCCAGCCGTTCAATCTGAATTCGCCCAAGCAGATCGGCGAGATCTTCTTCGAGCGCCTGCAGTTGCCGGTGCTCAAGAAAACCCCCAGCGGCGCGCCTTCCACCGACGAGGACGTGCTGGAGCGCCTCGCCGCGGACTACCCGCTGCCCAAGACCCTGCTCGAATACCGCGGGCTCACCAAGCTCAAATCCACCTACACGGACAAGCTGCCGCGCATGGTCAACCCCGCCACCGGGCGCGTGCACACCAACTACGCCCAGGCGACGGCGGTGACCGGGCGCCTCGCCAGCACCGACCCCAACCTGCAGAACATTCCGGTGCGCACAGCCGAAGGAAGGCGCATCCGCGAGGCCTTCATCGCGCCGCCGGGCTCGGTCATCGTCTCGGCCGACTACTCGCAAATCGAGCTGCGCATCATGGCGCACATCTCGCGCGACGAGAATCTGCTGCGCGCTTTCGCCGCGGGCGAGGACGTGCACCGCGCCACTGCCGCGGAGATTTTCAACCGCGAGCTGCACCAAGTCACGCCGGAAGAACGCCGCTACGCCAAGGTGATCAACTTCGGCCTGATCTACGGCATGTCGGCTTTCGGCGTGGCGCAGGCCCTGGGCCTGGAGCGCGCCACCGCCCAGGCCTATATCGACAGCTATTTCACGCGCTACCCCGGCGTCGCGCGCTACATGCAGCAGACGCGCGAGCAGGCGCGCGCGCGCGGCTATGTGGAAACGGTGTTCGGCCGGCGCCTGTGGCTGGCCGAGATCCGCGCCGCCAACAGCGGCCGGCGCCAGGGCGCCGAGCGCGCCGCGATCAACGCGCCGATGCAGGGGACCGCGGCCGACCTGATCAAGTTGTCGATGATCGCGGTGCAGAACTGGCTGGACGCAGAAAAACTCTCGGCGAAGCTGGTAATGCAAGTACACGACGAACTGGTGCTGGAAGTGCCGCAGACGGAACTTGCGCGCGTGCGCGAGGAGCTGCCCGGGCTGATGACCGGCGTGGCCGAACTTGCGGTGCCCCTTGTCGTGGACGTGGGAGTGGGTGCAAACTGGGAGCAGGCGCATTGACGGCAACCCCAAGCGAGATGAGCGAGCCCCCCAGCCAGGATCCGTCCGCGGCGTCCGCACCCGAGCCGGCGCTGTTCCGGCATGTGGTGCTGCTCGGCGATACGCTGCTCGAAGCCTACGGCAGCATCGACAAGACGCCGGGCGAGTTCGAGCGCGCCGTCCTGCCGGGGGCGCGCCATCGGTGGAAGCTCAGCGTCGTCTCCGCGGACGAGATCGAGCGCGCCGGATCGGCGCTCGCATTGCCCCGCGACGCCACCCACGCGATGATTTTCATCGAAGGCAATCACGCGATAGAGCAGAGCGGGCTGCTCGATGCCCGGCCGGGCGTGTACGGACAGACGCTGGAACAGCTTGCGCTCGCCGCCGACGAGTTCGAGCGCAAGCTGGAGCGGCTGATACAGGTGGCGCAGGCGGCGCGGCTGGTGATCATGGTGGGCACCATGTTTCAACCCAATTACAAGGATCCGGTGCGCCAGCGCACCGCCTGTGCCGCGCTGGCGGTATTCAACGACCGCGTCACCAAACGCGCCGCGGCGGCGCGGGCCGCCCTGATCGACCTGCGCCTGAGCTGCAACGAGCCGGAGGATTACGACAAGCCGACGCTGTTGTCCAGGAGCGGCGTGCAAAAAGCGGCCAACGTCATTCGCTTTGCCATGTATGAGCTCGATGTCGGGGCGCGCCGCACCGAGATCTTTTTCTAGAGCAGCCCCGCGCGCTACTTGTCGATCGCGCCGAATACCTTGCTGATGATGCTGCTTGCGGCGCCGGCGGAATCCTGACGGTTTTTCTTGTCTTCTTCGGCGATCATCATGAATGGCCCGAAGAGCGCCTATAGCAGTGCCTTACATCAGGATTCGAATGTCCTGAACGCGGGAGAAGTCGCGGTCGTGGGTTACCAGCGCAAAGGCGTTGATCTGCAACGCAGTGGCCAGCTGGATTGCGTCGGGCAGGCGAAGCCGGTAGCGCTGCCGCAGGCGGGCAGCATCGATTGCAATTGAGGCGCTCAAAGGGTAAAGCGCGTGCTCGAACAATGCCGCTTCCATCTGTTTTGCGAGCGCATCGCGGCCATGCTCGTAGGGCCCGGTCAGCACTTCAGCCAAAGTAATCGTGGTGATTGCGATGGACACGCGGCCGGCGGCAGCAGCTTCAAACAGGCCAACGAATCGATGCGCTAATCGCGCGTTGTCCTCCAAATGGTAGATCAGCGGCGCACTGTCCACCAACAGCAGTGCCCCGTCAGGCAGCGCCGTCCAGTCAACCACCGGTGACGCGTCGCCTGCTGCAGAGGCGCGGCGTTTGGGCGGCTTCGGATTGCTCACCTTGACCACTCGCCGCGTAGTTCGGCGATGGTACGGGCAGGGTCCTTGCCCCACAGGCCGGCGGCGCTCCCCTTCAGCGCCATCAGCGAAGTCGGCAGGCCCGGCTTGACGCCAGCCATGCTGACCGGAACCAATGCGGCATAGGGCTGCCCGTGCTTGGTGATTACCGTGATTGCGCCTTGGTGGGCTGCGGTGACGAGTTCAGGCAATCGCCGGCGGGTGATTTCAATGCCCAGGGTGGCCATGACATTTCCTTGTGGAGTTCAATATGTACAGACTGTACATATTTTCGGACTCTTTGCATCAATTGGCAAGGAAAATCTATTCAGGACCAAGCCGAGCCTTCGGTCTCTCCCGCTTTCCCGGCGTGCTGGAACGACCCGTGCCGCCTGTGAGTATGCCCCCGGCGTCCTGCACGCTCATGTTCTTCACCGCATTCACCAGCAGCGGCTTGGCTTCGACCACCGCGGTTTCGGCGGCAAGATGCCGCGGGGTCTGTAGGCGTCGCCCGCTGCCAAATTGCACCCTTGTTTCGAGCGCGTGCCGGGGAGGCGTGACCGGCCGGATGCGGCCATGAGCTGCCGGTCGAGGACCGCGAGCGGAACTTCCGCTGAACACCGACAGCGGACGCTCAACGCCAGCCATCATGCGCCGCCCTTGGCGGCCGCGTGCATGGCTCTGTTATGCGGGGGCTTCCCATTGAGATCGACCCCGGTCTCCCGGCGGTGCTTGTTCCAGGTCTTCTCCAAGGATTTGACCTTGTTCGCCGGCGCGATGCCGAAGCGATCCAGGGCAAGGATGGTTGCCCGCACAGAGACGCCCCCCGCGCCCTGGACCATGGGTTCGTTGCAGCACGGGCACAGCGTCGAGGTCGTCACGGGTTCGAGGTTCCGCGATTTCCGAATCCCCGTTAGCATGGCGTCCAATTGATCACGCAGTCCGATGATCTCCGCCAAAGACATATCCGGCCGCCAGTCAGCCCGTAGAACCTCGACCATTTCGGGAAACCAAGTACGCTGTCGGTCACCGGATGCCATTCAACCACTCCTATCGCGCGGCGTAACGTCGTGCTCTGCGGCGGGCCGGCACGATCGCGAAAAATGGTACGACGCTTCCGGCCCGTCCGCAGCAGCTAGAGTTAGGGTTGCTGGTCATCGGAGGCGCTCTCCAAACCAAGTACTTCCGGACTGTGGTCAAGAAGCTGACACTCTCCGATTTTGTAAAAGGACGCGAGGGCATCTGCGGAGATCGTTACTTCGAGATCATCGTGCCGGATATCGTAATCCGTGAATTTGTCAGCCGAAGTATATGTGCGAAAGAAGAACGTTCCGTCCATTCGCTTCAGGAGGAATCCGGTGACTCCCGCGGCCGAAGAGACCGTTGCTGCTGATTTGCCGTAGCGAACCATCTTCATATGGAAACCCTAACGAGGCTGTAGAAAAAG
>JBQMQE010000269.1:4397-6133 GCA_052172655.1 Burkholderiales bacterium
ATATGATCGTATGGCGAACAGGAGACCGTTATCGCGATCTCTAACGAGGCTGTAGAAAAAGTGCCCAAACGGGCCATTTTGAACGCGCGCGAAAATACCCCCAATTTTCCTTGTCACCACGAACACTGTCGCAGTCGTGCATGAGAACGCGGTTCACGAGGAGACCGTGACTCGGTTGACCATTGACGCCCAATGCAATCGAAGAAGCGCTCATATCGCATCGTAGAATATCGATTGTCGCGGGGGGCTTTTTCTACAGCCTCAACGTAGAGCCCACCGGCGCGCCACATACGGTGCCTCCCGGTGGCGCGGCGCCTCCGTCGCGTCCGTGTAGGGCGCCAAGTTAGCGCTCAACCATGCGCTGCGAGCTCTTCGCGCACGATCTTGCGCACGAGATCCTGGGTTACCGGTTGTTCCGTGAGCCCGAGGTATGAATTCAGGGCTGCATTGATTAGGGTCTGATAGCCCTTCCCGGACTTTTCGGACTGAGCCTTGAAGCGCTTGAGGATCGCATCATCCATGTAAATCGTGATGCGCGTCTTCCCGGGCGTGGGAATCACCGCGCCACGCTTGGCTTTGGAAAAGTCATACACCTTTTTCATAGTTTCTCCGCTCTTTGGGGTCGGGCTTCCGCACCGAGATGGTTCGCGCTCCGTCACCCCGAGGAGTGTGAACCACGACCATCAGCGACCCGAACACGTTCGTTCCAATGGTTACGAAGCGCTGCTCGCCCTCAGCCGAGTCATCTTCGGCGGTGAGCGCGAGGGGATCATTCAGCACCCCGTCACCCTCAGAGAGTGACACGCCGTGCTTCTTGATGTTTGCTGCATCTTTCTTCGGGTCGAAATCGGCGGGCACGGGCACAGTATATGCACCTTATGCATATCCGTCAATAATTCACGAGCTGTGGTGTTGAATGCTAACGTTATGGTCTGCGGCGGGCCAGCACGGCGGCCAAAACTCGCGCGGCGCTGGCGGCCCGTCCGCACCACCTAAAGTTCAACGGATTGAGAACGACCCTGCGGGTCGTGTCAATCCTTAAGGGTTAGACGCGATCGATTGCATCTCGCACCCTTGTCCACGCAGTCGTTCCAAGGTTGCCTTCAGAAAGGTAGGAGCAACGCCAGCTTCTGACGCGGCATCGTGACAAGGAATTGGCGACACTTCGCGCCTCCAGCCATAGACGTTCTGCTCGCATGATAACCAATACAGCACCACGCTCTGCAATTCGATTGGCGGCGCTCAGAATTTCGCTTCGACTCGGCAGGGATAGCGATTCGTCAAAATTGCGACTGGCCCAGGGCGTAATTTGAAGGCAGGCCAAGCGCTGCGAGACTTGTTGCGCCCCGCAGCGTTCAATGAGCCCACGTAGTCGGATGGTCCACCAATTTCTAAGGCCATCGGGCGCTTCCGGATGCAAACCTGCTAGAGGCCAGCCCGGTCTAGCGAATCCGTGGTCATCCGGCGTCGAGGTTTCATCGAAACCAGGGTTCGCAAATAGCAATACCACTCGCGCGTTGTCAACATCACCCTCGAATGCACTTGGCCCAAGTACGTCGCGAATTTGATAATTCGCTCGGGCACGTAGATTGTATTGATGAATGCACGCCAAATCGAGTGCGGCAATCTTGCACGGTGCGAGTTCTTCTTTGATCGTCGTTGGCGTCATGGACAATTCGCGTCTAACGACAAGCTTGAGCGGCGCGCCGCCTTTACGCGTCCGTCTCGAAGCGTTT
>JBQMQE010000270.1:0-6090 GCA_052172655.1 Burkholderiales bacterium
TGTTCGAGTTTGAGGTACTCGAAGCGCTCCGCGACCAGGCTCTGGTTGAACAATTCCCAGCGGTTGCGCCCGAGATCCTTGGCGCGGTAAAGCGCCGTATCGGCGCAATGCATCAGCGACTCGGCATCCGCCGCGTGCAGCGGATGCAGCGCAATACCGATGCTGATGGTCATAAACTGGGTATGTTCGCGAGCCAGAAACGGCGTTTGTATCGACTCGATCAGCCGTCGCGCCAGGCTGTCCGCTTGTTCCGGGGTTTCGACGTCGGGCAGCACCAGCACGAATTCGTCGCCTCCCACGCGCGCCACGGTATCAACGGCGCGAAGATCGGCCTTCAGGCGCGCTGCAATTTGCTTGAGCAAGTCATCCCCGGCGCCGTGGCCGAGGGAATCGTTGATGCGCTTGAATCCGTCGATATTGACCACCGCCACGGCAAAGCCCTGACCGTTGCGCCGGGATTGCGCGAGGGCTTGGTCAAGGCGGGCCGAAAGCAGCGCTCGATTGGGTAAGCCGGTGAGCGCGTCATGGGCCGCCGCTCGGGTGAGCTCTTCCTCGCGTCTTCGGTCCTCGGTGAAGTCACGGCCCACGACCAGCACGCCGGCGCCGCTCGCGCCGGTATCGCGGATAATGCGCAGTTCCACCCAGGCGGTTTGCGTGACTGACTTGATCATTCGCAGTTTGACGCACTCCCACGCCCCCGCTGCATCGTTCAGGTGCTCCAGCGCCTGTTCCAGGGCCGGGAGGTCCTCGCTCACGATCACATCACGCAGGCGCGCGGCTGCGAGGTACTCGAATGAATAGCCGAGCAGGGACAGGAGTCCCGGCGAGGCCGCGACGAAAAACCCTGTTGCCGAAACCCTGGCATAAATATCGACTCCATGCTCGACGAGCAGCGCGAGCTGGCGCGCCGAGGAGGACGGCTCGCCTGCGGAGTGTGGCGGCTTATGTGCGAGCGATAGCGTCACTTCACACCGTCAATGGGCTTGAACGCGCCGTTCGCGCTATGCGCTAGGCACGTGCCGGCCGAATTCTTTTTCGGTCGCGATCCGGCAATTGTCCGGGTCGCGTCAGGAGACTGCTGCATAAAAAGGCTTCCGCAAATACCATCGAAATGGCACTTCACAATCGGAATGAGTCAGGAAACCGAATACTGCGGCATGCAGAGGAACATCAAAACCGGGAATAGAGGGACGATCTCTACCCGATTCTCGCTTATGGATAGTCTGGACTTGGGGCTAAGGACCAGGGATCAGGGTCGGTACCGGCCCGGTTTGACAGCCGCCGGCGACCCCTCTGCGCCGCCTTTTGCTAGCGCAGGAACGCGGTGACCGCGCGCGCGCGCAGCAGCAGCTCTTCCCACAGTGTGGCCATGTTGTCGCGGAACACGGTATTGGCGTCGGCGCTGAGTACGTACCAGCCGCCGCGATCCAATTCGAGGGCAAGCTGGCCCGGCGCCCAACCGGCGTAGCCGTTGAAAAAACGCACCCGCCGCGGCGGGGTGTGCAGCAGTTGTTCCACCACCGCGGGATCCAGCGCGAAGGATACGTCGCCGAGCACGCGCAGCGCGCCTGCCGGATTCTCGCTCGCGCGGAACACGGCGAACAGGCCGGCAGCTTCCACCGGTCCGCCGAAGTAGAGCGGCTCGGTGTAGTGCTTCAGCTCCTCGTGCTCCGGCAGGATATCGGCGAGCGAGCGCTGACCGGGACGATTGACGATGAAGCCCACGCTGCTGCCGTCCGCGGCCTGGGTGACCAGCACTACGCTGTGGCGGAAATTGGGATCGAGCAGCGCCGGGGAGGCGACCAGAAACACCCCGTTTGCGGAAGCGCCGGTCTGGGCCGACGCGATGGATACCGGTCCGAGCAAGGCCGCGAGCAGCAGTAGCAGTCGCAGACTCATCGTTTTGCCGGCAGGCTGCGTTCGTCAGGTACGGGCGTTGCCCATTCGTCATCCTCGGAGGCGACACAGGCTTTGCTGACCAGGCGGCAGCTACAGCGGGTGTTGGAGTGGCTTCTGCTCACGGCCGTATGATAGCGTTGCGTCGCAACACCTGCCAGCGCACAATCCAAAGCGTACAGAAGCTGCGCGTGAGCTGCGCCGTCCGGTTTGGGTTTTTTGCTGCAACTTCCGGAAATTAAAAGAGTTTTGCTGTAATTGCGCGGGGCTTGATCTCGGTCGAACTGCAACCGCGCGCTTTGTGCTAGCTTACGCTTTCAATTGGGCGGCGGCTATTTCGACGCCTCGATCGGATGCGCTGCCGCGATGCGCGGCGGACGGTCCGCGATACGCAATGCACAACTGAACTTAATCGAGAGAGGAGTAACCATGGCAGATGTTCTGGCTCCGCTGGCGGGAAAAATATGGCAAGTGCTGGTCGAAATCGGCGCGAAGGTTGAAGAAGACGACGAATTGATCGTAATCGAGGCGCTGAAAATGGAGAACACCGTATATTCGCCGTCGGCCGGGACGGTCAAGGAAATCAAGGTGGCGAAGGGCGACAGCGTCGAGGATGAACAACTCCTCATCGTGCTCGAGTGACGAACGATAGCTGAAACCCCGTTGCAAAAGTCAATTTGCAACGGCCCGACTTAGGGCAGCGCGAGGGGAGGTGTCCCCTCGCTTCGTTACAGACTCTAACGAACAGGAGCAAGGCAACGATGAATTTCGAACTTACTGAAGAGCAGCGACTGATCCAGGACACGGCCAAGCGATTCGCGGCGGAGGAAATCGCGCCGACGCTCGAGCAGGAAGAGGCGAAGCACGAGTTTCGCGCCGATCGCGTCGCCAAAATGGGCAGCCTCGGCTTTTTCTCCTGCGCGGTGCCGGAGGAACTCGGCGGCAGCGGCATGGGCTTCATGGAATCGGTATTGATGGCCGAGCAGATCGGCAAGATTTCGGCGTCCTGGCGGCTGCCGTTCAACATGCAGAACCTGGGGCCGGCGCTGACCGTGAGCAAATTCGGCAGCGCGGCGCAGAAGAAGAAGTATGTTCCCGGCTGGGTGGCCGGCACCCAGCTCGGATTTTTTGCGATGACGGAGTCCAACACCGGCTCGGACGTGGCCAGCATGAAAACCCATGCCATCGACCGCGGCGACCATTGGGAGGTGCACGGCAACAAGATGTGGATTTCGCAGGCGCACGTGGGTGATGCCGGGCTGCTCTACGCCTACACTGACCGGGAGAAGGGCAACAAGGGCATTAGCGCATTCATCATCGAGCCGAAGAACATGAAAGGCTGCAGCGCGCGCGCGATCGAGACCAAACTCGGTCTGAAATGCGCGCCGACCGGCGAATTCGCGTTCGACGGCATGAAGGTGCCGAAGGAGAACGTGCTCGGCAAGCCGGGCGAGGGTTTCCGCGTCTGCATGTGGCAATTGAACCAGACGCGGCTGGGCTGTGCCGCGGGCGCGCTCGGCGTCGCCGGGGGAGCCCTGGATCTTGCGATACGGTACGCCAACGAGCGCATCCAGTTCGGCAAGCCCATTTCGCAGCACCAGATGATCCAGGCGCAGATCGCCGAGATGGTGGTCGAGCACCAGTCGGCGCAGATGCTGGTGTACCGCGCGGCCTGGCTCAAGGACCAGGGCAAGCCGAACCAGTACGAGACTTCGGTCGCCAAGTACGCGGCCTCGGAGGCCGCGGTGCACGCGGCCAACGAGTGCATGAAAATCTACGGTTCGTATGGCTATTCGACCGAGTATCCGGCGGAGCGCTTCTATCGCGACGCCAAATCGCTGCAGATCGTCGAAGGCACCTCCAACATCCAGAAGATCCTGATCTCGGGCATGGCGCTGGGCTTCACGCCCAACCGCGAATAGCGGCGCGCCGCGATCCAGGCGGCAATTTCGGAACTGCCGAAATGGCCCCGCGTTTTGAAATCAGCTTTAAGGAACCAGCATGAGACCCTATTTCGAAAAGATGCCGGCTTTCGGCAAAGCGCTGAAGGAAAACCGCATCGCGCGCACGCAGGAGAGCCGCGCGAAGCTCGAAGCGATCGAAGCCGAGATAGCCGCGGCGAAGAAAGCGGTGGAGGAAGTCGGTATTCCCACTGCCAAGATCAATGAGCGCGGCGGGCTGACGGTGTGGCAGCGGCTGGAATACCTGGTCGATCCCGGCACCTGGCAGCCGCTGCACAGCCTCTACAACCCGGCGGATAACGAAGAGGGCACGACCAACGTGGTCGACGGCCTGGGCAAGATCGGCGGCCGCTGGGCGGTGATCATCGGCTTCGACAACAAGGTGCTCGCCGGCGCCTGGATCGCCGGGCAGCCCGACAACATCCTGCGCGTGACCAATCTCGCCAAGCGCCTGCACATTCCGCTGGTGTGGCTGGTGAACTGCAGTGGCGTGAAGCTGCCCGACCAGGAGAAGTTCTACGCCGACCGCCGCGGTTCGGGCGCGCCGTTTTTCCGTCATGCCGAGCTGGAACAGGCTGGTATTCCGGTGCTCGCCGGCATCTACGGCACCAATCCGGCCGGCGGCGGCTACCAGGCGATCAGCCCGACCATCCTGATTGCGCACAAGGACGCGAACATCGCCGTCGGCGGCGTCGGCATCGTTTCCGGCATGGCGCCCCAGGGCGGCTTCGATGTCGCCGGGCTGGAGCAACTGATCGCGGTCACGCGCAACATGAAAGACAAGCCGCCGGGCAGCGCTTCCACCCACTACGATGCAACCGGTTTTTTCACGCGCGTCTGCGACGAGGAAAAGGGCGTGCTCGACGGCATCAAGGAATACATGCGCATGATTCCGGCCTACGACCCGAAGTTCTTTCGCGTGGCCGAGCCGGCGGAACCGACGCTGCCGCAAAGCGACCTCTACCACCTGCTGCCGTTCAACCAGAAGTCGGACTATTCCTTCGACGACATCCTCGCGCGCCTGGTCGACGGCAGCGAGCACATGGAGTTCCGCCCCGGCTACGGACCCGAGGTGTACACCGGCCTGGTGAAAATCGACGGCATGCTCGTAGGCGCAATCGGCAACCGGCAAGGGCTGCTACCCAAGGGCTATCCCGAATACGCGGACTACCCCGGCATCGGCGGCAAGCTCTACCGCCAGGGCCTGATCAAGATGAACGAATTCGTGACCCTGTGCGCGCGCGACCGCGTGCCGGTGATCTGGTTCCAGGACACGACCGGCATCGACGTGGGCGACATCGCCGAGAAGGCGGAGCTGCTGGGCATCGGCCAGTCGCTGGTCTACTCGATCCAGAACGCCGACGTGCCGATGATGCTGGTGGTGCTGAGGAAGGGCAGCGCCGCGGCGCACTACATCATGGGCGGACCCACGGCCAACCGCCAGAACGCGTTCACCCTGGGCACGGCCGCCACCGAGATTTACGTCATGCACGGCGAGACCGCCGCGGTGGCGACCTACTCGCGCCGCGCGATCAAGGACAAGGACTCGGGCAAGCCGCTTGAGCCGCTGGCGCAGAAAATGAACGAGATGGCGCAGAAGTATCTGGATACTTCACGGCCGGCGTACTGCGCCCGCCACGGCTTCGTCGACGAGATCGTGAATCTTTCGGCGCTGCGCGGGTATTTGAAGGCGTTTGCCGGCGCTGTCTATCAGAACCCGAAATCGATCTGCCCGCGGCATCAGATGCTGCTGCCTAGGGTCATCAAGGGCTGAATTTCGAAGCGATCGAGCCATGAAACAGATCACCATAGACCGCAGCAAGCGCCTGTACCAGGAGCCGCACACCGGCCACAACCGCTGGCATCCTGACATCGAACCTGTGCTCGAGGTTGCGCCTGGCGAAGAGGTGTTGTTGGAGACGCGGGACGCGGCCGACGGGCAGATCAAACCCGGCATGTCGGTGGCGGACCTGGCTGGGATGGACGCCAAGGTGGCGCATCCGCTGACCGGGCCGGTATACATCAGCGGCGCCAAGCCCGGCGATCTGCTCGAAATCGAGTACCTGGACATCGTGCCCCAGCCCTATGGGTGGACGCGCGTGCGCCCGGGCGCGGGTTTCCTGCGCGACCTGTTTCCGCAACCGTATCTCGCGCACTGGCACATGGCGGGTGGATACGCCACTTCGCCGCAGTTGCCGGGCGTGCGCATTCCCGAGAGTTCGTTCATGGGCAC
>JBQMQE010000271.1:0-6034 GCA_052172655.1 Burkholderiales bacterium
CGAGCCCGGAGTACCCCACCCCATACTCGCCGACCGGCGCATGGTTAGGCCTGTTCGTCGAGCTGCTTAAGCGATTTTCCATCCTTAGTTTTCCACGCGGTTAATCCATTTGCGCTCCCGCCGTGTATAACAACCGCCGCCCCAGATGGACTGGAAAACTCCGCATCCTTCGTGAAGAGCAAGAAGCCATCTTTCTCGATGAGCGTGCCATCGGCGATGAGTTGTTTGCGCTGGGCTACAACGTAGGGGTAACTCTCGGCAGATGGGCGCTCTTCCAAGACGGCAGTGGAGCCGTGCAATACGACGAAGCCGTTCGCCGTGCGCTGGCCTCGCGCCTCGGCTCCCTTGATACGGCAGAAAAGCACGCCGCCGGGCTGAGCTTTCGCAGCAGGTTGAGCAATCGGCGCGAGAATGTCAGAGCCGAGGACAGGAAGGAGCTGCCGAATGCGGGCCAGAAACACTTCCATGTCCTCGCGGTCGGATTCAGGAAGCTTCGAGCCGCCAGCCTGATTCTGTTCGAGTGTGAATCTACCGACCCGAGCGGTCTCGGCGAGGAGGCGGCTTTCGAGAAACCTCACATGTGCCTTGGTCAGGTTCTCGCCCTTGCTGACGAAAACGATGGCTGAGACCCAGAACTCCTTTGACTTGTGTTGCTTGATTCGCTCGCGAATGACCTCCGCCTCGCCAATGTAAGCGCGGGCTGCGTTGGTAAGAGGGTCGCTGCCAACGAGGATATAGACCCCGGCCTTTTCGAGTTCCTCGCGAGCTAGAAGCTGGTCTAGTTCGGTGCGGGGCGCGGCGACTGCCTTGCCGGTCCAGTTAGAGATTTCGGCAGTGCGTAGGCTCTTCGCGTCTCCGCGTGGAAGGAAGAGTTTGATAGTGGCCGATGTCATGTGCGCGCTATAGGCCTAAGAGTTGACCGCCGAAAAACGGGGTCTGGAACCCCGATTCTGCGCTGGGTCTTGTCGTCCTACAAGTCAATCAATTACTCATGAGTGCCTGGCGCATCAAATGCCGCGAGACACACCCTGTTTGCGCCATTCGACTTCCCTGGCCAGGGAGGACAAGCGCCCTGGCGCGCCAGGATCGCACCGCCGCTCAGCCGCCGGACGCCTTGCAGCCGGCGTGGGTCACCGCGGCACCGTCCGAAAGTGTGGCCCCGCCGTCCTCGAGGTCGAGCGTCGCACTGCCGTTGCTGTAGCGGTTGCCGCTGCCAGCGGTGGCTTTGTTCAGCCGGAATTCGCGCTCCGGCAGGATCACCCACGCGGCGGCGCCGTTGTCGAGATAACGCACGAACAGGCGCTTGCCGCCTTCGCACTGATAGGCGGTGGCGCCGGCCGGGGGGCGCGAAGTATCCTGCTCCTTGGCGCCGCCGAACGACAGCACATCCAGGTTTACACTGCTGCAGGCGCTCAACGTCAGGGTGGCGCAGGCGAGCGCTGCCGCGCGGGTGATTCGATGTTTCATGTCCGTATCCTCGCAGAAATATACGTTGAGACGAGCCAGTTCGAGGCCACGCTACAGGGTCACTTCGATGTTGTCGATCAGCCGCGTCTTGCCCAGATAGGCGGCGGCGAGCACCACCAGCTCGCGCTCCTCGGGCGCGGGCGGCTGCAGGTCGGCGCGGCGGCGCACGGCGATGTATTGCGGCGTCCAGCCGTGTTGCGCGAGCTGCGCCATGGCTTCGAGTTCGATGCGCTGGAAATTGCGCTCGCCCTTGGTGATTCTTTCGAGTGCTTCCCTGAGCAGGGCGTACAGGCGCGGCGCCTCGGCGCGCTCGGCCGCGCTCAGATAGGCGTTGCGCGAGGACAGTGCCAGGCCGTCGGCGGCGCGCACCGTCTCGGCCGGGATGATTTCCACCCGTAGCGCGAACTGGCGCACCATGTCGCGCAGCACCAGGTACTGCTGGTAGTCCTTCTTGCCGAAGATCGCCGCATGCGGCATGACCATGTTGAACAGCTTCAGCACCACCGTGGCGACGCCGCGGAAGTGCCCCGGACGGAAAGCGCCGTCGAGGATGTGCTGCAGATCGGAGGGTTCGACTGCGAAGGTCTGCGGCTCTGGGTAGATTTCCTTTTCGTCGGGTGCGAACACCACGTTTACGCCGGCGCTCCTGAGTTTGTCGCAGTCGCTCTGAAACGTGCGCGGATAACGCTCGAAATCCTCCTTCGGCCCGAACTGCAGGCGGTTGACGAAGATGCTCACCACCGTGCACGCCGCCTTGGGCTTGCCGATGCGTATCAAATCGATATGCCCTTCGTGCAGGTTGCCCATGGTGGGCACGAACACGTTGTTGGGCTCGCGCTGCAGCCGCTCGCGCAGCGCCGTGACGGAGGTGACGATGTCCATGTTCATTCGCCCAGGTTGAAGAACTCGCGCTGACCGCGCATGGCCGCTATGCGCTCGAGCAGCAAGCCGAAATCGGCTGGCCGGTCGACGAAATTGAGCCGTTCCGAGTTGACGATCAGCACCGGCGTGCCGGTGTAGTGGTAGAAAAACCGGTTATAGCCATCCGCGACCAGGGCGAGATAGGCCTCCGAGATCGGCCGTTCGAACTGCGCGCCGCGGCGCCTGACGCGCTCCACCAGTATTTCCGCCTGCGCCTGCAGATAGATCACCAGGTCCGGCCGCGGCGCCTGCGGCGAGAGTGCGCTGTAGATCTGCTGATACAGGTGCAGCTCGTCGTCGCTGAGGGTGAGACGCGCGAACAGCGGATCCTTGTCGAGCAGGAAATCGGTCACGGTTACCTGGCTGAACAGGTCGATCTGGGTGAGTTCGCGCAACTGGTTAAGGCGCTGGAACAGAAAAAACAATTGCGTCGGCAGCGCGTAGCGCGCCATGTCCTGGTAGAAGCGCGCGAGAAACGGGTTGTGCTCCGGATGCTCCAGCAGCAGCCCGGCATTCAGGTGCTCGGCGAGGCGCCGGGCGAGGCTGGTCTTGCCTACGCCTATGGGGCCTTCGACGACGATGTGGCGGTACTTATCCAAGGTTGTGGCGCGATTCACCAGCCGAGTTTACCCGCGGCGGACGCAGCGGGCGCAAACATTCCGCGTCATTGGGCGGCAAGCCGGACGATGGCTTGATTCGCGCAGCGGGCGAGCCAGTCGGCGGCAGGCCCGATACCGGGAATGACGCAGGCGGGCGCGATCTCCAGCAGCGGCGCGAGCACAAAGGCGCGCTGGTGCATGCGCGGATGCGGCACCGCGAGCCCAGGCTCGGCTATGCATTGCTCGTCGTAGAGCAACAGGTCTAGGTCCAGCGTGCGCGGCGCGTTGCGGAAAGTACGCTCGCGGCCGAAGTCCTGTTCGATCGCGAGCAGGGCCGCGAGCAGGGCCTGCGGCGCGAGCACGGTGGCCAATTGCGCCACGGCATTGACGAAATCGGGTTGATCGGCATGGCCGACGGGAGCGCTGCGGTAGAGCGAAGACGCGGCGAGCAGCCGCGTCTGCGGCAATTCGGCCAGCGCCGCGATTCCCTGCCGCACTTTCCCCTCGGGATCGTCGAGGTTGCTGCCCAGGGCGATGAACGCGGTGTGCATCGATGTCGTCAACTCTCCGCTTGCTCTTGAACGGGGGCCGGCTCCGTCGCGCCCTCGGCCTTGCTCTTGCGCCGGCGGCGTGGGCGCTTCTTCGGTGCGGCGTCCGGGATCAGCATGGCGTTGCGCTCTTCCAGTTCCGCGTCCTGGAAGCGGGTCCACCAGTTGGCGAGTTCCATCGGCACCTCGCCGCTTTCGGCGCGCAGCAACATGAAATCGTAGCCGGCGCGAAAGCGCGGGTGGGTAAGCAGCACCAGGGCGCGCTTGCCCGAGCGCTGCTCCAGGCGCGGCTGCAGCGCCCAGATTTCCTTCATGGTCGTGGTCAGACGCCGCGGAATCGACAGTTTGTCGGTCTGCGCGTCCAGCACCTGGTCCATGGCGAGATACAACGCGGGGATGCTGCGCATATCTTTGCTCTCGTTGATTTTCCACGCGCCCAGCACCTCGTGCCACAGCAGGGCGGCGAACAGGAACGCGGGCGAAACCGATTTTCCATTCTGGATGCGCGTATCGGTTTGATCCAGCGCGAGGCGCAGGAAGCGCTCGCCCAGCGGCTGTTCCACGATCACGTCCAGCAGCGGCAGCAGCCCATGGTGCAGGCCTTCCTTGCGCAGCTTTGCCAGGCAGGCTGCGGAATGGCCCGAGAGCAGCAGCTTCAGCATTTCCTCGAACAGCCGCGCCGCGGGCACATGCTCGAGCAGGTCGGCCAGCTCGCGGATCGGCGCGCGCGTTTTCGGGTCGATGCTAAAGCCGAGCTTGGCGGCGAAGCGCACCGCGCGCAGCATGCGCACCGGATCCTCGCGAAAGCGCAGGTTGGCATCGCCGATGATGCGCATGGTCTTCTTGCGCACGTCGCTGTAGCCGCCATGGTAGTCGAGCACGGTTTCGTCGTGCGGGTCGTAGTACAGGGCGTTGGCGGTGAAATCGCGCCGCGCCGCGTCCTGCACGCGCGTGCCGTAGACGTTGTCGCGCAGTAAGCGTCCATGCTCGTCGGCTTCCCCGCCTTCGCCGGCGCGAAAGGTGGACACCTCCACCGTCTCCTGGCCGAACAGCACATGCACCAGCTTGAAGCGCCGGCCGATCAGGTGCGAGCGCCGGAACAGGCGGTGCACCTCGTCCGGATGCGCATCGGTGGCGACGTCGTAGTCCTTCGGAACGACGCCGAGCAGCAGGTCGCGCACCGCGCCGCCGACGATGTAGGCGGAGTGGTTGTGCGCGCGCAGTATCTCGCACACCTTGAGCGCGCCGCGGCTGATGGAACTGCGGGCGATGTTGTGCTTGTTGCGCCCATAGATCCTGGGCTTGGGCTCGGCGCCCATGTTGAACATGCGGCGGATGAATTTCTTGATCAAAGCGCGGGAATGAACGGGCTAGTGCGGGGCCTGCTGGCAGATTCGGGCTTGCATGGATAAAGGCCTGCAGATCGCTCTAGGTAAGCAGATCGGACATAAGGCCACTGTGGGCCGCATGATACCGCAAATTGAGCCGCCCGGCGCCCTTGGCTAGTCCAGCGTGATGACCTCCCAGCCGCGCGCCAGCGCCGCTTGCTTGAGCGCGTGATCGGGGCGGACCGCAATCGGGTGGGTGACCCGCTCCAGCAGCGGCAGATCGTTGTGGGAATCGCTGTAGAACCGGGTTTCCGAAAAATCGCCCCAGAGCTTGCCCTGCGCGGCCAGCCACTGCTCTACGCGGGTAACCTTGCCCTCGCGAAAGCATGGCGTGCCGCTTACCTTGCCGGTAAATCGGTCGCCGATCTGCTCGGGTTCGGTGGCGACCAGATGCGCCACGCCGAACTCGCGCGCGATCGGTGCGGTGACGAAGGAATTGGTGGCGGTGACGATGGCGCACAGGTGCGCCTCCTTCAAACTCCGGTTAACCAGCCGGCGCGCGGCGGCGGAGATTTTCGGCAGGATTTTCTGCGCCATGAACTGCGCGTGCCAGGCATCGAGCTGTGCGCGCGGGTATTGCGCCAGCGGCGCAAGCTGGAAGTCGAGGAAGGCGTAGATGTCGAGCCGGCCGGCCTTGTACTGGTCGAAAAATTCCTGATTGCGATGCTCATAGCTCGCGCGCTCGAGCACGCCCCGCTCGATCAGGAACTGCGCCCATTCGTAGTCGCTGTCGCCGTCGAGCAGGGTGTTGTCCAGATCGAATAGAACCAGTTCCAACGCAATTCCTCTATCGTCGTTTCAATGCGCCGATGCGCGCGGCGCGCGCGTTCGGGTGTTTGCTGCGCCGCCGCGCTCAGGCGATCTTGTCCTTCATCGATTCCAGCGCATCCCTGACCAGGGGCAGGGTGACCGGGCGCTTTTGCTCGAGCGAGTAGCGATCGAGCGCATCGAGGATACCGATCAGGCTCGCCATGTCGCGCCGAGCGTGCCGCAGCAGGTAGGCGACGATATCCTCGCCTAGGTCGAGCGAGCGGGCACGCGCATGTGCGCGCAGCGCCGCGGCTTTTTCCGCATCCGACAGGGGGTGCAACTGAAACGCGAGGCCCCAGGC
>JBQMQE010000272.1:0-6000 GCA_052172655.1 Burkholderiales bacterium
GTGCGGATTGGCGCATCGTTCAACTTGAACGCAATCCAAGCTTCATTGACGTGAAACTGGTTCGGATGAAGCACGAAGGTGTCCTCTGTGGAAGCCTAACGTGACGCAGTCAGGCCTTTTGAAATCGACCTGGCAGTTCTGGGGAAGTCCTTATCGTCCCGGTTCAGGCGCGCCGGCAGGCGTCGCCTGCAGCCGGTTGTTAAGCGCCGGCTCGGCTGACAAGAGGAAATTTTTCGGGATGACGAATGGACTCAACGGCCAAATCAACGTCAAGCTCGGGCCAGTACAGATGGTTTGAGGATGGGAGTTCGACGTGTAGGATCCTGCCGACCGGTACATCTCGAAACCACGGGAAGTCCGAGAACGGCAGGAATAGCTCTTCATCTTCCAGCAAAAGCCAGAAGCCATGCTTGGAGATGTTGGTTACCTCAACCGGGGAAGTGCTTATGCCAGGCGCTGCGGATGTCATGCTGGTGCTCCTGAACTAATCGAAGTGCCTCGTTAATTTCGCACTGTGTGAGGCCGACGTGCTGGGCAAGTTCAATCGTGGGTTCAAGCTAAAACTTGGCCTCTCCATTTTGGCCTTGAACATGTACATGAATTCTCGATTCTTCCCGTGAGAAGAAATAGAAGCGAAAGCCACCCTCTCTAAATACAGTCGGACTCATGAGCAAAATGATACGCGCATTGGTGGCAGGCGGAAAAGGCGCTTAACATGTTGTTCTGCGGCGGGCCACGACGACCGTCGCACTGGCACGACGCTGGCGGCCGGTCCGCAGCAACAAAGGGTTGGGCATCGCTCACTTTGCAACGGTTGCACGAGCTGCCCAAGCACGCGCAATCAATGAGATCGAGCCATCTGCCGCTGTCGGGAGTCGCTGGCGTATGCGATCGCGAAGGTCCGCTCTCACGGTTTCATCAAGCGACATGGCGTAGGCGGGGGCCGGACCCTGGCCGCCGAGGAAGGGCTGCCAGTAGTCATCGAAACTCGTAAAGCGCGTCGGTACGTCGATCGGTCTCACCTCGACGCCGTTCAGCCCGGAATCGGCGAAGAGCTTCTCGATCACCTCCGGGCGACACAGCGGGAAACGGGAACCTTCGTCCATCTTTGCGGCGCTCGGATCGAGCTCGACTGCCGCGTCCCAGAAGTATCGCATTAGCTCCATCTTTCCGGCGTAATCCCAGACGTAGGCTGCGATCGTGCCGCCCTTGCCGGTTACCCGGGCCATCTCACCCAGGGCGGCACGCTGATCCGGAACGAAGTTCAGGACCAGCCCGGAGACCACCACGTCAACTGACGCGTCGCCGAGCGGGATTGCCGTTGCGCTGCCTTGGTGAAGCGCGACCTCGTCAGCGAGATTTTCCCTCGCGGTCTTGAGAAATCCCTCCGAAGGCTCGACGCCGGCGACCGAGGTTGGCGAGCACCGGTCCACGATGGCCGCGCACAGCGCTCCCGTGCCGCACCCCACGTCGAGCCACCTTCGACTGGCCGGAATGCTCAACCACGAGAGGAACGGCGGCGCAACCCGACGGCTCCACCGGCCGACATACTGCTCGTATGGACTCCCGCGTTCCCAGGTGTCAGAGACATGCTTCTGGTGCATAGTCAGACCCTTCTATGCATCATGCGTTGCCTAACGTCGATAATCAACGGCCGCCGAAGGCGGTCTGCCGCATTTAAAGTTGGGCGGCAGGAGCGCTCCCACTACGTGAACCATGGCAGAGCGCCAGAAATGAACATACCAAATAGGGCAGCGAGGCTAACAGCGAAAGAAACGGTTCGTAGCACGCGCTGATCTGCGTAATAGCAAATCATGTGCACTGTTCGACCGAGCACGTATGCCCAAGCCAATACATTCAGCCAAGAAGCGTTTGCCGACGAAAACATGCCAAACAAGCTCAGCAGAACGAAGGCCGCGATGCTTTCGTTCGTATTGGCATGAGCGCGCGTGGCGCGAAACATAAATACGCCGTGATCGGGAGCTACTGGCGTGCCTGGCACATGCCCAGATCGAAGGCCGGCGATATCAACGACCAGGAGCTGGACCAGAAGGAGAACCCCGCTGGTACCCATCGCCCAGACTACCGGTACATAGGCCGCTAACGACTCAGGCATTTGTCATTGCTCCAGCTATTTGCTCTTGTTTCTATTTGTCGCCCAACGTTTGCTTCACCGACGGCCGGAGGCCGTCCGGTGCAAGCGATTGTTGGGAATCTCGTTCAGCTACGGCTAGGCTGGGCATGCAGCTTCAAGCCCAGAGCCCCGATGACCTTGAGGATGGTATCGAAGCCAGGGCTACGCTCTCCGGAGAGCGCTTTATACAGACTCTCGCGAGACAACCCGGCATCCTTCGCAACTTGTGACATGCCTTTTGCGCGAGCGATGTCGCCAAGCGCCTTGGCAATAAATGCGGCATCCCCGTTAGCTTCTTCGAAGCATGCTTCGAGATAGGCCGCCATTTCCTCTTGAGTTCTTAGGTGTTCAGCAACATCGTAGCGGGTGGTAGTGGTTTTGGTCATTGGGACTACTCCGAAAGATCACGTGCGAAACGCAAGGCTGCTTTGATATCTTTGGCCTGAGTGCTCTTGTCTCCGCCGGCCAGGAGAATGATCAATTCTCGCCCTCGCTTTTTGAAATACACCCGGTAACCCGGTCCATAGTTGATTCGCAACTCCGAAACACCTGCACCGACCGGCTCGACATCACCTGGGTTTCCAGTGACCAGCCGTTCGATCCGTGCTTGGATGCGCGCTCTGGCCTGAATGTCACGTAGGCTATCCAGCCATTGAACGAAAACTTCAGTTTTGCGTACCTCGATCATCAGCGTAATGTAGCCATGCGGCTACACGTTGTCAAGCGCGCCGCGACCGTTCCTCAGATGCCCAACGTCCGAGCCCACTGGCGCACGCCCACGACACATGACCAAGGCGCGATGCTTCCCGCGCGGCCGGGTGGGGCGGAAAGTTAGCCGTGGACATGCGTTACGACGCCAGGCATTGCGTTGGCCATTGCCGCAAGCACCGCGGGGATCAACGGTCGGAGTACAACGATGTCGTTGCTTTGGGCGTGTATGACGATGACAGCGATTGAAACACCGCTGAAATTCTGCTGGTACTCCAAGTTGCGATCGACCGTGAGCAGGAGGTCAAATTCCTTTGCGGCACGCTGCAATAGTGCACCATTCTTGACGCCGGCCCAACCGGCCTCCGCGACGGTCTTGACCTCGTGGCCAGGAAGCTCATTTCGAAGCGCCCGCGGAACGCACTCGTCAAGCAGCACGCGCATCGGCGATCAAATGGTCTTTTGCCTGCTCAAGGGCCGCAATTGCGAGCTCTCGATTGACGGTTGGAAAGTCGTCAAGAAATTCTTCCAAGGAATGTCCGCCCTCGATGTAATCGATGAGCGCCTGGACAGGGACGCGAGTGCCGACAAATACTGGGGTGCCACCCAGAATGTCAGGGTCAGAGTGAACAACGGATGAGCGCTTCATGCTGCAACCCTCCAACGCATTTTGGTGAATGTTACTCCGAGTCTCCGAACACGGCTAACGTTCGCAGCCACCGGCGCGCGCCCGATGGAAGTTGGTGTAGCACGGTGCGTCGCGCGCGTCCGCGTGGGCTGCGCTGTTAAATTGCGCGAGTCTCATTGAGTGACTTCACCGGTCCAGCGGTCGCGAGTTGCCCAGAAAGGACATCGAGGGCATTTCTCCCCCATCGGATAGTCCTTCCCCTCTTCGTGCGGACAACCGATGATCCGGTCCGTCACAACGACAGAGCGTGCGTTGTGCGCCCGGACGTAGCGGAGAATTGCCTTGGTGATCTGAGGCTCGGCACGGACATCGCCTTCTTCCGAGTACCAGCGCTCAAGGTGCGCCGTGATCGTTCCTTCCAGAATAACTGAAACGGCTACCTTTGACGCGCGCTGATCATCGGGCCCATAGAATGCCACCGTCGCGACCGGATACCCGACGATGCCTTTTGCGGCTTTCTTTTTCAGCTTGTCGCTGAACCAGCGCTGCTTGAGGGACATGGCGTGTTGCTCTTTGCGCAACGTCGCCGTTCAACGGCGCGCAGCTTTTGGCGCGTCCGTTGCAACGGTTTGTTGGGCCACATGCGCGGACCAAGGCCTGATTTTCACCAGCTTGGGACCGATTACGCGCTCAGCGACCTCGGTGTCATAAGCCGCTTGCGCACGTAGCCAATAGCCGTTGGACAAACCGAAGAAGCGGCAAAGCCGCAAATCAGTATCAGCAGTAACCCCGCGCTTTCCCGCGACAATGTCTCCAATACGCTGGGCAGGAACGCTGATTTCTTTTGCCAGGCGATATTGGCTAATACCCATGGGTTTAAGAAATTCCTCCAGGAGGAGTTCACCAGGGGTGACAGGTTTGAGTTTTCCCATATTTGCCTCTCTTCAGTGGTAATCCACTATCTCTACATCTTCAGCGCCTGCTTCCGTCCAGCGAAAACAGACGCGCCACTGATCATTGATGCGAATGCTGTGTTGCCCGAGGCGGCCGCCCTTTAATGCTTCAAGGCGATTGCCCGGAGGCACCCGCAAGTCATCCAATTTACCCGCGATTTGTAGCTGTCTAAGTTTTCGCTGCGCCACTGCTGCGATGTTTACAAATCGCCGGACGCGCTCGCCTTTGGACAGCGCCTCAGTCTCGGGGCGCGCGAACGATCTGATCATGCACTATAGTAATGCATCTCATGATTAACGTAAAGCGTGATTATACGGCCCAACGTTTTGGTCTGCGGCGGGCCGGCACTGATAATTGAACTGACACGATGCTGGCGGCCCGTCCGCAGCACCTGCAGTTAGACATGGCGTGGCGCGAACATGATGATCGCCATCCCAGTGATTGCCACCAATGCACCCACAGCGTCCCACATGGTCGGGCGCAAACCATCGACTGCCCAAAGCCAAACGATTGCGGTCGCGACGTACACGCCACCGTATGCTGCGTATACGCGGCCCGCGGCTGCAGGGTGAAGGGCGAGGAGCCATACGAACAATGCCAAGGAACCAGCTGCTGGTAGCAATACCCAGACGGAGGCGCCCTTCGTGAGCCACAGATACGGAAGGTAGCAGCCCACGATCTCTGCGATTGCGGTGACAACGAACAGCCCGACGGTCTTCAGTTCAAACACTCGCGATCTCCGTTCTTGCCATGTCTAACTGATCTTCTACACTTTGCTGGCTTTCTGATCGAGCCGATCAAGCAATGACAAGGGTTTGCGGGCGTTTTCAATGTGTAAATGTAGTGCCACGTTTGTCCTATAATATTGCATTTATCACCTGGTAATATTGTCGCTGTTGTGGGTATCATGGTAGTGTCTCTTAGAGGATGCGCCCATGTACTTTCGGCAGAAGAAATCCGGCAATCACACCTATCTTCAGATTGTCCAAAGCCATCGACAAGAAGGGCAACCGCGACAGCGGGTGATCGCCACGTTGGGACGCATGGACGAACTGACACAGGGCGGACAGATCGAGTCCTTGCTTGCATCCGGCGCACGCTTTGCGCCGGGCGCCATGTTGCTCAATGCGTTTGAGCGTGGCGAGCTCACCAGCGTAGAGAAGATCAGCATCGGTCCAGGACTGATCTTCGAGCGGCTCTGGCAGCAAACCGGCATAGCCACCGTACTGCATGAACTGGCCAAGGGACGGCGCCATGGTTTCTCGCTGGAACGGGCAATCTTTCTCACCGTGGTGCACCGCTTGTGCTGTGCGGGCTCGGACCGGGCTGCCGACAAGTGGCGCCAGACAGTGCGGATTGAACAGGCGCAAGAAATCTCGTTACATCAGCTGTATCGCGCCATGGCCTGGCTCGGTGAGGACTTGTCGGATCAGACGGACAAGACCCCGTTTGCACCACGGTGTACCAAGGATCTCATCGAAGAGCGCCTGTTCGAGGGGCGGCGTGACCTGTTCACGAGTCTGGACCTGGTATTTTTCGACACTACGTCGATCTACTTCGAGGGCGAAGGCGGTGA
>JBQMQE010000273.1:0-5993 GCA_052172655.1 Burkholderiales bacterium
CATGACCTGGCGCCGGCCGGCAGAAACCCTGCCGGCCGGATTCATCCCGAGTCGAGAAGGCGTCCGGCGGATGCTAAGTATTGTGGGCGCCCTGGTGACATCGCTGCTCCTGATGGATACCCTGGGCTTCAGTCTGACCATGATTGGATTTTGCATCTTCCTGCTGCGCCGATTGGGGCAGCAGCCTTGGTGGCTGACTCTGATTCTCGCCGTCGTCGCCGGCTTAGGCACTACATACCTGTTCGGCTTGTTGCAGGTGATGCTGCCGAAGGGATTTCTGGGGTTTATTTGAAGGAGGAGTGCGCGTGGAGGCATTTCAGCATCTGATGACGGGTTTCGGGACGGCTTTGTCCCCCATGAACCTTTTGTTTGCCACCATCGGCTGTCTCCTGGGAACATTGATCGGCGTCCTGCCGGGCCTGGGACCAGCGGCAGGGACGGCGCTACTCATCCCCATCACGTTCAGGCTCGATCCTACGTCGGCCATCATCATGCTGGCGGCCATCTACTACGGCGCGATGTACGGTGGGACCATCACATCGGTCCTCATCAATGTCCCGGGCGAGGCCGCGAGTGTGGTGACTTGCCTCGACGGCTACGAAATGGCCAAGCAGGGGCGAGCCGGGGCGGCCCTGGGTGTCGCGGCCGTCGGATCATTCATCGGCGGGACGGTGGCAACCTTTGGCCTCGTCCTGGTTGCGCTCCCGTTGACGCGTTTCGCCCTGAAGTTTGGCGGCCCGGAGTACTTCTCGCTCCTGCTGGTAGGCCTTTCGCTGGTTATGGGCCTGGCTGGAAAGTCCTTGCCCAAGGCCATCGCGATGGGGATTCTCGGCCTGATATTCTCGTTCGTCGGTGTGGACCCCGTCGAGGGGGCGCCGCGCTTCACCTTCGGCATCGCGCCCCTGATGGACGGAATCCGCTTCGTACCGGTCGTCATGGGATTCTTCGGCATCGGAGAGATCCTGATCAACGCGGAGCGCTCCATGGCCGGCGTAATGGCGGGTGGTGGGAAGGTCTCGTCTTTTCTCCCGCGACGGGATGAATGGCGGATCTCGCTCACGTCTATCCTCCGCGGCACGGGACTCGGATTCTTCTTGGGCTTGATTCCGGGAACGAATTCCGCCGTCGCCGCCTTCATGTCCTACTCGGTCGAGCGTAAGATCTCGAAACACCCGGAAAAGTTCGGCACCGGCGTGATCGAGGGGGTGGCGGCGCCGGAGACGGCCAACAATGCTTATGCGAACGCCGCGCTGATCCCACTGTTCACACTGGGGATCCCCGGGTCGCCTACGATCGCCATTCTGATGGGCGCCCTGATCATGAATGGGCTAGAACCCGGACCGCTCCTGTTTACCCAGCATGCCGATTTTGTCTGGGCGGTCATCGCCAGCCTTTACATCGGCAATGTCATCCTGCTGGCCCTGAATCTGCCGCTAGTCAGCTGGTGGGTAAAACTTCTTCGGATCCCGTACAACATTTTGATGGTGTTCATCCTGGTCTTTTGCATCATCGGCGCCTACAGCCTTAACAACAGCCTGTTCGACATCGGCGTGATGATACTTTGCGGCGTACTGGGTTACGCCTTCAAGAAGTTCGATTTTCCGCTGGCACCGGCGATCCTCACGCTGATCTTGGGTCCCATGATGGAACAGAGCCTGCGCGAGTCGCTGTCGATCTCGCAGGGGAGTTTCACCATTTTCTTCACCCACCCCATCTCCCTGTTCTTCCTGATTTTGGCTGGCGTCATAATGGTCACTTCCGCCTGGCAGGCGTGGCCTTCCGCGATACGCGAGGGCAGCATGGATGCGGAGGTTTAGGCCACGGCATTACAGCTTGCTCGCATGCAGAATGGCGGCGCGCTCGCGCGCGCCGGCCATCTGAAACGCCGGGCGATTCCAGGCAGAACGAAACGCATGCCATGCGAATGTCCCGTTCCGTCAGCTTGCGTAAGCTGACGTACAATACCGCGCGATCAATGGATATATCCCAATGCCCGGTTCCGTCGTACGCACGCGCGAGGAGAGCGCCGATCCGCATGCCCCGCTGCCGCGCCGGTTGCGCCGCATCCTGTCGCTAGCCGATTTCGAGGCGGCGGCGCGGCGGCACCTGCCGCGTTCGATGTATTCGTTCGTTTCCAGCGGCGCGGAAGATAACATTTCGTTTGTCGGAAACCGCGCGGCGTTTCGCGAGTATGGCCTGGTTCCCCGCGTTCTGATCGACGTGTCGCAACGCACCCAGGCCACTACGCTGTTCGGACGCAGCTATTGCTCGCCGTTCGGCATCGCGCCTCTGGGGCTGTGCGCGTTGACCGCCTACCGGGGGGATCTGGTGCTGGCGCGCGCCGCGGCGCAGGCGAACATTCCCATGCTCCTGAGCGGTTCCTCGCTGATCCGGATGGAGGAGGTCGCGGCGATGGGGGACAGCGCATGGTTCCAGGCCTACCTGGCCGGCGATGCGCCCAAAATCACCGCGCTCATCGAGCGCGTAGCGCGCGCCGGATTCGAGGCTTTGGTGCTCACGCTGGACACGGCGGTCGCCGCCAATCGCGAAATCAACCTGCGCGACGGCTTTACCGTGCCCCTGCGGCCGAGCCTGCGACTGGCATGGGATGGCATCTCGCATCCGCGCTGGCTGGCAGGCACGCTTTTGCGCACACTGCTGCGCCACGGCATGCCGTACTTCGAAAACAACTATGCGACGCGCGACGTCCCGGTCATGTCGCCCAACGTCCTGCGGCAAACCTCCGAACGCGGTCACCTGAACTGGGAGCACTTCGCGCTGGTTCGCCGTATCTGGAAAGGCAAGCTCATTGTCAAGGGCATACTTGCGAAAGTGGATGCGCGCAAGGCGTGCGACGCAGGCGCCGATGCCATCATCGTGTCGAATCATGGCGGCCGCCAACTCGATGGCGCGGTGGCCCCGCTGCACGTCCTGCCGGGCATCGTTGCCGCCTGTCCGGGAGTGCCGGTCATGCTCGATGGCGGCATCCGCCGCGGTACCGACGTCATCAAGGCGCTTGCGCTGGGAGCCAAATTCGTTTTCCTCGGACGCCCGTTCAACTTCGCCGCGGCGATCGGGGGCGAGGCCGGAGTTCGACATGCGATCAACATTCTTTCGACCGAAGTGGATCGGGACATGGCTTTGTTGGGGCTCACCGACCTGGCTCAGCTCGATGCCAACTACCTCTTTCGCCTGTCCAAGGAGTAGAGCACGTTCCACCCACACGATATAGGCACCACTTGGCTTGTAGTACGGTCGTCAAGCGAAGCCTTGAGTGACTGCTATTGAGGAATTTCGCGATGGTCCGGTCATGTTAAGGGTTGTAGGACGCCTGCCCACTGTGCAGCGCCACCTCCGCGTCAGGGCAGGCGTCCTACAACCCTTAACAGCTGCCGTCAGCGGCTTCAAAAAAATGAACGGCGGCAATCAGCCGTGAAGCTGCAGTTCGAACAAGAAAGTGCTCGGCATTCCAGTCAAGGTCGGCTTGAGACTGATTGCCGCCATTCAGTTTTCGTGACTCACAGTCGGTCGATCCAAAGCCGTCATAGAGCATTGAGAAAAGCGCCAATGCGCCGATGAACGCTAACGACTCTGACAGTCATCAGCATCCACCTTGTCGCCTCCTGCTGCCCCGCAGGCTTAGTTCTTCCCGTACCCGCGTTCCTCCAGGTCGATGCGATCCTCCTCGAGTGCAGTTTCCAAGTCACGCTGCAAACCTATACGCACCAGCGGGGAAAGAAATTTAAGTACGCCCCGGACCGGGTATTCGACAGTGGTATGCACGCGGGTCTTGTCACTACCTTCGGCTTCAAACTTCTGCGTGATCAGCAATCCGGCATTGGATCCGGAAAGGCTACGCAGGGTCGAGTTCCCCTCGGCATCGCGCATCACCTCGATTTCGTCCTCCTGGAGCATGCCGAAGACGCGGCGGCGCCCCGTGATCCGGCACCCGCCCTCCTGCGGACGCACGTTACTGACGTCGAGGTCGGCATGCACGCGGGTGGACGCGTGGCGTTCCATATCGACAAACTGCGACCTCACCACTTCGATTGGGCGTGAAATAACCTTTTTGCCATTAACGACTATGGTTGACATTATTTTTTCCTTCCATGGTTGCCCCCGGATCGGCTTTGACACGCGGGCATGAAACCAAAATTGTAGTTCCACGTCAACTGGCCGATTTTTGATAGGGCTCGGTCATGCATGCTTTTGGACGCAGTTGCGACCTCCAAACGGGCGCACTGGGACGTGATCTGCTGAAACTGTCGGTAGAGCCAAGTCGCGTTCACTGCGAATTAGGCCGGAGCGGCAGCCCGCTTTCCGGTAAAATCCCGCCTCTTTCGGCAATACCCCCAGAAACGGAATCACCTTGATAGTCACCTCCGGCATCACCATCCAGTTCGGCGCCAAGCCTTTGTTCGAGAACGTTTCGGTCAAGTTCGGCGAGGGCAACCGCTACGGTCTCATCGGCGCCAACGGCTGCGGCAAATCGACGTTCATGAAAATCCTCGGCGGCGACCTGGAGGCGAGCGCGGGCAGCGTCGCGGTCGAGCGCAACGAGCGCGTGGGCAAGCTGCGCCAGGACCAGTTCGCCTACGAAGACGAGCGTGTGCTCGACGTGGTGCTGATGGGGCACGAGGAGATGTGGCAGGCGATGATGGAGCGCGACGCCGTCTACGCCAACCCGGACGCGAGCGAAGAGGACTATATGCACGCGGCCAACCTGGAGGCGCGCTATGCCGAATTCGGCGGCTATACCGCCGAGGCGCGCGCCGGCGAACTGCTGCACGGCGTGGGTATCCCGATCGAGCAGCACGACGGCCCGATGAGCGCGGTCGCGCCGGGCTGGAAGCTGCGCGTGCTGCTGGCGCAGGTGCTGTTCGCCGATCCGGACATCATGCTGCTGGACGAGCCGACCAACAACCTCGACATCAACTCGATCCGCTGGCTCGAGGGAGTGCTGAACGCGCGCAGCTCGACCATGATCATCATTTCCCACGACCGGCATTTCTTGAACAGCGTGTGCACCCACATGGCCGACATGGATTACGGCGCGCTGCGCGTCTATCCGGGCAACTACGACGACTACATGCTCGCTTCAACCTTGGTGCGCGAACAACTGCTCTCCGCCAATGCCAAGGCGAAGGAGAAAGTGGCCGAACTGCAGGATTTCGTGCGGCGCTTCTCCGCCAACAAGTCCAAGGCGCGCCAGGCGACTTCGCGCGCGCGCCAGATCGAGAAAATCAAGCTCGAGGACGTCAAGCCCTCCAGCCGCCAGTATCCTTACATCCGCTTCGAGGTGGACGAAAAGGAAAAGCTGCACCGCCTCGCGGTCGAGGTGAAGAGTCTTTCCAAGAGCTACGACAAGCCCCTGATCAAGGGGCTCGATCTCGCTATCGAAGCCGGCGAGAAGGTCGCCATCATCGGCCCCAACGGCATCGGCAAGACCACGCTGCTGCGTTGCCTGTTGGGCGAGACGCGCGGCGGCCTGAAGCCTGACTACGGCACGGTGAAATGGGCGGAAAAGGCGCGCCCGGGTTACTGCGCCCAGGACCATGCCGCGGACTTCGCCGCGGACACGACGCTATTCGACTGGGTCGGCCAGTGGCGGCGCGAGGGCGACGACGACCAACTGGTGCGCGCCACCTTGGGCCGGCTGCTGTTCACCGGCGACGACGCAAAAAAATCAGTCAAAGTGATCTCCGGCGGCGAGGGCCAGCGCATGGCCTTCGGCAAGCTGATCCTGCAAATGCCCAACGTCCTGCTGCTGGACGAGCCGACCAATCACCTCGACATGGAATCGATCGAGTCGCTGAACGGCGCGCTCGAGCGCTACAAGGGCACGCTGATTTTCGTGTCGCACGACCGCGAATTCGTGTCTTCGCTGGCCACGCGCATCATCGAAATGAAGCCGGCCGAGGGTAAGCAGGTCGGCACGGCCATCATCGATTTCCGCGGCAGCTACGAGGAATACCTGCAGCAGCAGGGGCTGG
>JBQMQE010000274.1:0-5970 GCA_052172655.1 Burkholderiales bacterium
CGCCACGCTCGCGCGCGTCGGCATTTTTTCCTACCGGGTGCTGTTGTTCGAACGCCAGCATTCGGGTGACTTCAAGCTCCCGGCCGAATACCCCGCGGAGTCGCTGGTCACGGCCGCGACGCACGACCTGCCCACGCTCGCCGGTTACTGGGAGGGGCGCGATCTCGCGCTGCGTCAGGAGCTCGGCTTGTTCCCGACCGCGGAAGCGCACCAGGCGCAGGTGCTCGCGCGCGCGCAGGACCGCGCGCGGCTGCTCGTCGCGCTCGAACGCGAAGGCCTGCTGCCCCAGGGCGCCAGCGTGGATCCGCAGTCACTGCCGGAGATGACGCCGGCGTTGCTGCGCCAGCTCCAAGCCTTTCTCGCCCGCAGCCCCGCGCGCGTGCTGGTGGTGCAACTGGAGGACGTGCTCGGTGTGCGCGAGCAGGTGAACCTTCCCGGCACTACCGGCGAGTACCCGAACTGGCGGCGCAAGCTGCCGCTCGCACTGGAGCAATGGACCGACGACGAGCGCTTTACCGGGCTCGCCCGCTCGCTCGCGGCGCTGCGGCCGCTGGCGCAAGCAATGCGCGTCAGCCCTGCGTCGGGCGGCGCGAAGATTCCGCGCGCGACCTACCGCCTGCAGCTCAACCGGGATTTCACCTTTGCCGACGCGGCCGAGCTGGTGCCCTACCTGGACGCGCTCGGCGTGAGCCACGTCTATTGCTCGCCCTACCTGCGCGCGCGCTCGAACAGCACGCACGGCTACGACATCATCGATCACAATGCGTTCAATCCCGACCTGGGCGGCGCCGAAGGTTTCGAGCGCCTGTGCGCGGCGTTGCGCCAGCACGGCATGGGGCAGATCCTCGACATGGTGCCGAACCACATGGGCGTCATGGGCGCGGACAACGTCTGGTGGATGGACGTGCTCGAGAACGGTCCCGCTTCCGCGTTCGGGGAGTTCTTCGACATCGACTGGCAGCCGGTCAACCCGGAGCTGGTGAACCGGGTGCTGGTTCCGGTGCTGGGCGACCAATACGGGATGGTGCTCGAGGCGGGCGAATTCAAGCTGGTGTTCGAGGCCGAGCGCGGATCGTTCAGCGTGTTCTACTACGACAACCGCTTTCCGGTCGATCCGCGCGACTACCCGCGCGTGCTCGAACGCGCGCTGCACTCGCTCGAGGGGACGCGCGTGGCGGCGCCCGCCGTGGCGGAGGCGGCGAGTCTGTCTGCGGCGTTCGCGCACCTGCCCTCGCGCAACGAAACCGCTCCCGAAAAAACCGCCGAACGAAACCGCGACAAGGAATTGCACAAGCGGCGCCTGGCGCAGCTTGTACGCGCTCAGCCCGAGCTTGCCGAGGCGATCGAGCACGCAGTGCGCGGTTTCAACGGCACGCCGGGACAGCGCGCCAGTTTCGACGTCCTGGACGCGCTGCTCGAAGCACAGGCCTACCGGCTCGCGTTCTGGCGCGTGGCCTCCGACGAGATCAACTACCGGCGTTTTTTCGACATCAACGATCTCGCCGCGCTGCGCATGGAAAACGAGGCGGTGTTCAACGCCACGCACGCATTCGTGCTCGGCCTCGCCGCCGCGGGCAAGGTGGACGGCCTGCGCATCGACCACTCCGACGGTCTGTACGATCCGGCGCAATATTTCCGCAGGCTGCAGGAGCACTACGCGCGGCTTGCCGGGCTCGCGCTCTGCGGCGAAGACAAGGACGGGCGTCCCGCGCGGCCGCTGTACGTAGTGGTGGAAAAGATCACCGCGCGCCACGAGCACGTTCCCACCACCTGGGCGGTGCATGGCACCACGGGCTATCGCTTCGCCACCGTGGTCAACGCCCTGTTCGTCGACAGGCTGGCGCGCGCCAAGCTCGGCCGCGTCTGGCGCACGTTCTCCGGGGAGAGCGTCGATTTCGAGGAGGCCGCCTATCGGGGCAAGCGCGATATTACGCGCGCGGCGCTCGCTTCCGAGCTGACCGTGCTCGCGACCGAGCTGCTGCGTATCGCGCGCGCGGACCGGCGCACGCGCGACTATACGTTCAACACGCTGCGCCGGGCGATCGCCGAAGCAGCCTCCTGCTTCCCCGTCTACCGCACCTACGTCGCCGACGATCTCACGCCGCAGGACAGGCGCTACATAGACTGGGCCATCGCCCATGCGCGCAAGAGGATCCGGGCGGCCGACGCGAGCGCTTTCGACTTCCTGCGTCAGGTACTGCTCGTCAGCCCGCCCGAGGAAGCGCCGCCTGCGCTCAAGCAACACTACCGCGCGTTCGCGATGAAGTTCCAGCAGTTCACCTCGCCCGTCGCTGCCAAGGGCGTCGAGGACACGTCTTTCTACAGTTTCAACCGGCTCGTTTCGCTGAACGAGGTTGGCGGTGACCCGGACATGTTCGGCATGACGGTCTCGGCCTTCCACGGCGCCAGCGCCGACCGCGCCCTGCGCTGGCCGCATACCATGCTCGCGACTTCGACGCACGACAACAAGCGCGCCGAGGACGTGCGCTGCCGTATCGACGTGATCTCGGAAATGCCCGCCGCATGGCGGCTGGCGCTGCGCCGCTGGAGCCGCATGAACGCAAGCCAGAAACGCGCGCTCGACGGCGCTGTCGCGCCGTCGCGCAACGACGAGTACTTCCTCTACCAGACGCTGCTCGGCACGTTTGCGCACGAGGCTATGGATGCTTGCGCGCTCGAAGTCTATCGCGACCGCATCGAACGCTATATGTTGAAAGCGGTGCGTGAAGCGAAGGTGCATACGAGCTGGGTCAATGTCAACGCGGAATACGAGGAGGCAATGGCCGGATTCGTGCGCGGACTTCTCGGGCGGCTGGAATCCAACCCGTTTCTGGATGACCTGCGACTGCAGGCGCAGCCGATAGCTTGGTTCGGCATGCTCAACAGCCTGTCGATGATGCTGGTGAAGCTCAGCTCGCCGGGTATTCCGGATTTCTACCAGGGGAGCGAGCTCCTCGATCTGAGCCTGGTCGATCCGGACAACCGCCGTCCGGTGGACTACGCGCGCCGGCGGACGCTGCTCGAGGAGCTGCGGCAGGTCGCCACGGCGCCCGCCGACGCGATGGCGGCGGGCGTGCGCCGCTTTTTCGACGACCCCTACGACGGCCGCGCCAAGCTCTGGCTGGCATGGCGCGCGCTGCAGTTGCGCCGCGAACGCGATGACTTGTTCCGTAACGGCGACTACCATCGCGTCGCGGTTTCCGGCGCGCGTTCGCGCCACGTGGTGGCCTACGCGCGCCGCCTGGGCAAGCGCGGCATCGTCGCCGCCGCAGGAAGACTGTTCGCGTCCATGGGACTGGCGCAGGGCGCGCTTCCCGTGGGCGTAGCGGCGTGGGGCGACACCGTTCTCGATCTGGCGTTTCTGCCCAAAGGCGCGCGCCTGGTGAACGTTCTGACGGGCGAATCGGTGGAGGCGGACGCCTCCGGCCGCCTGGCGCTTTCCCGTGCAATGACCCACTTCCCCGGCGCACTGCTCACCTACGGCGCGCCGGCCGACTAATTCCGAACCGACCAGACTGGAGTAATCCATGGAACAACTGCTGCACATAATCAATCTATTCAACATCAGCGAGTTGGACCCAAAGATCATCACGCTGTTGCGGGTTGTGCTGATCGCGGTGGCGGCGTGGATCGTGCTCGGCGTGACGCAGCACCTGATACGCCTGTTCCGCGAGCGCATCACCCGCCGCATGGAAGATCGCGAGCAGGTGAAGCGGGCGGAGACGCTCGGCCGCGTGTTCCGCTATATCGCCGCGGTGGTCGTCCTGGTGTTTGCCGTCACCCTGATCCTGAGCGAACTGGGCATCGCCGTGGCCCCCATACTCGGCGCCGCCGGCGTGATCGGCCTGGCGGTGGGCTTCGGTGCGCAAAGCCTGGTGAAGGACTATTTCGCCGGCTTCTTCATCCTGCTGGAGAACCAGATGCGCCAGGGCGATGTCGTCGATATCGCGGGCAAGGCCGGCCTGGTGGAGGAGATCACGCTGCGCTACGTGAGGCTGCGCGACTACGACGGCAACGTGCATTTCGTCTCGAACGGTCTGATCACCACGGTAACCAACATGAGCCGCGGCTATGCCCAGTCGGTGGTGGACGTCGGCGTCGCCTACCGCGAGGATACGGACGAGGCGGTCGGCGTGATGCGCGAGATCGGCGCGCAAATGCGCGCCGACCCGGCCTTCGGTCCGAAGATTTTGGACGAGCTGGAGATCGCCGGCGTGGACAAATGGGCCGACTCGGCCGTTATCCTGCGCTGCCGCTTCAAGGTGCAGCCGCTGGAGCAATGGAACGTGCGGCGCGAGTTCCTGCGCCGCCTGAAAAAGGCGTTCGATGCGCGCGGCATCGAGATCCCGTTTCCGCACCTGACGATCTATGCGGGCGTGGCCAAAGACGGCAGCGCCCCGCCGTTCATGGTGCACGGCCCGGGCGGCGCGGCGGAGCGGACATGATCGCGGCAATGAAAACCCCGGCGCGAGCGCCTGCGGCCTCAGCCGCGCTGCGGCGTTCCTGCGCGAGGGAGCGCGCATTATGAAGCCGGCTGCCCCGCTCGCGCTCGACGCAGACGCGCTGATCGAAGCCTGCCGGCAGAAATCGGTGGAGCTGCTGCGAACCAACCTGTCGCCGCAGGGCATACTCGCCGCGACCCCCGGCGCCCGTGCGGAATCGCGCGGCTATGCGGCGATATTCGGGCGCGACGCCGCCGTATGCGCGATCGGCATGGCGCTCTCGGGCGACGCGGTGCTCGAGCGCGAGGCCGCGACCGGCTTGGTCACGCTCGCCGGCCAGCAGGCGGCAAACGGCCAGATCCCGAAATTCGTCGACTTGCGCGGCCAGGAAGCCGACTTCTGGTACCTCGGCTGCATCGACGCCACGCTGTGGTGGCTGATCGCGCTGCATTTTCTCGATAACCGCGACCCGGCCGCCGGGCTGCGGCAGCGCTTCGCAGCGGGAATCGCGAAGGCCATCCAGTGGCTGGAAGCGCAGGAGCATCAGCGCTTCTTCCTGCTGCAGCAGAATGAAGCCAGCGACTGGGCCGATATCATGCCGCGCTCGGGCTTCGTGCTTTATACCAATGCGCTTTGGTACCGCGTGAAGCAGCTCTATGGGCTTGCGCGCGCCGAGGAGACGCGCGCGAATTTCAACCAGCTGTTCCATCCGTTCAGCGCGGTGCTGGCCGAATACCGCCGCGCGCGGCTGCTGACGCACTACGTGATGCGCAAGGCGAAGCACCGCGACCTCTACCTTTCATTCGTCAATTTCTCCTTTTTCGGCGAAGAAGGCGACGTCTTCGGCAATCTGCTCGCGCTGTTGTGCGGCTTGGCCGACCGCGAGGCCGCGCGGCGCACGCTGCGCGCGCTGGATCGCGCCGGCGTCGCCGAACCCTGGCCCGTGCGCGTGGTGTGCGAGCCGATTCCGGCCGCGAATTCGCTGTGGCGGGCATACATGTCGCGCCACCTGCAGAACCTGGAGTGGCAATACCACAACGGCGGCATCTGGCCCTTGGTCGGCGGATTCTGGGTCGCCGCGCTGGCGCTTGCGGGCGAGCGTGATCGGGCGCATGCCGAACTGGTAAAACTCGCGCGCGTCAATGCGCTCGACGGCTGGGCGTTCAACGAATGGCTGCATGGTCTCACCCAGGCGCCCGGCGGCATGCGCGGCCAGTCCTGGAACGCCGCGGCCTTCCTCATCGCACTGGACGCGGTGCGCGGGGGCGGTGGCGCGTTCGCGCTGCGGCCCAGATAGGCGAAAGGCGCCCCCTTGCCCTGGTTGCGCACGCTCGTTTTTCTACGCGCCTGTTGCTCGGCATCGGCATGGTGGCGGTGCTTCTCGCTTGAGGCGCTGTTGAAAGCCAAAATGCAAACGCCCGCTTGGGAGGTCTCCCCTTGAACCCTCCTGCTACCAGGAGAATGCATCCGCTTTTCGCGATCCCGCAGGATCAGGTCAGCTAGGGAAGACCGCCGAAGCGGGCGTCTA
>JBQMQE010000275.1:0-5950 GCA_052172655.1 Burkholderiales bacterium
TGCGAACCTGAAACAAGAAGCGGACCGGGTCTTCGATCCGGTACTGGACGATCCACTGCACGTCGATCACGTTCAGGTCGCCCGTAAGCATCAGCGACACATCCTTGAAGGCCTTCTTGTCACCCGCATATTGCGTTCGCGCGGCGCCAGCCGTGGCGGTCGTGGCGAAGCCGAATTCCTCCTTCAGCACCCGGGCCGTGGGAACCAGGCGGACCCGCTCGATGCCGTCGGGAAACTTGAAGTGCAGGCCCGGACCCACGGTGCGGTTCACCGCCCCAAAGCGCTGCACGATGCCCGTCTCCTCTGGCTGCACCGTGAACCAGGTCGAGCCGAGGAAAATCAGCAGCAGCACTCCAGCGATAATCATGGCGATGCGCCGGCCGCCGAGCGCGGCGGCGCGGATGCGCAAGTATTCGACAAGATCTATCGGTTCATAAGTCGGCATGGTCTGTTTCCTTTTTGCAATGGTGCGAATCGGTAAGGCGACGCTTTTTGGCCTGGAGGACTAGGAACAGCTAGCTTCAGCCGTATAGCCGCTCGAACACTGCCTCGGTTGCCTCGTTCCTGCGCTTGCGGTAACTGTCCAGCCCGGTCGAGATCTGTCGGCTCAACTCCCGCTCGCCGACGCGCAAGGGGTTGTCTTCGGAAACGCGCTCGCGGTATTCGCTGACCCACGGCGCCAGCGCCGCGACTCCGGCCATCCAGGAGTTGAGCTTCTCGGAGAACAGATAGCGGCTGGCGCGCATCGGGTACATCCATTTGAGCCACTCGGCGCCGATGGGGTTCGCGCTCGCCCGCACCCAGGGGCTGACGAAGGTGCTGTAAAGACGCTCGTTGAACTCCGAAACCTTGCGTACCCTTTCGAACTCCTCGCGCGGATAATCGAAGCGGATGTCTTCGACCTTGCGTTCCTCGAATGCCACCGAGTACTGCGGTTTGCGGCAGTCGGGGTCGTTGGTCGGTTTGCTGATCTTCATCTCGTACAGGCCGGGCTCCAGTGCTTCCAGGCCGCCGAGGCTTTCGAGGATCGCCCGGTGTTCCAGGCGCGCGACGCTGGCCGAGGTCCGCCAGGTAGTGCGCGATCCAGGCGCCGCCCGTCAGGCCGCCGGCCAGGCGCATCGGGTTGGCATCGCTTTCTCCCGCCCAGTAGGAGAGGGGAGAGCCGTTGAGTACCACGGGCCCCACCAGGCCCTCGCAGTCGGCGGCAAGCAGCATGACCGCCCAGCCGGCCTGGCAGTTGCCGTAGAGCACAGGGGCGGTTCCGTCGTGCCGGCGGCTTACCTCTTCGACAAAGCGCCGCAGCGCATGCAGCACGTCCGCCAGCGTCTGTCCCGGGCAGGGCTCGGGGAAAAACATGACGAAATAGACGGCATGACCTTCATGCAGCGCCATGCCGACCTGCTCGTGCGCGAGCATATTGTTGGCGCGCTCGCGCAGGATGTCGAGGAACAGGACGCTGCGTTGCCACAGGTCCACTTGATACTTCCACGCAGCTTCGGACAGCCCGGGAGTTACATTGACACCGGGTTTCACCGGCGCTTCGGGTTCCGGCGCTTTGCTTACGGCCGATCGTCGGGGAAGCGCTTCCAAGCTAGCGGATTTGATCATAGGACGTGCCATATGGAACTCCTTGTGCAGACCCCGTTAGCACCAACCTCGCCGCGCGACGTCGGGCGCTGAAATTGTTCCGGCTTGCCGTCAATCATCCGTACCGCGCTCGCGCTGGAGGCCTTGCGCATTTCGGCCTTGTCCGCGCGGCCGGTGAGTACGACGGGTACCCAGGAGATGCGCGCATGGGCCTTCTTGCTCATCGTTGTCTCAATTAAAAAAAAGGTATCGAGATCCGACGGATCAATGGCAACTACCTGCCTTTGGTTTCGAAGCGCGTTGTACACTGTCTTTACCGGCGGGCTTGGGGGCGTTATCGCCACCATCACTTCCTCCACCATGTCCACCGTGCCCGCCATGCCCGCCGTGGCCGAACATATGCATCGCGATCATTCCACCGAAAAACAGCACCCAAATCCAGTTCTGCGTTAGCCATTCCATAATGCCTCCTGACTTAATCGCGTGAAGCTATGAAGTCCGTGCCCGAACAAGTCGGGCGCAAATACCTGCTGTGAAGCGGTGAATCGAAGTGGAGGGAGAACGAACGCACAATCCACTGCCGGCCTCCTCGAATCTTCTATTCACACGCCCACCATATACCCTATAATGGTATATGTCACGTACCCCCCGAGGGTATATTTTCGCCGAGGTTCGAATTGAGCGCCTGCCGACTCGAGAGCGCCGCCGCGCCGCGGCGGCGGGGTTCGATCAGTTGATCTACGGAAAAAGCGCAGTCGGCCCGGGCTTGCTGTCTCGCTGCTCCGGATCGGTGACGCGGTTCAATGACGCCTTACTCAGCCATGACTTTCCCGGCCACGCCGGCGTCCGCATGGTGTGGTTGACGCGGGTGAAATCCACCTTGCCGAACGATATCGACAAGCTTAACGGCTTGTTACGGTCTTGGACATGACCGGGTCATTACATAAACGTAAGAAACGAGGCATATGCCAGCGTCGCAGCCTCACAAAGGAGTTTGTCCCGGTTCGTCCGCCGTGGCGCGGCGCGTGCTGGCGAATTCGCGCCATTGTCCCCAGCGTGGAATGAACATCGGCACCCGCTGCCGGTAGGCGCGGAATTCTTCTCCAAAATGATCGAGCATGCGCTTCTCCTCATTGCGTGCGAGGCATCCGTACGCGAGCGCGATCACCGGGAACAGGGCGACGGAGAACATTGTCGGCCAGTGCACCACGCCTTCGCCGAACAGGCCTAGAAAGAGGCCGGTGTACTGGGGGTGCCTGACGAATGCATACAAGCCCTCGGTGGCGAGGCGTTTTTCCCGGTGCGCACGGTACAGCTCGCGCCAGCCCTGGATCAGGAGGCCGAGCCCGACAAACGCCAGCGTGTAGCCCAGCAGCATTGAAATCATCATCCCGGTCGCGCCGACATCGAGCAGGGTGGACCAAAGACTGGCATTGAGGTCGACGGCGTCCAGGCCGGAAAACCGTACCAGCAGGTAGATAGTCAGCGGAAAGCCATACATCTCGGCATACAGCGAGATGATGAACGCCTGCACCAGACCGGAGGCCACCCATTCGCGCCACGACTTGGGCGCGAAGTAGCGGTAAAAAAACCAGGAGACCACGACGATCACGATCGCCGCGACGCCCCAGGCACCGGAATGCTCGAATGTTTCGTTCATCTATTCTTCCTTTTGCCGCATCGCGCGGCGGTGCATTTGACCGGGGGGTCACAATTTACGCGAAAAAACTGCATTGACCTGGGAGCCGCTCGCAACTCCCGTGAAGACTGCTGGTTTTGACGTCGTTACACTCGCGGCTACTTCGCGGGAGATCGAGCCAATGAACTCCTCACGCTCAGCCTCGGTGCACAAGCCTGTCACCCGCTCGACACCGGCACGGTTGCCAATCAAGCGGATCAGCGCGCATCGCCATCCTCCGACGTGGCACAGTCTCGCGGCTTCCAATCGGGCGTTGCGGGTGTACGCGAGTCCGTCGGCCTGCGCGCATGCCAGCGAAAGTCACAGCGCTGCGCACCCGAAGCAATTGTGCCGCTTCGCTCCAGCCGCCCGCCCCATTTCTCCGCCAGCGGAAAGTCGAGCTGGCAAAACGTCCGAACGCAAAGTTCCGACGCGTTGCGGCTGGCGAAGAACTCGGCGACCGGGCACTTCACGCAATCGAAGGCGATTGCCTCGTCCGAGCTTGGGACATCGCGCCATTCGTAGCTCGGGGAACCGAACGGGAAGCTGCGGAACAGATCGGTCGCAAGCTTAAGGCGCTTGCGTGGGTCGCGCGTAAACGCGCTGGCGATGAGCGATGGCGGCTCGGCCATCTGGCGATAGACGCTCCATCCGACGTCGTGGATCATCCGGTGTGATTCCGCGGCGGCGACACCATGTCGAAGCAGCGTTTCATGCATCGCGAGAATCAAGGCGGCCGCATGGGTGGTGAACACCGCGCCCAGAGTGGGCTGGATCGCGACCGAAGGCTCGATTTCGTAGTAGCGCTCCCAAGCCTGTTGCATGAGATTGCTTACCGACCCGGCAAGCGGCGTCGTCTTCAACACAACCCCGGCATGCCGCTCAACGAGCGTCTGCCAAAGTCCGCCATTTTCCAGCGCATGCCGGACCGTGCTCTCCAGCCGGTTGCGCAGCTCCCCGAAAACGCCGACGGTCGCTTCCCAGTCCCAGGATTCGTCGAGGGAGTCCGACGGCGGCAGTTCTCCGAGAAGAAAGAGCTCCGGAGCCAGTTGAGAAACGCGCCGCTTGATAAGGTCAAGCGAGCCGACGCGCGCAGCATACTCGCGCGCGATGAACGGACGCGAAACTCGTTCGAACCGCTCGTCCGGAGCAAGCGCGAAGATGAGGGTCTCCGCCGTTGTGAGAGCCTTGGCATGCAACATCAGCTCGCTCGGAAAGGCGTACCCGTATGCGTAGCCCGCCTTCATCATATCAAGGTATACCTTGGTGAAACTCATCTCGCTTAGCGGGGACGTATAGAACTTCTCGGCGAGCGCCGCGAAGCGCACAAAGAACGCCTCTTCGTTCGCGCCCGGCAATGTCTGCGTTTGAGCCTTGAAGTGGTGAAATGCGCGTCGGGTCTGGCGCTGAACCACAGCGAACCAGTAGAGAATGAATCGATCCCGTTGCCGCGGCGTCAACTCGCCATACATGCCAAAATCGAGCAGAGTGAAGGTGCCGTCGTGGTGAAAAAAAATGTTTCCCGGATGAAGATCCGCATGGAACAGACCATCGGAGACGTACATCTGCAGCATGACGTCGACGAGAAGCGTGACGAGCCGCTGTCTTGCCTTTGCGTCGAGCGACTTGGCGGCCTCGTGAAGGCGCAGGCCCTCCACCCAGCCCATGGTGAGCACACGTTGTCCGGTGTGGCTCCAATAGACCCCGGGAAACTTGACGTCGACGCGGCCCTGGAAATTGGCACGGAATCGGTCGATGACCCGCCCCTCCTGCGAGAAGTCCAGCTCTTGCAGCGTGTAGCGCTGGAACTCGGCGAAAAACGCACGTAGATTCGTGCGGTGCAGGCGCTGCGGAAACAGGCGCTCAAGCCAATCCAGCCCGGCTTCCACGGCGTCCAGGTCGCGGCAAACCAGCCGTTCGAGATCGGGCCTCTGCACCTTTACGGCGACGATGGTGGCGTCGCGCAGCGTTGCCCGATGGACCTGCGAGAGGGACGCGGCGGCGACAGGCCTCTGCTCGAATGTGGCAAATAACTCTTCGACAGGCTTGCCAAGTTCTCTCTCGATGGTGGCGCGGATCGCTTCGCCCGGGATCTCCGGCGCATTTTCCTGAAGGCGTGAAAGTGCTTCGACGTAGGCCTCCGGCATCAAGTCTGGGCGCGTGCTCAGGATCTGACCCAGCTTGACGAAAGCCGGGCCAAGTGCAAGCAAACGCGCGGCGAACCGGGCCGGCGCCGCCTCATTACCGGCGCCGCGTGCAAATCGGAGTAGAGCGCGGTACTCCGGCAGCAACACGCATACGACGTAGATCAGGCGCAATGTGTTTCTCATTGCGCTTGCTTTGGCGGACATCCGACCCGGCGTAGAGTTTCTGTCAGCCATTCGACCAGCGATCCTCCCGCTTTACCTTAGATAGACCGACATTCCCATTTGGTCGGTTTTCTTGGCTAAGAGGCCATTTCAGAATTACCGAAATGGCCCCTGACGTAGGGGAGTATGAGGGGAAGTATCCCCTCATTTTCAAATGACCTCTGAGATTGGCCATCTATCCATATCCATGCGATCTTACTCGCGGGTCTTGCCGACTCGGGTTAGCTGCAGCAGCAGCCCTTGCTCTTGTGACTGTGGGCGGCGTTGGTGGCGTCCACGCCATAACCCGCGTCTTTCACGGCCGATTTCATTTGAG
>JBQMQE010000276.1:0-5948 GCA_052172655.1 Burkholderiales bacterium
GCGCCCGAGCGCTTCGCGCTTGCGCAGTTCGTCTATCTCCGGTTGCCAGGTCACGATGTCCTCTCCCAGTGCTGATGTGTGCTTGCACACAAGTCTAACAGCAAGTGCAGGGGCGCCTCGCTGAGCACGCTGCCGGCACACACCTGCACATCCATTGGGGAAAAACCGTTCCCGTTCAATGAAGGTTGGCTCCGCTTTCCTGTCATGGCGTGCCAAGATATTCACGCAAGGTCAGGATCCGGGTCTTCTCGTAGACTTTGAGCGCAAGCAGGGCCTTGTCTCCGCTCACGATGACTTCGGCGCGGCCCGCCACTGCGCATTCGAGTATTCGGTTGTCCGGGTCATCTTGCACGACTCGAAGCCGTCGCTTCGGGGCGACGATCACGGCTAGCTCCGTGACAAACACGGCGACATGCGCGAGTTCCTCGGCATCGCGCGCAAACTTGCGTGCGAGCACATCGAGCAGTTCGTCAACAATGGGCCGGGACAAAACGAGCTGGTCTGTCTCATCGATTATCCGCCGCAGAGCGGCCTCGCCGCGACCGCCGGGAAACACCAGTGCAGACACCAGAACGTTGGTATCGAAAACGACCCGCTTGCGCATGTTCACGCGCGCAGATGGCGATCGAGATCACTTTCAGTGAGTATGCCTTTGTCCCGCGCCATGCGGCTCCAGTAAGCCTGCATGCCACGCAGTTCCTGACGGCGTCGCTCGACCGCGGCCTGCCGCAGCGCGTCCTGAATGACTCCGCTCAGGGTCTTGCCCTCTGCACGCGCCAGCTCTTCGGCGTGACGCGCGAGATCAGCGGGGAGCGAAATGGTTTTCTTGACGGCATTGCTCATTTGAGGCGCTCCTTTCAGCGCGGTATGACTTAATCATACTGGCTCGGAGCGGGATGCGCAACTGCCGTTAAATGCTGAAGCGCGAGAAGGGCTGATACCCAGAATGAAGCGCGAAATTTGGAGATCGTTGCCTGGGACGCGGGCCGATGCCCCGTCAATGTAGGTTCGCTCCGCCTTCATGCTTCGCCGGGGTCGGCGGCCAAGCCAGCACACGGCCGCGGGCTGATGCAAGCCCCAGCGATGCTGCACCATGTGTCCGGGGACAAACCTGGCTATCCATCATGCACAGGCGGCCAGCGGCTATGGCATCGAGATTCACTGGCCCCGCGCATCCCGGGAGTCGTGCTCGAGCACGGCCTTGAACTGTTCGGGCGAGAGTTTGATCGGCTGCCGCAAAACAATTGGAAGGCCGCTTCGCGGTGCGCCGGCCCCGGCAGCGTAGCAGTGAGATATTTTTCGAGCGCGTCCTGGATCAGATCGCTCAAGAGACGACGTTCGTCGGCGGCGCGGCGCTTGGCGCGACGCAGCACGTCTTCTTCCAACAGGGTTACAACTTTTTGTTTCATGAGACTCTCCTCAAGTCCAGCCGTCATGCCGCACCAACTTGCCCGAGCACAAGCCAGACCTCATCGTACTTGAGCTTCTGCTGGATTGCTGCAAATTCGAACGCGACGCGTCCCTGCATGCGCCCCCTCTATTCGATTCCCTATACGAGACTAACCTGGGTCATTGCGCAGTCTGGCGCCTGCCGCAGTCACTTGTTCTAGACAAGGCAATTCCTTACCATGAGGCAGTTCCTCACACATCTTGAGTCAGAGCCATCATGATCACGAGCCAGCTGACGACCAAGGCGCTGACCACCATTCCCCAGCCGGTCCGCGCCGCACTGCACCTGCAGGCGGGCGACGAGTTGGCTTACGAGATCGACAATCAGCGCGTGATCCTTACCAAGGCCAAGCGCGGCATTAAAACGGACGATCCGTTCCGCGTGTTTCACGAATGAAACTCCGAAGCGGACACCAAGGCCTATGGCAGGCTCTAGGCAGAACGACGTCATATTGGGTGCTGGCTCCGTGATTGACTGAAACGCCAGGGCGGGCGTGGTTTCTTGGATGATTTCCATGCTGCTGAGCCCAGCAAAGGTTGACAATACCTTCCGTATAGTTGACAATGCAAGGCGGGTAGGTTGACAAACAAATGAGGGATGGTTTCCAGTGACCAGGGTCCGCGCCAGGGGTGAGGATATTCGACGTTTCATTCTCGAGCACGTCGAAAAGCATCCGAACGACATCAGCAAAATAACTTCCGCGCATTTTGGGATTACACGGCAGGGAGTCAACAAACACCTGCAAAAACTACGCTCGGAAAATGCACTTGGGGAATCCGGGAAGACGCGCAACCGGGCGTATAAACTCGCTCCGCTTCTGGAGTGGGGCGCGAGTTACAAAATAGTTCCGGATCTGGCTGAAGACTTGATCTGGAGAGACGCAATTCGTCCGGTCATTTATCCATTGCCGGACAACGTTTCAGACATTTGGCACTACGGCTTTACGGAAATGTTCAACAACGCAATAGACCACTCGATCGGTTCCCAGATTCAGGTAAGGATAAGAAAAAATGCAGTCAGCACGGAAATGCTGTTAATGGATGACGGCATCGGCATATTCAAGAAGATTCAAACCGAGATGGGTCTGCTGGATGAGCGACATGCGATCCTTGAACTTTCCAAGGGCAAACTCACTACCGACCCAAAGAACCATACGGGGGAAGGAATTTTCTTCACGTCCAGAATGTTTGATAAATTCGATATCCTTTCGGGCGGTGTTTACTTTACCCATCAGTTTGGCGACGAAAAAGACTGGATACTGGAAAGAGAGAAATTCCAAACAGGCACCAGTGTATGGATGGAAATAAATAACCATACCGCCAGGACAACAAAAAAGATTTTCGATCAATACTCGTCCGGGGAAGATTATGGCTTCAATAAAACAGTCGTTCCGGTAAAGCTGGCGCAATATGGAAACGACAAGTTAATCTCCAGATCTCAAGCCAAGAGACTTCTTGCAAGAGTTGAGCTTTTCAAGATTGTCATTTTTAGCTTCGAAGGCGTGGAATCCATAGGACAGGCTTTTGCCGATGAGATATTCAGGGTATTCGCTCAAAGACATCCTGAAATAGAACTGCTGACGATGAAAGCAAACTCAAAGGTAAAAAGAATGATTGAAAGAGCGAAAGGCGGTGGTGCAGTTGAAGAAACCGTGCCTTAAACGGAGCCAACGAGCATATCTGAGCAAGGAGTACGACATGGTCCACATCGCATTTGATCTTCACGAGGGAGCCTTGGCCAGCGTCCGGCAGGACCCAGAGACATTCACCCGCGAGCTGCGCGTCGCGGCGGCGGTGAAGTGGTACGAGATGCGCCGCGTGAGTCAGGGCCGGGCGGCGGAGATCGCCGGCGTGTCTCGGGCTGAATTCATTGACGCGCTCGGGCGCTACGGCGTCTCTCCCTTCCGGCAGACGGCCGAGGAGATCGTTCGCGACGCCGAAGAGGATAGCCGTGGGTGAGGTGCGAGTGGTCAATGCTTCGCCTCTCATCACGCTCGCGAAGGTGGGGCGGCTTGATCTGCTGACCCGTGGCGGCCGCCAACTCGTTGTTCCCACGCAGGTGACCGACGAAGTCCTGGCCGGACCCGAACGCGATCCCGCGCGTCTCGCGCTGGAAGGTGGGTTCGGCGCGCCCTTCCACTCGACAGCCATCGATCCCGAAGTTCTCGGCTGGAGTCTGGGCGCTGGTGAATCGGCTGTTCTGTCGGCTGCCAGGTCCTTGGGCGCCATCGCCATTCTCGACGACCAGGACGCGCGAACCGCCGCGCGCGCGCTGGTCATTCGGCTGACCGGGACGCTAGGCATCGTTATGCTGGTCATCTGGCGCAAGCGCCCCGGCGGCGAGACGGCGGAGGGCATCGAGCAGGACAACCTCGTGCTCGACGAATGGTTCACGCGGCAGGGCTATTCCAGCAAGGATAGCGAGTTCGATCTGATCTACGTCAACGGCGACAACAATCTGGAGAACCTCAAGGCTCCTGACGACACCTGGAAGGTGCGGCTGATCGAGGAGGACTTCCACCGATTGATGTTCGATACGGAGGGAGCGTGATGGCGAAACAGCGCCGTGAAATCAAAGACTGTGGCCACGCCGGCACAGGTGGCGCAGACGGTCAACCCCGGACTGACGTTCCTCTGCTGGCATGTCGGGAGTCGCATTCGCAAGAACATCGTGAGAGAGAAGCGGGCGAAGTATGGACAAGAGATTCTGCAGTCGCTGTCTGCAAAATTGGCGGTGGAATTCGGACGGGGACTTCTCCCGTATTGACGCGCGCATGCAAGTCAGGGACGATAAGCTTTGCCTGACAACACGAAGGGGGTGCGTGATGACCACAATGAGCAAGATTGAATCCGAGATAGCGGCGCTGCCGCCCAATCTGCGGGCCGAGGTGCTGGATTTCGTGCAGTTCCTAAAGCAGCGCCATGGCCTGCCGGCTGCGCCTGCGGCCGTTCCCGCTGCACAGGACACGGGCGATTCGGCCTTCTTTCAGGCGCTTGAGGCGGCTGGGTTCGTCGGCTGTATCGAAACCGATGAGCAGCTTGCCACCAGGTACAAGAACCGGCTCGATTTCTCGGCCAAGTACGGGGCCCAGCCATGATTCTGGTGGATACGGGCGCATGGCTGGCCTTGGCGGATCGCGGCGATGCTTACCACGCGCGCTGCCGTGAATTTTTCCGGCGTAATCGCGAGCCGCTGATGACGACGTATCCGGTGCTGGTGGAGTGCGTACATCTGATGTTCAGCCGCATCGGGGTAGCGAAAACACTCGGCTGGGTGGAAACCCTGGGGACAAAGGGCGTGGGCGTTTTTGTCATGGGGGCCGATCATCTGCCCCGGCTCACTGCCTTAATGCGCCAATACGCCGATTTGCCGATGGACCTGGCCGATGCGTCGATTGTGCTGCTGGCGGAGGAGAACGGCGAGGGACGCATCGTCAGCACCGATGAGCGCGATTTTCATGCCTACCGCTGGAAAAATCAGCATCCCTTCCGCAATCTGTTGCTTGAGAAAGGTTGAACCGAGCTCGTGCCTTCGCCGGATAAGCCAAAACGAAGCAGTGCGGTGAAGCCAAAGGTCGTGGACCGATCGGCACAGGCGGCGACGCCCGCCCTGCCCGGCGCCGCAGTATTTCTGGACAGACGCAATTTGCAATCGCTGACTGCAAAATTGGAATGGACTCATTTTCAGCACCTTAGCATGACGCCGTACGCCTGGCCCGTGCGCGGCTAGAAGGACGAAAGGACTGATCATGCCCCGGCGGAGATCACCAGAGCTACGCATCGGCTGGCTAGCGGACCGGCTCCATAGTCGCCTGCCCGCGTTCTACGTGCTGTTTCCAATTCAGCACGCACTGCGTGCCGAATCGGCGCACGGCAGGGAAACGGATGCGATAGGCACAGGCCGGCCGAAGGAAAAACGCTGATGGCTCGCGGACGTCCCCGGGGGCCAGCGCCAGAAGAACGTTTCGTGAGGTTTCCGACTCTAGCCCCGACTCTAGCCCCGACTCTAGCCCCTGCCTCTGGCCTCGACTCTGACCTCGACTCTGACCTCGACTCTGACCTCGACTCTGACCCCGAGTGAGTCGGCGTGGCCCCAGCACCGACTCTTGCGACTTGGTCCCGACCTAGTCCCGACTTGGTCCCGGCCTGTTGAGGCTCGGATTCTTTTCCGGCCACCGACTTCGCGACTTCCAGCGCTGCCGGGTGAATCGGCAATCTCACCATGAAGTAGCTGTGATCTTCATCGAACTCGAAATCGGCGGGCGCGGAGCCATTCTTCTCCATGGCTTCCATGATAGTGGGGTTCCATCACCGGGGAAACCTATCTGTTTCAATGAAGGCTGGCTCCGCCTTCATGCTTTGCCGGGAGCAGTCCGGCGAATCTTCCTTCGACGCCATCCATGAAAATGAGCGTGACGGGTGCCGCGAAGGTACGCCGCTTCTTCGACGGCGCCTTGAACTTGAGCGGCACTTGCGCTCCCCACACGCCGTAACGCGTT
>JBQMQE010000277.1:0-5891 GCA_052172655.1 Burkholderiales bacterium
CGGATGTGCTTCTTCATCCGCGCGCATTCGGCGATCCGCGCGGACGGCTTCTCGTCCGCGCAACCAGCGCACCGTGCAACACCGGGGGCGCCAAGTATAGTGAATAGTGAAGGCGAGCGCGCGCGCTCAGGCGCGCCCGGCCATCGCGCCCGCCGGGCCCTTGACCGCGGCGAGCATCTGGATGCGCCCGAGGTTGGTGGCGACGCTGCGCTCGATATGCGCGACCTGATCGGGGGCCAGGTGCCGGTACTTACCGAGTACTTCCAGATACTCGGCGATGGGAAGCGCTTGTTCCGTCGGACGCGTCATCTGCAGGCCGTCGCGCGGATTGAACTCCCACAGCAGCACGAAATTGGTTTCGACCGCCTTGCGCGCCACCTCGATGTTCTGGTCGGAGGGGAAACGCCAGCCGGTGGTGCAGGGAGAGTAGATGTGCAAATAGGCGAACCCGGTCTTGGCTGCCTGGATCGCGCGGTCGAGCTTGTCGTACAGATCCTGCATGAACGCAGTGGAGGCGGTCGCCACGTAGGCGCAGTTGTGCATCACCATCAGCAGCGGCAGGTTCTTTGCGTCCTGGGTCTTGCCGTGGGCGCGTTCCCCCACGGGGGTGGTCGAAGTCCAGGCGCCGTAAGGCGTGCAGCCGGAGCGCTGCATGCCGGTGTTCATATAGCCTTCGTTGTCGACGCAGATATACAGTATTTCCTCGCCGCGCTCCGCCGCGCCCGAAAGCGACTGGAAGCCCACGTCGGCGGTGCCGCCGTCGCCGGCGAGCGCTACCGCCATCACGTCGCGGCCGTTGCGCTTGTAGTGGCGGCGCACGCCGGCGAGCATCGACGCGGTATTGGTCAAGAGCGGATGGAACACCGGCACCTTGGTGCCGGTGAGCCCGTTGTAGCCGACCGAGCCCATGCCCGGAATGCAGCCGGGCGGGGTCGCCACGACCACATCGGGACCGATGCGGCGCAGCGCGTGGCGCATGATCAGTTCGGTGTTGCAGCCCTGGCAGCCCGAGAGCCCGGGCGCGAACAAGTCTTCGAGCTTACCGACCTCGTTGTAGATGCGCGCGGTCTTTACGTGCTTCAGCGCGCCGGTGGCGCAGGCCTTGACGCAGGCCGGGGCGCCGTCGCACATATCGCACTTGATCACGTGGCCTGCTTGCGCGTCGTAGGCGATGCCGCCGTAGGCGCAGCCGACGGTGCACAACAGGCAGTTCACGCACTTCGACCCGTCCCAGTCGATCACGCCGCTGCCGGCGTTTTTCGCGAGCGCGCCGGCGGGGCAGTTGAGCACGCATTCCGGATCGCCGCACTGGCGGCAGATGGCGAGCTCGAAGCCCTCGCCGGAGGGCACGATCTGGATGCGCGACCGCATCTGGTCGTCCGACTGCGTCTTGGCTTGCGCGCAGGCAGTCATGCAGTCCAGGCAGCCGTCGCAGGCTTGCGGCTTGAAATTGATGGTCTCGTATGCGGCGCCCATGGCGACCCCTATCTCCAGTTGCGCGACATCAGCGCGCGCGCGGTCTGCTGCGGCGAGCGCAGGAACGCGAGCTTCTCCTCGCCCAGATCGATTGCGCGCAGTATCAGTTCCCACATGATGCCCGGGTCGAACGCGCTGTTGACCCCGAAAATCCCGGCCAGCCGCTCATTCTTGAGCACGATCTTGAGGTAGCGATTCTGCCCGGCGTCCATCTCCTTTTGCACCTCGACTCCCGATTGTTCCAGCGCTCCTTCATGCACCCCGACCGAAACCGCCTGCTGGCCGAAGAAGCTGTAGGTGTTGAGCGGCACGCCGCCGGCGTAGGTCTTCGAGCCCGGGTCATCGGCCATCGCCATGCCGGCGATGCGTCCCTGATCCACCGCATCGGGCAGGATGCCGTTGATGATCCTGTCCTGGGTGAAAAAACCGCGCGCCTGCGCCACGTCCCCGGCGGCCCAGATGTTGGCGACGTTGGTGCGCATGTGCTCGTCCACCAGCACGCCGCGCCCGGTTTCGACGCCGCTGCCTTCGAGAAAATCGGTCACCGGCGCCACCCCCGTGGCGACCAGCAGCAGGTCCGCCTCGATCTCGCTGCCGTCGGCCAGCGTCGCGCGGCAGCCCTCGCCCTGCGCCGCGACCGCGGCCACGCTGGTCCCCGTCAGCAGGCGCACGCCGTTGGCGGCGAACACCTTTTCGATCATGGCGGACGCCTCGGCGTCGAAGTAGCCCGATAGCACGTGGGACTGCAGTTCCACCACGCTCACTGCCACGCCGCCCTTGGCGAGGTTCTCCGCCGCGTGCATGCCGATCAGGCCCCCGCCCAGCACCACGGCGCGCTTGATGCGCGGCAGCGCCTCGCGCAGGGCGAGCGCGTCGGCGAGGGTGCGCAGCACGTGGAAACGCAGCCCGGCGAGCCCGGAAATAGGCGGCAGCAGCGGCGCGGCGCCGGTAGCGAGCAGCAGCTTGTCGAAGCCGATTTCGCTGCCGTCGGCTAACTCGACCGCGCTCATGCCCGCGTTCACCTTGCGCACTTTGGCGCCGCGCAGATAGTTCACCTTGTGTTCGGCGAAATAACGCTCGTCGCGCAGGAACACACGGCCCGGCTCGGAGCGGCCCGAGACCACGTAGGGCAGGACCGTGGGCGAATACGGCAAGCTGTCGTCGCGGGTGAGCAGCGTGAGGTCGCCTTCGGCGTCGTGCAGCCGGATCGCGTGCAGGGCCGACAGCGCCGCGTGGCTGGCGCCTACGATGAGGTAATGGGCGTGCTGCATGATGGTCAGTCCTTCTCGTTCAGCCACACGGTCTCGGCCGGCCGGCCGTCGCGTGCGAGTTCGGCGACGCGTCCGATCACGCGCTCGAAATGCGTAACGGTGAGGTCGGCGCCGGCGAGCCCGCCGATGAAACTCATCGCCGGAATGCGCCTGGGCGCGGAATACAACGCGGTGAGCGTGTCCTGATACATCGGTCCGCAATTCCAGCCGAAGGACACCGAGCGGTCGACCACGCCCACGGCCTTGACCTCGGCCAGCACGGACACCAGCGCTTCGACCGGGAACGGGCGGTAGGTCTTCACTTTGATCAGGCCGACTTTTTCGCCGCGCGCGCGCGCCTCGTCCACCGCGTCCTTGGCGGCGCCGGTCATGCTGCCCAGGGTCATGATGGCGCAGTCGGCGCCGTCCATGCGGTAGGACTCCACCAGCGGCGCATGGTAGCGGCCGAAGCGCCGCCCCCATTCCTCGTGAACGTCGGTGATGACCTTGAGCGCGTTCTGCGTGCCGCTGCACTGGCCCTTGCGGTAACGCACGAAGGTCGAGGGACCGGGGCCGCCGGCACCGCCGGTGAGCGGATCGACCGCCATCGGGCGCTGCGGATCGAGGGCCACGTGCCAGTTGACGTTCTTTTCCCCTAGGAAGACATTGACTTCGCCCTGATCCGGCAGCTCGCAGCGCGCGGCGCCGAAGGAGAGGTAATTGCCGTCGTGGCAGACGTTCACCGGCAGCATCACGTCGTGGTGCTCGGCTATCTTGTAGGCCATGATGGTGGTGTCGAGCACCTCCTGCACCGACTCGCAGTACATGTGGACCCAGCCGACCTCGCGCACCGACATCGCGTCCTGATGCCCGCCCCAGACGCTTTGCGGTGTGAGCGTGTCGCGCGTGACGATGGTCATCACCAGCGGCAGGCGCAGGCCCGGCGTGCGCATATAGGGCTCGAACATGAAGGCAAGGCCCGGCCCGCAGCTCGCGGTGTAGGTGCGCGCGCCGGCGAGGCAGGCGCCCTGCAGCACCGACAGCACCGAGTGCTCGCCTTCGACGTCGACGATTTCGGCGCCGAGCCGCCCGTCGGCGATGAATTTCGCCAGGTATTCGACCAGCGAGGATTGCGGCGTGATCGGATACACCGCGACCATGTCGACGTTGGCGAGCGACACCGCCCAGGCGGCCGCTTCGTTGCCGTCGCAGACGACGAGTTTCGACTTCGGCTTGAGTATCGCGCTCATGCCGACGCCTCCTCTATCATGACTATCGCTCTCTGTGGACATTCGGTGGCGCAGATGCCGCAGCCCTTGCAGGTCTGCAGGTTGAAGTCGAACCAGGCCGGCCGCTCGACCACGCATTGCACCGGGCAGAAAAGCCAGCACACGGCGCATTTGACGCACTTGGCGCGGTCGATCACCGGCCGCATGCTGCGCCAGTCCCCCGGCAGCATAGGCGTGGGTTTGGTCGCGATCGGGCACAGGTCGTCCGGGATCGTCGACGCGTCGAACATTTTGTAGGCTTGCTGTTTCAATATCTTCGCCCCTTTCCTTACGCTGCCACGGCTCGTTCTATGTGGTGCACCTGGGTCGCTTCGTAACCGCGCTGCAGCGCCGCCATGTTCTGCTTCAGTCCGGCGTCGCGAAAATCCGATTTTTCGATCGCCGCGCGCAGCGAATCCAGCGAGACCAGGCCCGTGGTGCGCGCGAACGCGCCGAGCATGATGGTGTTGGTGATCGAGCGTTTGAAAATGTCCAGCGCGATCGAAACCGCGTCGCACAGCCCGACCGTCGCGACCTGCGGCGGCAGCCGGACTTCGCCCAGCGGCTTGGCCGTGGTCTGCACCAGCACGGCGCCGTCCTTGATGCCTTCGAATACGTTCACCGCGCGCGCCACCGTCGGGTCGATGCACAGCACGCAATCGGGGTGATAGATGTTGGTCATCTGGCGGATTTCGCGCTCGTCGAAGCGCAGGAAGCTCGCCACCGGCGCGCCGCGGCGCTCGAAACCGAAGGAGGGCACGGCGACGACGAACTTGCCTTCCTGCACCAGGGCGGTGGCGAGGATGCCGCCGGCCAGCACCGCGCCCTGCCCGCCGCGTCCGTGGATGCGAATTTCGTACATGGCACCGCCTCCTTGCGCTGGTCGCGGCAGGAGCCGGACAAGCGAACCTTTGCTTCAGGTTAGGCGCGCTGCACGCATTTGTCAAATTGATGAAGAATATGATATACATTCCATTCATGAATATGACAGAGCTCGACCTGAACTTGCTGCGAGCCTTCGACGCGATCGCCACGGAGGGCAGTGTCACCATCGCCGGCGAGCGCATCGGGCTGTCGCAGCCGGCGATGAGCAACGCGCTGGCGCGGCTGCGCCAGCTATTCGACGACCCACTGTTCGTGCGCACGCCGCGCGGCATGCGCCCCACGCCTTTCGCGCAGCAACTGGCGCAGCCGGTGCGCGAGGCGCTGCGGCTGATCCAGGGCGCGCTGCAGCAGCACGCCGGCTTCGAGCCGGGCAGCTCGGGCAACACTTTCCGCTTTCACATGTCGGACATCGGCGAGATGGTGTTCCTGCCGGGCATACTCGAGCGCGTCAAGCGCGATGCGCCCGGGGTCAAGATAGAAGTGGTGCGGGTACCGATCAAGGACGTGCATGCGTCGCTGGAGGCGGGCGAGATCGACCTCGCGGTCGGCTTCCTGCCCGGTCTGACGACCGGCATGCGCCGGCAGTCCCTGTTCCAAGAGCATTATGTGTGCATGCTGCGCGCCGATCATCCGGTCATAGGCGCGAAGCTCAGCGCGAAGCAGTTCCGCGAAGCCGCGCATGTGCTGGTGTCCTACGCCGGCACCGGCCACCAGGTGATCGAAGAGACCTTCGTCGCCGAGGGCCTGAGCGAGCGCATCGCGGCGCGCGTGCCGCATTTCCTGGTGGTGCCGATGATACTCGCGCGCACCGACCTCATCGTCACCGTGCCCTCCCGTGTCGCCGCCGTGTTCGCGCAGGGGGGCAACTTCAAGGTGCTGCCGCTGCCGCTCTCCATGCCCAGCTTCGAAGTGCGGTTGCACTGGCACCAGCGTTTCCACCAGGATCCGGCCAACCGCTGGCTGCGTCAGCTAATGACCGAGCTCTACGGCGAGCTGGCTTAGCGCCTGTGGC
>JBQMQE010000278.1:0-5866 GCA_052172655.1 Burkholderiales bacterium
GCCGCATAGTGCTCCCTTCAGTTCGGTACGTTTGTTCATATTTACAAATTGCACCTGAGCACTTATCCTTTTTACGTTGACTACAGATATTTTGAGAAGCAATTTAATGGTTGCGCTGACACACAAGAATTCGCCGCTAAAACGTCGTGTGGCAATTCCCCACGGCAAGCCGATACGTGAACCGGATTTGCCCCTCGTCTCGGTACCCGGCCCTGCATTGAACGACGGGGCAGTTGCTCTTGCGGATGAACCGGTGCTAGACAAGAACGTTCCCACGTGGAACGTCAGCATTCCGGTGTTCGAATGGGAAATCGATCCAACCGACACAGAGCGGCGCTGCGGCAGCGCGGAACTGACGTACTTGGGGTGGGAGTTTAGGATGTGGTGGGAAAAGCACTCCGCCGGCCTCGTCTATACTTCCATCCAAGCCACGAAGGGTAGTCGCGAACGGGATTGGCAAGGGGGGTGGGCATTCCCCCCTGATCGGACCTTGACCGTGAATCTCGTCTACGACGAGCAACGCCAAGGCATCGCCTCGATACATGGCACCGCACGGAACCTGCGCCCCTTCGTCGAGGCGTTCATGATGGGTTACGGAATAGGCCCCTCTTTCTAGCAACATTATGCAGTTGCGCCTGCGCTCCCGGCAACAGTCCCGTCACGCGATATGTCTTTTCCGTCCTGCAGCGTACTCCGGCGTGCGGGACCGTCTGCCTGAAATCACCGATTGCGGCACCAACTTCATCATTTGCAGAGAAAGCGCAATCTTTTTCTAAATTGGAGTCCTGAATACCGGAATGGCTCTCCTCCATTTTCGAGACCTCTTTTGCCTGGCCAACCAGACGAGCGTTGAAGTCAAATCGCTAATGCGCGATCGGGCCTTGTTTGTAAGTCCTTTGTAAGTGCATGGCTATAGCTTTAGCTATCGGCTATTAACAGGCTTTCGAGACTTGGGAATTGTTTGGCAAGATCATCGGCGGTCACAACCAGCCCGGGCCACAAATGTCTATCCGTTGATGCTTCAGTACTTCTAGAGGACGATAATCGTGAAGACAAAGAAGGGAATTTTTTGTTTTGTTTGCCCCAGCCACTGCGCACTGACAGCCACTTTCGAAGACGGCAAGATGGTCAAGGCTGTTGCCGACGCGCGCAGCGGCCTACATTGCGACATCTGCGACTCGGCCAAGGGCCCAGGCACCATTCCCGAAGTGCATAGCCACGGAAAGCGCCTGAAGTTTCCAATGAAGCGAGCGGGCGAACGAGGTCGCAACCTGTGGACCCGGATTACCTGGGACGAAGCGCTCGACACCATCGCCGAGAAGATGAAGTTCTATCGCGACAGCTTTGGCCCGGAGAGTATCGCCATGGTCTTGGGGGAACCTAAGAGCATGGACTACGCCTTCCAGCAGCGCTTCGCCACTTATCTTGGCACCCCCAACGTCATCACGCCAGGCAACTATTGTGGAGTGCAAACCGGTCACGCCGATCACTTCACCTTCGGCACGATGAACATCCACGCGTGCCACGATGGCGAACCACGCTGCTTTGTGATCTGGGGTTCGAATCTGCTCAATACCGGCGGAAGCTTCCGTGGCATGCCCCAGAAGTTGGTGCTTCAGGCGTTGAAGAACGGCGCCAAGCTGATCATGATGGAGCCGGGAAAAAATCGCTATTGCGAAAAGGCAGATTACTGGCTGCGTCTGAAGCCTGGTTCAGACGGGGCGCTGGCCATGGGCATGGCCAAGGTAATCATCGAGGAGGCTCTGTACGACAAGGATTACATCGCCAAGCATACGCTGGGCTTCGATGAGTTGAAGAAGGAAGTGGCAAACTTCAGCCTTGAGGATGTGGCTGCGGAGACCTGGATCGACGTCAATACCGTGCGTGAGGTGGCGCGCATCTACGCGACGAGTAAGCCTGCGCAGATACTGTGGGGCAACGCTATCGAAAACTCCGCTTGTGCCCTGCAGATCTGCCGGGCCATCAACATGCTGCGCGGCCTGACCGGTAACGTCGGAGCTCTCGGCGGCGAGGTGATCATCACGCCGGCGAAATTCGCCCGCCCGGGCCGTTTCTATTTCGACAAAAGCCTGCCTCGGCCCACGGCAAAGTCGATAGGCAAGGAATTTTCTATCGCCATGGGCGCGGCCTACGTGCCGACGCAGTCACTGGTGCGGGCCATCCTCAGCGAAGATCCCTACCCGGTCAAGATGGCGTGGGCCAGCGTGACCAATCCCATCCTGACGTATCCGGATTCCGCCGCCACCTACGAGGCCTTCATGAAGCTGCCTTTCCTCGTGGTGGCGGAGATCTTCCCCACGTCTTTCACAGCGATCGCAGACATCGTATTGCCGGCGGCGCTGCCGCTAGAGCACAATTCGATCGCCTATTGGCCCGCCTGGCTGGGCCATGTGAAGGCCCAACCCAAATGTGTCGAACCGCCCGGAGAGGCATGGCCGGACTCCAAGATGATCAACGAACTGGCCAAGCGCATGGGCATGGGGGAACACTTCTGGAATGACTGGGAAGAGTCGCTCGACATCATGATGGCTGAGTCCGGCATGACCTACAAAGAGTTCTGCGTCAAGCGCAGCCTGGATCCCACCAATCACTACCTCAAAGATAGCCCGGAGCGCTACTACAGAACACCATCGGGCAAAGTGGAGTTCTACTCACAACAGATGAATCAGCTGGGCTTGAGTCCCTTGCCCACTTTCAAGGAAGTGGCGACGCCGCGTTTCGGCAAGGAAGCATTCGATCGTTATCCCCTGTACATGACCAACGGCAAGGAAGGCGCGTATTTTTCTTCCGGCTACCGGCACATCAAAGCCATGAAGAAATACAAGTCCGAGGCGATCTGCGAGATACATCCGGACACCGCAGCCAAGTACGGGCTCAAGGACGGCGAGATGATCTACATCGAGTCACGCAAGGGCCGCATCCAGCAGCGCCTTAAGATTGCCGATTACGTGCACCCCATGGTTGTATTGGCCGCCTTCGGCTGGTGGGATACCGAAGCGGAGGACAACGAGTATAACTGGCGCAAAAATAACATCAACATCCTCTCCGATGGCGATCCGCCCAACGACCCAGGCACGGGCTCGGTGCAGTTGCGCGGCATCCCCGTTCGGGTCTTCGCCGATGAGCCGCAGTGGGCAAGCCCGCGGTAACCGATCGCAGTGCGGCGGCGATGCGCGCCGCAAACGTGTACCGCCGTGCTAAGCGGGCTGCCGAGTCCAGCCTGCATTGCGCCGGGGCCGTGGTGCGCGCGCTGCCCAGGGCTGGCCAAGCCATCGATTGCGAGCTCATGAAGAAGACAACGACGACTTTCTGCGACCGCATCACGTGATCTCCCTCCCCTCCAAGCCTTGGAAGAAGGTGAAGATCGTCGCGCTTCCGGAGCAGCGATACCGCATCGAATTTCTAACCGAGTTGCCCACAGAGGCGGATATGCGAGAGGTCGTCGAAAAGGACATCGCGCCCAGCCTCGGTCCGCGTGACGAACTGGGTTCCCTGGACTGGCCGTCGCGCAGCGTCACGCTGACGACCCTCGACCTGGCCACGTTCAAGCGCAACCTGGTGTTCGCCTGCATCATGGTCGAGGTCGAATGAGCGAGAAGGTCGCAACGCCGCCGTCCCGCATGACCTCTGCGCCGGCCAGCGCACGCGCCGACATTGACAGCCTGCGCTATGGCCATGGGGTCACGAGCATGTGTCCACGCTGCCTGGTGACGATACCTGGCCGGGTGTCGTCGACTGCGGCGGGCGTCGTCATGCACAAGACCTGCCCGGAGCACGGCGCCTTCGAGTCCGTCATCGCCACGGACGTCCCCAGCTACGAGCGCATGCGCCGCTCGCCGCGCATCGTGAAGCGACCGCCGCGCGTGGCCATGCCCGAGGCGAAGGGCTGCCCGGACGATTGCGGCCTGTGTCCGGTACACGATCAGCACACTTGCCTCGCCATCGTCGAAATCACCACTCGCTGCAATCTACCCTGCCCAGTGTGTCTCGCCGACGCCACGGCCAAAGGCACTGAGCTTAGCTGCGGGCAGGTCCTTAGTGCGCTCCAGATCTTGATCGACACCGAAGGCCAGCCGGTGCCGCTGCAGTTAGCAGGTGGCGAGCCGACGCTCCACCCAGAACTCGCGGATATTGTGCGCGGCGCCCGCGCCCTGGGCTTTAGCAAGATTGAGATCGACAGCAACGGGCTGTTGCTCGCCAGCGACGCGCTTTTGGCTGCTGAATTGCGTGCCGCGGGTCTGACTGGTGTATACCTGCAGATGGACGGAATATCGGCGGCGGAGCACGAATTCGTTCGCGGCCGCGACCTGCGCTCCGAGAAACTCCAGGCCATTACTAACTGCCGTAACGCCGGCCTGCAGGTGGTGCTGGCGGTGACCGTGGTGCCCGGCGTCAACGACAAGGCGATATGGCCGCTGATACGCTTCGCCGCCGAGCAACGCCTGACCGGCATAAATTTCCAGTCGGTCGTGTTGTCCGGCCGATATCCGCGCGAACTGGAGCAAGGTCAGCGGCGCTTTACGGCTACCCATTTTCTGCGCGCGGTCGAAGCGCAGAGCGAAGGACAGCTACGTGCCAGCGACCTCATGCCCATGTCCTGTCCCGATCCGCGCTGCGGCTTACTTGCCTACATCGTCGTGGACAAGAACGGTCAATTGCTACCGCTTGGCCGCCTGGTCGGCGACGATCGCCTGCGCCAGCACGTCGCCGACTTCAGCGACTGGGAGACATTGCTGCGCCAGCTGGGCTGCGACAGCGCAGGCTGTGGCTGCGACGACAACGGTACCGATGCGCGCCAGCGCCTAGCTAGCCTGCTCGATGGCGCCGAGTGCTTTTCGGTCGGCTTTCACGGAATGATGGATGCACTCTGCTTCGACATGGAACGGGCGCGCCGATGCTGCGTGCACAAACTGACTGCGGACGGCAAGCTGATGCCGTTCTGCCTCTACAACATGAAGTACCGACCACAGGGTAACTGACCGGCCCATCAGTGCTTAGTCGCAGTGATATTGACTGCAGCAACGAATCGCTCAAGACCGTGCCTTTGCGCCCACGCGCTGATGATTTTTTCGCTCCCATCAGAATCACCGATAGCCGCCCCCCGACCCCTCCCCTTTTGTTTGGCACGCCGCATGGCGGCATCACGAATCGACTCTTGCATTATTTCCGCGCGATACTGTCCAACTGGACCACCCGCGCTGAGAGGCGCGCATCAGGTTCGCAAGCATTGCCATGATCCCGCCTGATGGAAGCATTGCTACCGCGATGTATAGACCACCGAGCACATAGACCCAGTTGCCTCCTCCAAGCATTGACGACGCAAACGCTTGAGTAAACACCACCGCGAATGCACCGAGCAACGGACCACTAAGCGTTCCTACTCCGCCCATGACTGTGATCAATAATATCTCAGCGCTCATTTGCCAATGCACCAACTCGGGGGAAACGTTATTATTAAGGAAGGCAACCATGCTCCCGGCAATCGCTGACACACCGGCAGATAGCGCGAATGCGAGTACCTTATATGGCCGCGTATTGAAACCCAGGCTGGACAATCGCCCTTCGTTCTCGCGAATTGCATGAAATACTTGGCCCAATTGGGAACGCGCCAATACACGCACTCCGAGAAATACCGCCACCAAGAACGCCAGAGTCAGGTAATAAAGCCCGGAATCAGAAAACAAATTCATTTGAAGTCCTGCAACGGTAACTGCGGGCGGCCTCACGCCGACTATGCCATTGTCCCCGAGTGTGATCCCCCACGGATCACTGAGTATGACTAGCGCGACAATCTGCGCCACGGCAAAGGTAACGATGGCCAAGTAGATTCCCCGGGAGAAGGTAC
>JBQMQE010000279.1:0-5822 GCA_052172655.1 Burkholderiales bacterium
GCAGATCGAAGCAAATGGAGGGCGGCATATTATGATGTAACGCAAACTCGGTTGCTACGACGATGCTAGCATGGACTAGTAGTTGTCCAGGGCGGTTATGGGCTTGCACTCGTCCGGGGCGCTGTAACCCGGCACGGATGCGACTGCCACAATGCCTGAGCCGAGTTTGCTGTAATATGGCCGCAACAATAGTCTCCGACAGTGCACGTTTGCTTATGTCCCCACGTGTTTTCCCTCGAAAGGAGTTCACTATGAAGATCAAGAAACTTTCTCTCGCACTCGTTGCCGCCCTCGCATTGGCCGCCGGCAGCGCCCAAGCCGCCACCGAAATCCAGTGGTGGCACTCGATGACCGGCGCCCTGGGTGACCGCGTCAACGACATAGCCAACGGCTTCAATGCCTCCCAAAAAGACTACAAGGTGGTGCCGGTGTACAAGGGCGGCTATGCCGACAGCCTGACCGCCACCATCGCGGCGGTACGCTCAGGCAAGGCGCCGGACATCGTGCAGGTGTTCGAGGTCGGCACCGCCACCATGATGGCCGGCAAAAAGGTGATCAAGCCGGTGTACGAGGTGATGGCGCAGGCACACGAAAAATTTGATCCCAAGGCCTATATGCCGGCCGTGACCAGCTATTACAGCGACACCCAGGGGCGCATGCTGTCGATGCCGTTCAACAGTTCGACCCCGGTGTTCTTCTACAACAAGGACGCATTCAAGAAAGCCGGCCTGGATCCGAACAAGCCGCCCAAGACCTGGGACGAGGTGGGGGCCGACGCGATCAAGCTCAAGGAATCCGGCATGGCCTGCGGTTTCACCACCGGCTGGCAGTCCTGGGTGCAGCTCGAGACCATGAGCGCGTGGCATAACCAGCCGTTCGCCACCGAGGAAAACGGCTTCGGCGGCCTCGGCGCCAAGCTGGTGTTCAACAACGAACTGCTGGTGCGCCACATCGCCAAGCTCTCCTCCTGGGTCAAGTCGGGCCTGTTTACCTACGCCGGCCGGGCGAATCAGCCGGAAGCCAAGTTCTATGGCGGCGACTGCGCCATGCTGACCAGCTCTTCCGCAGCCTATGCCAACATCAAGAAGAATTCCAAGTTCGAGTTCGGCGTATCGGAGCTGCCCTACTACCCCGAAGTCAAGGGCGCTCCGCAGAATACAATCATCGGCGGCGCCAGCCTGTGGGTGATGGGCGGCAAGAAGCCGATCGAGTACAAGGGCGTGGCGAAATTCTTCACATACATGTCCAAGCCGGAAGTCCAGGCCGAATGGCACCAGAAGACCGGCTACGTGCCGATCACCAAGGCCGCCTACGAACTCACCAAGACACAGGGTTTCTACGAGAAGAATCCGGGCACCGACGTTGCCATCCAGGAACTCCTGCTGAAGAACCCGACCAAGTCTTCCAAAGGCATACGCCTGGGCAACTTCGTGCAGATCCGCGGCATCATCGACGAGGAGCTGGAGTCGGTGTGGGCACAGAAGAAGGGGCCGAAACAGGCGCTGGACGACGCAGTCGAGCGCGGCAACGCCGAACTGCGCAAGTTCGAGCGCGCCAACAAGGGCGCGCGCTGAACGCCGATCTGCATATAGTCTGAGGAACGGCCCTGAGGGGCCGTTTCCTCGTTCAGAATGGAAAAGCGCACACAGTTCCCGGTAGGCTGGCTGCCCTATGCGCTAGTGGCGCCGCAGCTCGCCATCACCATCGTGTTCTTCATCTGGCCCGCGGGACAGTCGCTGTGGCAGTCCCTGCTGGTGCAGGACGCCTTCGGCATCAACACCGAATTCGTCTGGTTCGAGAACTTCAAGGTGCTGTTTGCCGACGAGACCTATGTCGAGGCGTTCAGGGTGACCGCGGTGTTCTCCGTGCTGGTGACGAGCCTCGGCCTCGGCGTCGCGCTGTTGCTCGCGGCCTGCTGCGACCACGTGATACGCGGCGCCAAGACCTACCAGACGCTGATCATCTGGCCCTATGCGGTGGCGCCGGCGATTGCCGCGGTGCTATGGGCCTTCATGTTCAACCCGACCGTCGGCATTCTCGCCTACGGCATGAAAGTCATAGGATATGATTGGAACCATCTGCTCAACAGCGGCCAGGCCATGACCCTGGTGGTCATTTCCTCGGTGTGGAAGCAGGTGAGCTACAACTTCCTGTTCTTCCTCGCCGGGCTGCAGTCGATTCCGAAATCGCTGATCGAAGCCGCCGCCATCGACGGCGCGGGACCGGTAAAGCGATTCCTGACCATCTCGTTTCCGCTGCTGTCGCCGACCTCGTTTTTCCTGCTGGTGGTGAACCTGGTGTACGCCTTCGTCGACACCTTCGGCATCATCGATGCGGCCACCGAGGGCGGACCTTCCAGGTCGACCACGACCTTGGTATACAAGGTGTTCCGCGACGGCTTCAAGGGCCTGGACCTCGGCGGCTCCGCCGCGCAGTCGGTGATCCTGATGGCGATCCTGATGGCGCTCACCGTGGTGCAGTTCCGCTATATTGAGCGCAAGGTGCAATATTAATAACTCCCGGTGCAAGACGCGTTTGCACCGGGCCAATACAGGGGAGTTTGAGGGGAGACGCCCGAAGGTCTCGATCCCCTTTAAGGGGAAAGTCCCCTTGGGGGATATCCCCTCAATTTGAATAGACTTAAATGATAGAGCACCGCCCCGGGTTCACTTTCTTCTGTCACGCGCTGCTGATCGCGAGCGTGGTCGTGGTGGCGTTCCCCCTGTACATCGCCTTCGTCGCCTCGACTCACACCGCCGAGCGCATGTTCGAATTTCCGCTGCCGCTGCTGCCGGGAGGCGAGTTCCTGCACAACTACGCCGCGGTGCTGAAACACGGCGTCGAGGGCGCCAGCACCGCGCCGGTCAGCCACATGATGTTCAACAGCCTGGTGATGGCGCTCACCATCGCCATCGGCAAGATCGCGATTTCGATACTGTCGGCATTCGCCATCGTCTATTTCCGCTTTCCGCTGAGGAATTTCTTCTTCTGGCTGATATTCATCACCCTGATGTTGCCGGTGGAAGTGCGCATCCTGCCGACCTACAAGGTGGTGGCGGAACTCGGCCTGCTCGACACCTACGCCGGACTCAGCGTGCCCCTGATCGCATCGGCCACCGCAACGTTCCTGTTCCGCCAATTCTTCCTCACCATCCCGGACGAATTGATGGAGGCGGCGCGCATCGACGGCGCCAGCGCGATGCGTTTCTTCTGGGACGTGGTGCTGCCGCTGTCGAAGACCAATATCGCGGCGCTGTTCGTGATCCTGTTCATCTACGGCTGGAACCAGTACCTGTGGCCGCTGCTGGTAACGACGCAGGAAGACATGTACACCGTGGTGATCGGCATCAAGCGCATGATCCCCGGCGGCGACGCCTCGGTGGACTGGAACCTGGTCATGGCCACCGCCATGCTCGCGCTCGCGCCGCCGGCGCTGGTGGTGCTGCTGATGCAGCGCTGGTTCGTCAAGGGTCTGGTGGACACGGAGAAATGAGCTAGCATGGCAAAACTGCAACTGCGCAACGTCAAGAAAAGCTTCGGCAAACTCGAAATAATCCACGGCGTATCCGCGAACATCGCCGACGGCGAATTCGTGGTCATCGTCGGGCCCTCGGGCTGCGGCAAGTCGACGCTGTTACGCATGGTCGCAGGGCTGGAGGCGATCACCAGCGGCGAAATCGTGATCGGCGATCGCGTGGTCAACAATCTGGAGCCCAAGGACCGCGACATCGCCATGGTGTTCCAGAACTATGCGCTCTACCCGCACATGAGCGTGCGCCAGAATATGGCCTACGGCCTTAAGATCCGCGGCTTCGCCAAAGCCGACATCGAAACGCGGGTGCAGCGCGCGGCAAAAATCCTGGAACTGGGGGATCTGCTCGGGCGCAAGCCACGCGAACTCTCCGGCGGGCAGCGCCAGCGCGTGGCCATGGGCCGCGCCATCGTGCGCGAGCCGGCGGTGTTCCTGTTCGACGAGCCGCTGTCCAATCTGGACGCGAAGCTGCGCGTGCAAATGCGCCTCGAGATCCAGAAGCTGCACCGCAACCTCGGCACCACCAGCGTCTATGTCACCCACGACCAGGTCGAGGCGATGACGCTGGCCGAGCGCATGATCGTGATGAGCGCCGGGCGCACCGAGCAGATCGGCGCGCCGGCGGAGGTCTACCAGCGCCCGGCGACCCAGTTCGTCGCCGGCTTCATCGGCTCGCCGGCGATGAATTTCCTGCGCGGCCGCGCCGACGCGGGCGGTCTCGCGCTCGCCGACGGCGGCCACCTCGCCGTAACCGTGCCCGCGGCCCTCGCCGGGCGCAACCTGGTGCTGGGCATCCGCCCCGAGCACCTCGAGGTGTGCACGCCTGAGGAAGCGCTGTTCACCCTGCAGACCGAAATGCGCGAGATGCTCGGCGCCGACACGCTGGTGCACGGCTTGTTCGGCAAGGAACTGCTGGTCGCGCGCCTGTCGGCCGCGGAGCACCCCGCCCCGGGGCAGGCGCTGCCGGTGCGCGCCCTGCCCGGCTGCCTGCACTGGTTCGATGCCGAGAGCGGTGCGCGCTTGGAGACTGCTTGACTCATTTAGGCCGTTTCGGAATTGCCGAAACGGCCCTGGCCTGGGGGAGTATGAGGGGAAATATCCCCTCATATCGTATTGCGCCATGAGAGCAGGATGGCTGCGCTTGGGCATGAACCTGTGGTCGCCGTTTCGCGCCACCGGCATACGCGTCAAGCGCATCGCGCCGGATTACCGCAAGGTCGAGGTCGAGCTCACGCTCAAGTGGCATAGCCGCAATTACATCGGCACGCATTTCGGCGGCAGCCTCTACGCGATGACCGATCCGTTCTACATGCTGATGCTGATCCACCTGCTCGGTCCGGAATATGTCGTCTCGCACAAGGGCGGCGCGATCGAGTACTTCATCGCCACTCGGGAAAAAGTGCATGCACGCTTCAGCCTTGACGACGCGGCCATCGCCGACATCAAGGCGCAAACCGCCGGCGGGCAGAAGTACCTGCCGCAGATGGCGGTCGAGGTGAAGAACCCGGCAGGCGAGGTCGTCGCCCGCGTCACCCACACCCTTTACATACGGAAGAAGCAAAGCTGACATGAAACCCTGGCCCTATCCGCGCATCATTGCGCACCGCGGCGGCGGCGCGCTCGCCCCGGAAAACACGCTCGCCGGATTGCGCAAAGCGAAGGCACTGGGATTTGGCGGCGTGGAATTCGACGTCATGCTCGCCGCCGACGCCACGCCGATCTTGATGCACGACCAGCGCCTCGAGCGCACTACCAGCGGCAGCGGCGCGATCGCGGAGACTGCCTATCGCGACATGATCGAGCTCGACGCCGGCAGCTGGTTCTCGCGCGAGCACGCGGGCGAACCGGTGCCGAGCTTCGAGCGCGCGGGACGCCTGTGCATCGAACTCGGGCTGTGGGCCGACATCGAAATCAAGCCCGCGACGGGGTACGAGGCCGAGACCGGAACAGCGGCGGCGCTGCTCGCGCGCGAACTCTGGCGCAGCGCGCCGGTACAGCCCCTGCTGTGCTCGTTCCAGCCGGTGTCGCTCGCCGCGGCGCGCGATGCGGCGCCCGAACTGCCGCGCGGCGCGCTGACCAAGCGCATCCCGCCGGACTGGGAGCGTTGGATGGAAAAGCTCGGCTGCGTCTCCCTGCACTGCGACTACCGCATGCTGCTGCCGCGCGAGGCGCGCGCCGTGCGCGACGCGGGCTGCTGGCTGCTGTGCTACACCGTCAACGACCCGGAGATCGTGCGCGTGCTGTTCGACTGGGGCGCGGACGCAATCATTACCGACCGGCTCGACCTGAT
>JBQMQE010000280.1:0-5783 GCA_052172655.1 Burkholderiales bacterium
GTGGAAAGGCGGATTGGCGACGTGCCGGGTGTCGAAAGCGTTACCGTGAATTACGCCGCGGGAAGCGCCACGGTGCGCTACGACGAAACCCGGCTCGAAGTCGCCGATATCAAGTCGGCTGTGCGCCAAAGCGGGTATGAGTCCGCCGCGCCCGCCGCCGCTTCGGCGGGGGGCGGTCACGAAGGCCACACAGCAGCGGGCGCGCCATCTGGAATCCTCGCACCCGCTGCGCCGAAAACCGCTCCGGTCGCACCTGCCAATGCGGGCGCCGCTTCCGCAGGCACTGCACAACAAGACAAAGCGGCGCCGGACAAAAGTTAGACCGGCACGCATCTTGCGCAGTTGCCATAACGGGGTTGGTGCTACCTCGAAAACAAATGCACCTGGCGCTTGACCCAGCCACTTTGAATGGGTCAACAACGGCTAAGCAGGAGAGCATCATGACGATAGCGAATGTTTCACAAGGAAGCGCCGCTGGATTGCCACAAGCGTTGAGAACTGCGCAGGAGGCGATCCACCTTCCGGAAGTCCAGGAAATGCTTCGCAGACTATCCGAATACAAACTCGGCATCTTCATGCCGCACATGCATGACGAACGAACCGGCGAATTTCAGCCGCTTCCCGATAAAGTCACGCAGGTCGAATCTGGTTTGGAAGTGTCGTTCCAACCAGCGGAAGAAATCGCAAACCGGACGGATCGCTTTCTCCCCGTGGGTTGGGTCTGGCGAGCCGGTGCAGCGGCACCCTCGGCAGTGTGCGAAATGGCTTGGGATGAAACACCGGGCGATACAGAGCGGTACGAAAAACACAAGATGCCCAAAGGAAACTAGTGTGGCGCTTCATCTTCCCGCCCGGCTTCACTGCGCCCACAAAGTCGAGCGGCTGATCCGGCCGGATCCACAGATTGTATTCGCATGCAATGTCTCGAACGTGGAAAACGGCCAGCTTGCAAAGTATCCATGGACGTAACGAGACATATCGAAGATGAAGCCGACTAAGGAGGCACGATGAAAACGAGCGTTATTGAAGTGCACGGGATGCTGTCGGCATTGAGCGTGGACGAAGTGGAAAGACGGATTGGCGAGGTGCCGGGTGTCGCAAGCGTTACCGTGAATTACGCCGCGGGAAGCGCCACCGTGCGCTACGACGAAACCCGACTCGAAGTCGCCGATATCAAGTCGGCCGTGCGCCAGCGCGGGTATGAGTCCGCCGCGCCGGAAACTGCGCCGGTCGTACCTGCCACTGCGGGCGCGGCCTTCGCAGGCACCGCAAAGCAAGATAACGGAGCGCCGGCCACGGCGCCGTCGACGGCGGTATCTGCCGCGCCGATATCTTCCCCGGTCGCGCCGGCCGCCGCACCCGCGTCCACGCCCGCTGCGCCGAAGGCCGCCGCTGCCGCCGCACCCGGCACCGCGCCCGCGGCTCCCGCAGGCAAGGGCCACGAGGGTCACGCGGCGCCGGGCGCGCCGCCGGCCATGTCGGCGGATATGGCGCATGAGATGGGCCACGCCGGCACGGATCTGCCGGCCATGGTGCGCGACATGCGCAACCGCTTCTGGATCTGCCTGGTTTTCACCGTACCGATCTTTTTCTACTCACCGATGGGACTTTTTACTCCACCCGCGCCACCGTTTGATCTGGACCTCAATGTGTGGTTGCTGATCTTCGCCACCCTCGCCGTCGTCTATCCGAGCTGGCCGTTCTTCGTCTCCGCCTGGCGAGCGCTCAGGAAGGGCATCCTGGGCATGGCGCTGCTGATCGTGTTGAGCGTCGGCACCGGGTATCTCTTCAGTGTAGTCACCACGTTGTTCTTCAAGGAGGGCGGGCAGTTCTTCGAAGCCGTAGCCGTCCTGCTGGTCTTCATCCTGCTCGGCCACTGGCTGGAAATGCGTGCCCGTGCGGGTGCCTCGTCCGCCATCACGGCGCTGATGGATCTCACTCCGGCGCAGGCCACGGTCATCCGCGACGGCGCCGAGCTTGAAGTGCCGACGGCGGAGGTGTTGGCGGGCGAGATGGTCGTGATTCGGCCGGGCAACAAGATCCCGGTCGACGGCACGATCGAGACCGGCGAATCGCTGGTCGACGAGTCGATGCTCACCGGCGAGTCGATGCCGGTGCAGAAAGGGCCGGGCGCCACGGTGATCGGCGCGACCATCAACAAGAGCGGCAGCTTTACCTACAAGGCGACGAAGGTCGGGGCGGACACGGCGCTGGCCCAGATCGTGAAGCTGGTGCAGGAGGCGCAGAACTCGAAGGCGCCGGCGCAACTCCTGGCGGACAAGGCGGCGCAATGGCTGGTGATTGCCGCGATCGTCATCGGTCTTGCGACCTTTTCGGTGTGGTTCTGGTGGATCGGTGAGCCGCTGCTGTTCGCGGTGACGCTGACCATCACGGTGTTCGTGATCGCCTGCCCGGACGCGTTGGGACTGGCGACGCCGATGGCGGTGATGGTGAGTACCGGCTTGGGCGCCAAGAACGGCATTCTGTTCAAGAACGCCTCGGCGCTCGAAGACGCCACCAAGCTCAACGTCATCGTCTTCGACAAGACCGGTACGCTCACCGTCGGCCAGCCGGAGGTCGTGGAGATCGTGACGGCCGACGGGGTCACCGAGGACGTGGTGCTAACCGCCGCCGCGGCCGTCGAGCAGGGCTCCGACCATCCGCTCGCCCAGGCCATCGTGCGCCGGGCGGCGAACCTCAGCGTCGCAGCACCGACCGGATTCGAAACCCTCGACGGCATGGGCGCGCGCGCCGAGACCGCCGGCGGAACGGTGTTCCTTGGCAACCGGCTGCTGATGGATAGGCAACAGTTCGCGCTCGGTCCTCTGGAAACCGAAGCCACCCGCCTGCAGGCGGACGGGCGCACCGTAGTCCATGTGTCTCAGGCCGCTCGTGTGATCGGCCTCATCGCCATCGCCGATGCGATCAGGCCGACCTCCAAAGCGGCGGTGGCGAAGCTGCGCGAGCGCGGCATCGAAGTGGTGATGCTGACCGGCGACAACGCGGCCACGGCCAAGCGCATCGCCGCGGATCTCGGCATCGACAGCGTGTTGGCCGACGTGCTGCCGGGCCAGAAGGCCGAGAAGGTGAAGGCGCTGCAGGCCACCGGGAAGAAGGTCGGCATGGTGGGCGACGGTGTCAACGACGCGCCGGCGCTGACCCAGGCCAACGTGGGGATCGCCATCGGCGCCGGCACCGACGTCGCGATGGAAAGCGCCGATGTCGTGCTGATGAAGAGCGACCCGTACGACATCGTCGCCGCGATCGAGCTGTCGCGCGCCACGGTGCGCAAGATGCACCAGAATCTTTGGTGGGCGGTGGGCTACAACGCGATCGCGTTCCCGCTTGCCGCGGGCGTTCTGTACCCGTTCGTGCTGAGCCCGGAGGTCGCTGCGCTGTCCATGTCCGGCAGCACCCTCATCGTGGCGATCAATGCGCTGCTGCTGAAGCGCACCAAGCTGGCAGGCATCCGCCAGCCCGGCAAGGCAGCGGCGGAAAGGACGCCCGACGCGGCAGCCATGCCGAAACCAGGGGAGGCGCCTGCGGCAGCGGCAACCGCGGCGCCAGCCAAGGCTTCTGCGCTGCCGGCAAACCCGCGGCCTAAGGAGAAAGCGGCTGCGTGAGGGTCAACTCCGAGCCCATCCGCCTGTGGAATGACGCGCGACAATGACGGCGCTACCGGTCATTGCCGACAGAGACCATGACACCGGAGCAAGCATGACGTTACGAGAGTCAGCATCATCCCGATGGGCGGCCACGGAAGGGCTTCCGTTTCCCCTGGGCCCGACCAGGATGGAAGAAGAGGGCGCCTGCAACTTCGCGCTTTACTCGAAGCATGCGCAGAGCGTCACGCTGCTGCTCTACGCCGAGAGCGACATCGTCAATCCGCTATTGGCGTATCGGTTCGATTACCTCAAGAACAAAACGGGCAGGATCTGGCATTGCCGCATACCCCTTGCGTCAATGCGGGGCGCGTCCTACTACGCGTACAGCGTCGAGGGACCCGCGCCCAATGGCCGGTTCGAGTGGCACGGGTTCGATCGCGACAAAATCCTGCTCGACCCCTATGCAAAATCCGTGTTCTTTCCCCCGGCTTTCGACCGGCTCGCCGCCATCCGGCCGGGTTCGAACGCGGGCAAGGCGCCGCTGGGGGTCCTTATGGGCGACAGCGAGGGCTTCGACTGGCAAGGCGACCATCGCCCCCGGCACGAGGCCGATACCGTCATCTACGAGCTGCATGTCGGCGGATTTACCAAGAATCCCAACTCTGGCGTCAAGGACGAAGCGCGCGGAACGTTTGCCGGCCTGGTCGAGAAAATCCCGTACTTGAAGGACCTGGGCGTCACCGTGGTGGAGTTGATGCCGGTGTTCCAATACGACCCTTTGGACGGCAACTACTGGGGCTACATGCCGCTGAACTTTTTCTCCCCGCACCATGGCTATCTCAGCGACCACACGGTCAAGGCGCAACACAACGAGGTTCGCGAAATGATCAAGGCGCTGCACCAGGCGGATATCGAGGTGGTCCTCGACGTTGTCTACAACCACACCGGCGAGGGCGATCACCTGGGCCCGGTCTATAGCTACAAGGGGATCGACAACAGCACCTACTATCTGATGGCGGACCGGCCGGGCGCGCCCTACGAAAATTTCTCCGGTACCGGCAACACGCTCAATTGCGCGAACCGCTACGTGCGCAAGATGATCATGGACAGCGCTCGCCATTGGGCGTGCGAAATGCACGTGGACGGATTTCGCTTCGACCTCGCTTCCCTCTTTACCCGAAAAGCGGACGGCTCGGTCAACGCGAACGACGTGCCGCTGCTCAGCGACATGGCCTCCGACCCGGGGCTGGCGCACCTGCGTCTGATTGCCGAGCCCTGGGACGCCGCCGGGGTGTATCAACTGGGCCGGGCGTTTCCGGGGATCATGGCCTGCCAGTGGAACGGCAGATACCGGGATGATCTGCGCCGCTTCGTAAAGGGCGATCGCGGCATGGTGCTGGCCCTGATGCACCGCCTGTACGGCAGCGACGATCTGTTCCCCGACGACCGGATGAACGCCTATCACCCCCATCAGAGCGTCAATTACATCGCCTCCCACGACGGATTCACGCTCTACGATCTGGTGGCCTACAAGCAGAAGCGAAACTGGCCCAACGGCCACGGCAACACGGACGGCATGGCGGAAAACCACAGTTGGAACTGCGGCTGGGAAGGCGACGAGGGCGCGCCGCCGGAGGTCGTGAAACTGCGCAAGCAACAGATCAAGAATTTCTGTTGCCTGCTATTCCTGTCGAACGGGACGCCCATGTTCCGCGCGGGGGACGAGTTCATGCACACGCAGGCCGGGAACAACAATCCTTACAATCAGGACAACGAAGCGGGTTGGATCGATTGGGACCGGCTGCGCGCCAACCCGGATATGTTCCGCTTCTTCAAGCTCATGATCGCCTTTCGCAAGGCACATCCGTCACTGGCGAGGAGCCGATTCTGGCGCGAGGATGTCCGTTGGTACGGGGTGAGCCACGATCCCGACCTTGCAGACGATTCCCGCAGCCTAGCCTTCGCCCTGCGCGGCGGATCGCAACAGGACATCGACATCTACGTGATGATCAACGCCTATTGGGAGGAACTGACGTTTCAGATACAGGAGGGCGCGGCCAACGCGTGGCGGCGAGTGGTCGATACCAGTCTGGATAGCCCGTTCGACTTTCTCGAACCCGGCAACGAAAGCCCCTTGCAGTCTCTTTATTATCATGTGCCGGGCAGGGCGGTGGTCAT
>JBQMQE010000281.1:0-5781 GCA_052172655.1 Burkholderiales bacterium
GGCGGCCGGTGCGCGCTATCTCGGCGCGTGCATACGCGAATTCCTGCGCGGCCAGTTTCGCATTGCCGGCGTAGTATGCCGCCGAGAAATTGCGCAGCGCGGCGTGCGCGTTCGCCTGCCAGTCGGGCGGCACCGGGCTGCCTGCGCACGCGGCGAGCAGCGCCGCTGCACCGAGGCCGAGCAGCAGGACCGCAGCGAGGAGGATCGCCCTCACGGCAGCTTCAGCTCCGTGTCGCGCGCGAACGGCCATTTGCGGTTGATTTCGTCCACCAGGTGGGCGACCTTGCGCAGGCTCGCCTCCACCTCGGCGCGCAGGGCGGCGAGATCGACCGTGGCCGCGCGCGTGTTGGCGCCGATCGCCTGCGCCTCGGCCAGCACCGCATCGGCTTTTTTCAGGCTCTCGCGCGCGTCGCGCAGCAGCGCGTTCAGTTGCGCGACCGTCTTTTGCGTCTCGTCCATCAGGCCGGCCGCGCCGAACACGCGCTCGTCGGTCTTGGCGAGCATGCGCTCGAGCTTGAGCGACACCCCGCCCACGGACGCGAGCAGCGCGTTGCTGCGGTCGATCGCGGTGATCACCTTCCTCGCGTCGCCCTCGCTGCCCAGGACGCCCGCCAGCGCGCCATAGCGGCCTGTCATGCGCTCGGTGACCGTCTGCACGTTGGCGAGACTGGCGCTGAGCTTCGAATCCGCGCCCGACATGCGCTCCAGGTTCTCGAGCAGGGTACGCATGGTGGCGATAAGGCGCGGAATCTCCGCGCTCGCATCGCCGCGCAGCACCGGCCGCATCGCTCCGTCGGGCAGGGGCGGATCGTCCAGCACCCCGGTATAGGCGCGGATACGCGTGTCGCCGACCAAGCCGCGCTCCATGGTGAATACGGTCGAAGTGCGCAGCCAGCGGGCATCGTCGAGCGACACATCGATCAGGATACGCGCCTTGCCGTCTTCGGCGAGTTCGATGCGTTGCACGCGCCCGATCGGAAAGCCGGAGAAAGTCAGATCCATGCCGACCTTGGCGCCTTCGGAGTCGTCCGCGACCAGCACCAGCCGCTGCGTTTTCTCGAACACGCCGCGCGCGTACATCACATAAGCAAGAAATCCGCCGATCAGCGCCAGCGTCAGCGCGAGCAGCAGCGCCGCCTTGAACTCGACATGGGGAATCAGCGGCGCGGGCTGGGGTTCGGGCAACATGCCAGGTCCGCCAAGCGACTTAGATGTACTTGACTGCGAGGGACGCACCCTCGAGCAGCACCAGCACGAGGAACAATCGCACCATGCCGCGCAGCACCGCCACGGGCGCGAGACGGACCTCGCGCGGGCTCTCCAGGCTGGCGCTGATCGGGATCACCGCCACGGCGAGGCCGAACAGCAGCGTTTTCAGCGCGAGGCCGATGCTCACCTGCAGGTCGAACACGTGGCCGACGGTGCGGGTGTAGCCGGCAAGTCCCCAGGGTGAAAAACCGTAGATGCCGACGTAGGCGAGCAGCAGCGCGATCACGCCGCTGACGGCAGCCAGCGCCACCACCGACACCGCGCTGCCGATCACCCGCGGCACCAGCTCGCGGCGCAATGGATCCACGCCTGCGCGCTGCATCGCGTCGAAATCGCCGCGGACGTGCATCAGCGTGACTTCAGTGTTGATCGCGGCGCCGGAGCGCAGCGCGACGAACAGCGCAGCGAACAGCGGAATCAGCTCCAGCACCAGCACGCGCACCACCATTTCCAGCGCGTATTGCGACAGGCCGTAGCTCAGGGAGGTCACCACGACGACGCGGATCAGCACCAGGCTGAGCAGCGCCGACAGCAGCGTGAACCAGGGCAGGACCTGCCAGGCGGTGAAGTAGATCTGTCTCGCCGTCACCGCGCGGTTCTCCCTGTCGTAGGTCGCGGGCGAAAGCGCCAACACCAGCGCGAGCGCGCCGAAGTGGAACACACGCCACCAGCTTGCGCCCCAACCCAGGAACGCCGAACCGAGCTCGCCGGGTGCGCGAAACAGCGCGCGATGCAATGAAGAGGCTTGCCGCATGCGCCGATGATACCACCGGCGAAATGCAGCCGAGGCTCCCGCCCGGCCGGGAATCACCCGGAGTGCTTCGTCCTAAATCAGCCCGTCGAAGAGCTGCACCTGCACCAGCTCGCCCGGCTTGACCGCTGCGCGCGCGTGCTCGAGTACGATGAAGCAGTTGGCTTCCGACATGGAGCGCAGCACGCCCGAGCCTTGAGCGCCGGTCGGGGAGACGCTCCATTGCCCCTGGTCATTGCGTGCGAGGGTACCGCGCTGGAATTCGGTGCGCCCCGGGTTCTTCTTGATGGCGGCAGTGCAGGCTACCGGCAACAGCGGCAGCGTGCACTCGCCGCTGCGGCCGGACAATGCGAGCAGCGCCTCGCGCACGAATTGGTAGAACGTCACCATCACCGCAACCGGATTGCCTGGCAGGCCGAAGAAGTGCGCCGCATTTCCTGCATGCGCGATTTTGCCGAATGCCATCGGCCGGCCCGGTTTCATCGCAATCTTCCAGAACACGACCTCGCCCAGTTTGCCGAGCAGCTCGCGCATGAAATCGGCTTCGCCCACGGATACGCCGCCCGAGGTGATGATCGCGTCGGCGTCCGCCGCTGCAGTCTTGAGCGCGTGCTCCAGGCTGGCGGGATCGTCGCGCACCACGCCCATATCGATCAGGTCGCAGTTGAGGCGCGACAGCATGCCGTAGAGCGTGTAGCGGTTGCTGTCGTAGACCTCGCCCGGCTTCAGCGCCGCGCCGACCGAGGCCAGTTCGTCGCCGGTCGAGAAAAACGCCACGCGCAGGCGCCGCCGCACCATCACTTCGGCCAAACCGAGCGAGGCGATCAGTCCCAGCTCGGCCGGGCCGACCAGTTGCCCGGCCTTGAGCACGGGTTTGCCCGCGGCGAGATCTTCGCCTGCGAGGCGCCGGTTCTGGCCACGCTTCTGGCCCGCGGGGATGCGCACGCGCTCGCCCTCGGTGTGGACGATTTCCTGGATCACAACCGTGTCGGCGCCCTCGGGCATCACCGCGCCGGTCATAATGCGCACGCATTCACCCTTGCCCATGCTGCCGTCGAACTGCCTCCCGGCGAAAGCGCTGCCTGCAAGGCGCAGCACGGTTTCGGCCTCGGGAGCGAGGTCGGCGTGGCGCAGGGCATAGCCGTCCATGGCCGAGTTGTCGTGCGCCGGCACGTCCAGCGTGGAGACGATGTCCTCCCCGAGCACGCGTCCGAGGGCCGAGCGCAGCGCAAGCCTTTCATTGGTGCTGACCGGGGCGAGAAAGGCGCGCACCACCGCGCGCGCCTGGTCCACCGCGAGCGCCTCCGGATCGTACGCGTCCATGCAACTGGTGATTTGCTGCAGCGTCGTCATGCTTTGAGCTCCGCCTTGTCTATCCTGAATTGTCCGTGAATGCTGCGGGCAAGCGCCGGCCCCCGGTCAGAGACTGCCCGCTTCGAGGGCCTTGAGTTCATCGTTGGTGTTGATATTGGAAAATGCATCGGCCTCGTCGTCGAATGCGACCTCGGCGACGCGCAGGGTCGCGTACCAGGCGTCGACCTTGCGGCCGCCGGCCTTGAGGAAGTCTGCAAGGTGATCGAGCACGTCGCGGCGCGCGAGGCAGAACACCGGCTGTTGCCAATTGCCGGTCTTGGCCACGGCGATGTTCGCCCGCGCGCGAGCTAGCCCGGCATACAGGCGCGCGACCAGGTCCTCGGGCAGGAAGGGCGAATCGCAGGGCGCGGTGGCGAGATAGGGCAGGCGCGACGCCGACAGCCCCGCATGCAGGCCCGCCAACGGACCGGCAAAGCCGCCGATGGCATCGCCCACCACGCGCACCCCGAAAGCCCCGTAGATCACGTGGTTCTGGTTGGCGTTGATGATGATTTCGCCTACCTGCGGTGCGAGCCGCTCGAAGACATGGTCGATGAGGCGCTTGCCGCGAAAATCCTGCAGTCCCTTGTCGACGCCGCCCATGCGCCTGGCCTGGCCGCCGGCGAGAATGAGCCCGGCGACGGCGTCCTTGATGCGGCTCGCGCTCATGCGAGCACGGTCGGGCCGACCGGTTTCGCGAAGCGCTGCTTGCCCGTGAACAGCAGGTAATGCTTGCCAGTGGCGCGGCCGATCATGGTGATGCCTGTCTTTTGCGCGATCGCGTGGCCCATTTGCGTCAGGCCCGAACGCGACACCAGGAACGGGATGGACATCTGCGCCGCCTTGATCACCATTTCCGAGGTGAGCCGGCCGGTGGTGTAGAAGATCTTGTCGGAGCCGTCGATGTCTTCCAGCCACATCTGCCCGGCGATCGCGTCCACGGCGTTGTGCCGCCCCACGTCTTCGACGAAGCTCAGGATGCGGCTCGCGCCCGGCTCGTTCGTCGCCAGGGCGCAGCCGTGCACCGCGCCGGCGTTTTTGTAGATGGTTTCGTGGTGGCGCACCTGGTCCATCAGCGCATACAGCGTTGCTTCCGACAGGCGCACGTCGTCGCGCAGCTTCACCTGATCGATTTCCTCCATCAGGTCGCCGAACACCGTCCCCTGGCCGCAGCCGGTGGTGACGGTGCGCTTTTTCATTCTGTCCGTCATGCCCTTGGCGCGCGCGCGCGCTTCCCCGCTCGTCGCCTTGCGCGTGGTCACCACCACCGAATCGGTCTCCCAGTCCACCTGCACCGCCGCGATTTCAGCGATCGATTGCACCAGCCGCTGGTTGCGCAGGTAGCCGACGGCGAGGGCTTCGGGCGCCTGGCCCAGGGTCATCAGCGTGACGATCTCGCGTTTGTCGACGTACAGCGTCAGCGGGTTTTCGCCGGCGATGGCGGTGGGCACCATCTCGCCGCGTTCGTTGATCGCCTCGACCTCGAAAGTAAGCGGGCGGCTGGCGCGGGTGACTTCGGGGCGATAGTGCGGCTTCATGGCGAAATCGTGATACCGACTACGATCCGATGCATCTGCATCTTCAGCCGCCGATGTAGGACATTTCGATCTTGCGCTGTTTCGCCGTTTCCGCGGTGCGGATTTCCGAGTAGCGGTCGTCGCGCGCGCCCCACACGGCGGCGATGGCGGCGCGGATTTCCGCGTCCGACTTGCCCGCGCGCAGCAAGGCGCGAAAATCGTAGCCCGAGGTCGCGAACAGGCAGGTGTAGAGCATGCCCTCGGTGGAGATGCGCGCGCGGGTGCAGGAGCGGCAGAAAGCCTGGGTAACCGAGGAAATGACGCCGATCTCGCCCGCGCCATCGCGGTAGCGCCAGCGCTCCGCGACTTCGCCCGGGTAATTGGGATCGATAGCTTTGAGCGGCATTTGCGCATCTATCATGCGTATGATCTCGCGCGAGGCAATCACGTCATCCATGCGCCAGCCGTTGGTCGCGCCCACGTCCATGAATTCGATGAAGCGCAGCACGTGGCCCGTGCCCTTGAAGCGGCGCGCCATCGGCAGGATCGAATGCTCGTTCACGCCGCGCTTCACCACCATGTTGATTTTAACCGGCGCGAGGCCGGCCGCATCCGCGGCGTCTATGCCCGCGAGCACCTTGGCCACCGGGAATTCGGCGTCGTTCATCGCCATGAAGGTCGGATCGTCCAGCGCGTCCAGGCTGACGGTGACGCGGCGCAGGCCAGCGTCTTTCAGCGCGCGCGCTTTCTTCGCCAGCAACGAGCCGTTGGTGGTGAGCGTAAGTTCGACGCGCTCGCCATTGGGCAGGGTAATCGCGGCGAGCATTTCGACCAGACGCTCGACGTTCTTGCGCAGCAGCGGCTCGCCGCCGGTGAGCCGGATTTTCTCGA
>JBQMQE010000282.1:0-5779 GCA_052172655.1 Burkholderiales bacterium
AGATGCACGCGCTCTCCGATCTCGCGATTGGTCAGGCCTTCGGCCACCAGGTTCAAGATCTTACCCTCGCGCTCCGACAGCTCGCTTAACGGGTCCTGCGGCCGCCTCCCTGTCAGCTCGCTCAGCAAGCTGGCGGCGAGCGAGCGCGAAACGTACACGTCCCCGGCGGCGACCATACGCACGATATTGGCCAGATCGCGTGCCGGCACGCCCTTCACCACGTAGCCCCGCGCGCCGCCTTTGAACGCCGCGAGCAAGCGGTCTTCGTCATCGAAAGCGGTCAGCATCACGACCTTCGTCGCCGGGCAGGCTTGCGACAACTTCTCCACCGTTACCAGCCCTCCCCAGCCGGGCATGCCGATGTCGAGCAGAACGACATCGGGAACGAGATCCATGGCAAGGCGCAAAGTTTCCTCGCCGCTCTCCGCCTGCCCCACCACCGCGAGATCTGGCTCGGCGGCAAGCGAGTGGGAAACGCCCTCGCGGAACAGCGGATGATCGTCGGCGATAACGATGCGGATGGGTTCAGTCATGTGCCCTTGCCGCTCGTCAAGGGCAAATCGGCCCGCACCACCGTTCCCTTGCCTACCGCGCTCCATACGTAAAACGTTCCACCCAGAATCTCGACGCGCTCGCGCATGCCCTGGAGACCCAGGTGGCCCTCGGTTTCCGTGGCTTTCGGATCGAAGCCTTTTCCTTCGTCGCGCACCACCACCTGCAGCCGGTTGTCCGAGGTGCCCAGCAGGATGTGCTGCTTTACCGCGCCGCCATGCCGGAATCCATTGGCCAGCGATTCTTGCAGAAGACGAAACAAGGTGATCTTGACCGGCAGCGGCCCGTCTTCAGGTACGTTGTTGATCGTCAACTCGGCGACCATTCCAGAGGAGCCCTTGTAGTCGCGCACCACGCGCCGCGCGACGTCGGCCAGAGACAGTTCTTCGATATTGGGCAGGTGCAGCCCCTTGGAAAGCGAGCGCACGTCTTGCTGCGCCGAATCCAGCGTTTCCTGAAGTCTTCTGAATTCCTCGGCCACCGTGGACTTCGCGCCGATCGCTTCGCTGCAGTTGCTGCACACCTCCGCCAATGTTCCCAGGCGCATGGCCGCGAGGGCAATTCCCTGCACCGGGCCATCGTGCAGATCGACCGCGATACGGTGCAGCGAGCGTTCGTAGCGCGCGGTCGTGCCTCCTGCGGCACGGGCCACCCGCTCATGGACCTGCTCTTTCTCCGCCAACAGGTTCGTGAGCTGTGAGACTTTCTCCTGCAGTTGCCGCTTCTGGGCGATGAGGGTGTTGCTCGCGGGCATGATCAGGGCGGCAAGCAGCAGGTACATGAGCGTCGCTGCCGCGATCACCGCTATCCAGCTTTGCGCCTGGGCCGCGCCGACGGCATGGTCCAGGACATCGGTCGTCTGATCGATCTCGGCAACCGTCAGGATCGATCCGGTTTTCGGTTGACGTACCGGCGCGTAGATTTCGATGAGCTCCGACCCGTGCGCGCCCTGGAGCCGGCGTTCCTCATCCTCGAGCATGAACATCCGCGATTGCGTCTCGCCCCGAAACGCGGCGGCAAGGGCGGGTGTTATCTCAGAGCGCAGACCGATCTGGGTGAGATCAGTGCTGTAGAGGACGCGTCCGTCGCGTGACCACAACTTGAATGCGACGATGCGCGCTGCGAGGCTCGTTCCGTGAAGCAGCTTGTCCAGCGCAAGCATACCGGCATCGCTCAGCAATCCGCCGTTGGCGAGTGACTGCATCTGGTCGGAGAGGACGCTGTCCACATACTGGGCGAACAGCTCCCCTTCGTGATGGGTCACTCTTTTCTCGATGGCCCCGCTGAGCCAGGTACCCAACGCCAGCATCCCGACCAGCAGCACGGCGAACCCACCGACCAGCGGTTTGTGGGTGAGGCTCATTCGAACGGAAAAGCTCATGGCGGCCGCCGCAGATCGTGGTAGTGGCGAAACAAATTATAACAAGCATATTCTGGGCGTCTATCGACCTAGGTCCCGTCGCAAAAAGGACCAACGTCCTTGCCAATTCATGACCATCGCCTCTGGTTCAATCACCGGGCATTCCACATGATAGCGTCAATTGCATTGCATCGGAGCACGCGGGTGCACTGCAAAGCGGCCTGAGGGGCAGCACGGGGGAACGAACAAAGGTCTCGGCATGGAGCGTATACCCAAACTGCTTGATCTGGCTACTGCCCCGGTTCTGGTTGCGGGGCCGCAGGAGTATCGCGCGCAATTCGAATGGATGGCTACTCGCAACGCCTGGCCGGAGCACATAGCTGGACGCAAGGCGAAAGCCAGGTAAGTCGTCAACCGTTCCGTAGAGGAGGTTAGCAATGAAAAAGCTTCTTGATAGGTCGGCCGCAGTTATCGGACTCGCATTGTTTTCCCCCGTGGCATTTGCTTTTGCGGTGGAGGACGCGCAGACGTTCGTCGGAGAGGCGGGACTGTATGTGCTTATTTTGAGCACGATCGCCACCATCGCCTTTGTGTACTTCAGGCAGCTGCCGGACAGGCACGCAGCTACTTTGCAGGCGATATTAAGTGATGAAGCCGGCGTGACGCATTCAGTGCAAGCCGATGCTCTGGTAGTGGAGTGCGTACGCAAGATGACCGACAATAAAATTGGCGCCCTGATGGTCATGGATGCCGGAAAGCTGGTCGGCATCTTCAGCGAGCGTGATGCGCTGAGCAGAGTGCTGGCTGCCGGCCGCGATCCCCGCGACACAAGAGTCGTCGAGGTAATGACGACAAATCCCTACTGCGTCTCGCCCGGGATGACCGTGGGCGATGCAATGGAGTTAGTCACCAAGAAGCGGTTCCGGCACTTGCCGATAGTGGAAGACGGCAAGGTGGAAGCGCTTTTATCGAGCGGCGATCTGACGCATTGGTTGGTCAAGAATCGGGGGAGAGATGTTCAGGATCTGGTCGAGCTTGCCAACCGGTCTTGACCAACTGACGTCGTCGTGACTTCGTCGTCGCGACAACGTTCACCGGCGGTTTTGCGGGCGCGGGCGCCGCAGTTTTTGCAAGCATGGTCGCGCGCCCGCTCCCACGAAGTAACAGCCGAACCATATCTGGAGAAATGGTGCCACAAGAAAAAACGTCCAGCGCCGGTCTTGACACGGCGCCGCCATCGCAGCGCGAAGCCCGGCCGGCGCAGGTGCAGAAGTCCGAAGGGACCGTCAATTCTTCGCGGCGCGGCTTTCTGAAAGATGCGGGCGGTCTTGGCATCGCTTCGCTAATGGGCGCGGCGGCACTGCTTACCCACTCCGATGATGCACAGGCGAAGATGGAATGGGCCGAGTGGTTCCAAGGCAACTATCGCCTGATGACCGACGCGGAAAAGAAGCAGGCAAGGACGCGCTTGGAAAAGCGCTACTCAGCCGAATTTCAGAAGAAAGTGACGGTCGATGGAACGCCTGCGGCCGAGGGTGTGCTGTTCGGCTACGCACTGAATATTCAGAAATGCATCGGTTGCCGCCGGTGCGTCAAGGCCTGCGTCCAGGAAAATAATCAGTCGCGCCGCGACGAATCCCGCAAGGGAAAAGAAATTGAGTGGATTCAAGTTCTGAAAATGAAAAAAGGCGAGTTCACCCAGGAAAAAATGAACAAGGGTTACCCCGACGCCGCGGGGATCCAGGTGGGCGGCAATGCCTACAGTCCGGCTGGCGTGGTGCTTGAGGGCGAGAATTACTACGCACCCAAGAAGGTGCCTGAAGACAATTCCCTTTACATGCCCATGGCCTGCATGCAGTGCGAAAAGCCGCCCTGCGTCAAGGTCTGTCCGGTGCGGACGACTTATCGCGAGCCGGACGGCATCGTGGTGATCGACTACAACTGGTGCATTGGCTGCAAGCAATGCATTGACGCGTGCCCCTACTGGGCACGCCGTTTCAACTTTACCACTCCGAATTTATCCAGGGAGGAAATGAACCCGGTCACGCATTACCTGGGCAATCGCCCGCGCATGCGTGGTGTGGTCGAGAAATGCACCTGGTGCGTTCAGCGCACGCGCTCGGGGCGCTATCCGGCTTGCGTCGAGGTTTGCCCGGTGGGCGCACGCAAGTTCGGCAATCTTCTCGATCCCGAAAGCGAAGTGAGTCGAATTGTGGCCAGAAAAAATGTCTTTAGGCTGAAAGCTGAAATCAACACTTATCCAAAGTTCTTCTATTACTTTGACTAAGGCGTGAAATCATGCGTTCAATCATTCAATTTGCCATCGACTTCGCTACTTATGTCATCAAAGGCGGCCTCAAGTTTTATGCCTGGATCGCGTTTCTGGGGGTATTTGTACTGATCTTGTTGTACGGCACCTACCTGCAGGCCACTGAAGGTCTAATCATTACCGGTTTGACCAATCAAATCACTGACGGCTTGTACATTGCCAACTTCGTTTTTATGGTGGGTGTGGCTGCCGGGGCGGTCACCATTATGTTCCCGGCTCATGTCTATCACCACAAGGGTTTGCATGATGTCACCGTTTTGGGTGAAATGCTTGCCGTCTCTGCGGTCATGGCGTGCAACCTGTTCATTTTGTCGCACATGGGCCGCCCGGAGCGGCTGTGGCACATGATTCCGCCGTTTGGCATCCTCAACATTCCAAGTTCCGCCTTGGCGTTGGATGTCATCACGCTGTCAACCTACCTCATTCTGAACCTCGTCGGTGGTTTCTATTTCATGTACACCCGCTATATGGGCACCGAGGTCAACCGCAAGTTCTACATGCCTTTGATCTATATCTCCATTGTTTGGGCTTTGAGCATTCACACCGTCACCGCGTTTTTCCTGAGCACCATGCCCGCCCGGCCGCTGTGGAACACCAGCATGATGCCGATCCGCTTCATTGCCACGGCATTCGCAGCCGGTCCGTCGCTGATCATTTTGCTGCTTTTGTACATCCGCAAGAACACGCGTTTGTCGATCGACGACTCAGCCATCAACACGCTTTCAACCATCGTCGCCTTTTGCCTGGGAATCGCCCTGTACTTGACGATGTCGGAAATTGTGACCGAGCTCTATGCCGTAACCGAACACTCACTGGGCCTGCAATACCTGATGTTTGGACTGGATGGGCTGAACAGACTGGTGCCGTGGTTCTGGGCTTCCCTGGTGTTCAACCTCGTCGCTTTTGTCATGCTCCTGACCCCCAGCGTGCGCAAAAATCACCGGCTGCTGCCGATTGCCTGCATCCTGGCCTTCGGCGGGATCTGGATCGAAAAAGGCATGGGAACCGTGGTTCCGGGTTTTATTCCGACTCCCAGTGGTGAAGTGACCGAATACGCTCCGACATTGATTGAAATCCTCATCACTATGGGTGATTGGGCGATGGGTATGCTTATCGCCACTGTGCTGATGAAGGGCGCCATCGGCATTTTGCTCGGGGAAGTGAAGTACGCAAGCGAACCATGGTCAGTGATACGCAATGCTGCACCGTTGCCTTACCGAACCAGCTTCGAACCGACAAGGATGCAACCGTGGGCGCGTTCGAGCGATCCGGACGCAAAGGTGGACGTGGGCAGCGGGGCAAGGCGAGGCAGCCGCGCGCGCCGCCAAGGCCGCGTCGCGGTCGGCTAAGGGCGAGAAAGCGTACATGAACAGATATGTATTCGCTAGCGTGGTTCTGGCGCTCTCCTGCCTGGCGGCTGCACCTGCCCTCGCGGAAGACAAACCTTGTTTCGAAAGCCGAAAAGACGCCTCGGAGCTGAACCCGCACAAGCTCCAGGATGGTCTGCCGAGCGTGAAGTGCTCGCCCAAGACCGGCGC
>JBQMQE010000283.1:0-5750 GCA_052172655.1 Burkholderiales bacterium
CTATGCAAAGTTCAGATCAACCTCTGCCACCCCAGCCACACAGCGCACCCGGCTCGGCGCGCGAGACCAACTATGCATAGTTGACAACTATGCATAGGGGTCGCCTGCCGCCCTCGACACTTTTGTTAAGCAGACCTTGGCCGAGATCTCAGTAGGCAGCGGGTTTCAGGTACGACAACCGGCACCGCGCGGGCATCCCGATGCGGGCGCTGTAGCGGGAACCGAGGAAGTGCTGCTGTTGCCGGACGACCCGTTAGCAAATTCGATGGCCGGGTTACGGATCAAGGTGCCGGGGCGCGGCAAATCCGCTCCGTCCGCTCAGTGCTCAGGAGCGAAACAGCCGCATTTGGCGAAGGTCGATCATATTCGTCGACCGTATGCGCTTACGACAGGGAGATACTTCTTGACGTCTGGTTAGTCGATTCATCCCTCCGTGCGCGCTCAACGCATACCCTCTATCGCGATCTCCACCAGCCGTGGCTTTCCCGCCGCGAATGCCTGCTCGATAGCGCCGGCGACCTCGTCCGGCTGGCTCACGCGCACCCCCGCCACCCCCGCACCCGCAGCCATCTCGACAAATCCCAACGCCGGTTTGGCCAGGTCCATCTGCGGATAGGGCTTGCTCGACAGGGCGTTGAAGCGCTGCCGATAGAGGTCCAGGTTCTGTTTGAGAACGCGGTACTCTCGATTGGCCAGTATGACGAACACGATCGGCAGGTCGTGGTGCGCCGCGGTCCACAGCGCCGTGATCGAGTACATCGCCGAGCCATCGCCCGACACGCACAGGACCGGGCGACCAGGATGACCGATGCTGGCGCCAATCGCACCCGCCAGGGCCTGTCCGATGCCGCCGCCGCGCGCGCCGAGGTATTGCTCGGGCGCGTCAAACTGAAACGCTGCCTCGAAATCGATCTTTGCGGTGATCGCCTCTTCGACGATCAAGGCATTGGCCGGCGTGGCTTTGCGCAGCTCGGTCATTGCGCGTGACATCGAGATTGGTACGCGCGCCCATGCCTTCGCCAGGCGCGCCTGGTAGGTCGCCCTGTCCTGGGCCTTCTGCGCGGCGAGCTGCGCGCAGCGCTGTTTAGCGGCCGCGCGCCAAGCTTCGTCGGCTTCTGCCGCGACCGCGTCGTCGAGTGCGCGTAGCGCCGCGCCCATGCCTGCGACCAGGCCGACGTCGACCGCATGCTTGTACGCGAGCGGCGACGCCGAAGATTCGATCTGCACGACCCGTGCACCCTCGGGAAACGGCAAACCGGGCGCGAACCAGAGTTCCTCAAAGAATGGACCTCCGACCAGCAGCATGAGATCTGCGCCGGCAAACGTGTTGCGGATCGCGGCAGCGTCGAATGGCACACCTGCGCGCGCGTGCGGATGTGAACTTGGAAACGAGACGTGGCCACGAAGCCTCTCGAGCCACACCGGCGCGCCGATGCGCTCGGCGATCCTGACCAGATCGGCGACGGCGCCGGTGCGTGCGACCTCGTCGCCGACCACGATGACCGGGGCGTGCGCGGCCATGATCATCGCGCAGGCGTCGGCCAGCGCACGCGCATCCGGGACGGCCTCCCGGTACAGGCGGCCCGGCGCGATCGGTCCATTGTCCGTCGGCTGCTCCATCACGTCGATCGGCAGAGAGACGAACACCGGTCCGCAGGGCGGGTCGTTGGCGATCTTGAACGCACGGCGCATTACTTCGTCCACCTCATCGGCGCATTGCACCTGCGTGCTCCACTTGGTCACCGGCGCTGCCATTGCGGCCAGGTCGTGGGCGAGGAGCGGCTCGCGGCGCAGCATGCGCGTGTCCTGCTGGCCAGCGGTGACGACCATCGGCGCATTTGCCTTCAGGGCGTTGTAGATCATGCCGATACCGTTGCCCAGGCCCGGCGCCGCGTGCAGGCTGACCACGCCGGTACGGCCGGTGGCGCGCGCGTAGTAGCTGGCCGCGCCGACAGCGATACCCTCGTGCAGGTGCACCACGTAGCCAATCGACGGGTAATCGATCAGCGAATCGAGCAGCGGGTTCTCAGTGGTGCCGGGGTTGCCGAAAATATGCCGAACCCCGTGGGCCACGAGGCTCTGCATGAATACTTCACGTCCGCGCATGGTCTAGTCCTCCAATAAGAATGGGGTGTTGATGTGTTTCACCGCTAAATTGTCGCGCGCTCGACCGCGCGCCCGTAGCCGCGCTTCGCGCCGAACTTTCAGTTTCGCCGTCCCCTTCCCAGGAGAACGGCCATTCCTGCGTGCATTCATCAATTTGCATAGGGGTCGGCTGCCGACGCTGACGCTTCTGCATGGCAGACATTCGACAGACGCAACGCCGCATTGCCATCCCGGCGCCATCGGTTAAAACCACTCTTCGCGCATTTCCAGGCAGGTCGGGTCAAGGCTGCGCAGGAGTTCGTTTTGCGCCGCCGTCTTGGGCAGCTCGTAGCGGAAGAAATACTGGCAGGCCTGCAGCTTGCCTCGATAGAACATTTTGTCACCGCCTTGCGCGCGCGCGAGCGCTCGTTCGGCCAGCAGCGCCTGGCGCAGCCAGGTCCACGCGATCACAACATGCCCCAGCATTTCCAGGTAGACCGTGGCGTTGGCGAGCATCAGGTTGGGATCGCGCCCTGACAATAGCGCTCGGGTGGTAATGCCGGCCTGCACCGTGGCTGCAGTCAGCGCCTCGCCGAACTGGTGCAGCGACGTGGATTCGCTTGCCCGCGCCTCGGCCGCGGTCGCGCCCATCCGCGCGAGCAGCAGTTCGAACGCGCGGCCCTGTCCCATGCCGACCTTGCGCCCGAGCAGGTCCAGCGCCTGGATGCCGTGCGTGCCCTCGTGGATCGGATTGAGGCGGTTGTCGCGGTAGAGCTGCTCCACCTTGTAGTCGCGCGTGTAGCCATAGCCGCCGTGCACCTGGATGGCGAGGTTGTTCGCTTCCAGGCACCACTGCGAGGGCCAGCTCTTCGCGATCGGGGTGAGTATGTCCAGCAGCAAGCCGGCTTCCTCGCGCGCGGCTTCGCTCTCGCCGGTTTTCTGCTCGTCCACCAGGCGCGCGCAGTACAGGCACAGCGCGAGGCCGCCCTCGACGTAGGATTTCTGCGCCAGCAGCATGCGGCGCACGTCGGCGTGCTCGACGATCGGCACTTGCGGCGAAGTCGGGTCCTTCGCGCCCGGATGCCGCCCCTGCGGCCGGTTGCGCGCGTAGTCCAGCGCATGCAGGTAGCCGGTGTAACCCAGCAACACCGCGCCCATGCCGACGCCGATCCGGGCTTCGTTCATCATGTGGAACATGCAGGCGAGGCCGCGGTTCGCCTCGCCCACCAGATAGCCTACGGCACCATCGCTGCCGCCGGGCCTGAACTTGCCTTCGCCGAAATTGAGCAGCGTGTTGGTGATGCCGCGGTAACCCATCTTGTGATTCAGGCCGGCGAGCACCACGTCGTTGCGCTCGCCGAGCGAGCCGTCGGCGTTTACCAGCTTCTTCGGCACGATGAACAGCGATATTCCCTTCACGCCGGCAGGGGCGCCGGGAATTTTCGCCAGCACCAGGTGGACGATGTTCTGCGACAACTCGTGTTCGCCGGCGGAGATCCACATCTTGTTGCCGTACAGGCGGTAATTGCCGTCGGGCTGCGGCTCGGCGCGGGTCTTGATATCGGCGAGCGAAGAGCCCGCCTGGGGTTCCGACAGGCACATGGTGCCGAAGAAGCGCCCTTCCATCATCGGCCGCACGTAGGTGTCTATCTGCTCCCTGGAGCCGTGCGCGAGCAGCAGGTTGGCGTTGCCGATGGTGAGGAAGGGATAGCCGGCGGTGGAGACGTTCGCGCCCTTGAACCAGGCGAAGCAGGCTGCGTTCACCACCGCGGGCAATTGCATCCCGCCCAGGTCGTAGTCCTGCCCGGCCGCCATCAGGCCCGCCTGGCAAAAGGCATCCAGCGCCTGCTTGACCTCGGCGATGATGTGTACATGCTCGCCGCCGTCTTTGTCGTGGACGACATGCGGCTCGTTCTGGTCGTTCTTGCGGTAATGCGGCTCGAACAGCTCGGTTGCCATGCGTTCGCAGGTGTCGAGCGCGGCGTCGAAGGTCTCGCGTGTATGGTCGGCGTAACGCGGCCGGGCTGTCAGTGTGCCGACATCGAGCAGTTCGTACAGGACGAACTCGAGGTCGCGGCGCGAGAGGATCTTGGATTCCATGACGGGCAGCAGGATCGCACGGGGCTATTCGATGATCGCAACTACATCGCCCTCGCCCACCACCTCGCCTTCCTTGAAGTAGATTTCGATCACAGTGCCCGCGCGCGGGGCGGTCACCGGGATTTCCATCTTCATCGACTCGAGGATGAGCACGGTATCGTCCTGCGCCACCCTGGTGCCGGCAACAGCTTCGATCTTCCAAACCTTGCCGGCGATGTCGCTGACTACTTTGGTGGTGGGCATGTCCGGCTCAGGCCATGCTCAGACGACTTCGAACAATCCGGCCGCGCCCTGGCCGCCGCCGATGCACATGGTGACGACGACGTATTTGGCGCCGCGGCGCTTGCCCTCGATCAACGCGTGGCCGGTGAGCCGGGAGCCGGACATGCCGTAGGGATGGCCGACGGCGATGGCGCCGCCGTTTACGTTGAGGCGGTCGTCGGGAAGGCCCAGCTTGTCGCGGCAATAGATCACCTGCACCGCGAAAGCCTCATTCAGCTCCCACAGACCGACGTCTTCGAGCCTGACGCCGGTGCGCTTGAGCAATTTCGGGATAGCGAACACCGGGCCGATGCCCATCTCGTCGGGTTCGCAGCCGGCCACGGCGAAACCGCGGAATATGCCCAGCGGCTTGAGGCCTTTCTGCTCGGCTAGTTTCGCGTTCATCACCACCGCGGCCGAAGCGCCGTCGGAGAATTGGCTGGCATTGCCGGCGGAGATCACCCCGTCCGGGAACACCGGCTTGATCTTGGACACGCCCTCGTAGGTGGTATCGGTGCGTATGCCTTCATCCTTGGTCAGCGTGACTTCGCGCGTCAGCAGCATGCCGCTACCCTTGTCGGCGACACCCATGACGGTGGTGAAAGGCACGATCTCGTCGTCGAACTTGCCTTCGGCCTGGCCTTTGGCCGCGCGCTGCTGGCTGCGCGCGCCGTATTCGTCCTGCAGCTCGCGCGAAATTTTGTAGCGCTTTGCGACCTGCTCCGCGGTCTGCAGCATGGTCCAGTAGATTTCCGGCTTGTTCTGCTTCAGCCACACCTCATTGATCATGTGCCGGTTGGCTTCGTTCTGCACGCAGGAGATCGCCTCCAACCCGCCGGCAACGAATATGTCGGCCTCGCCGGCCATGACGCGCTGCGCCGCCATGGCGATAGTCTGCAGACCGGAGGAGCAGAAACGGTTCACGGTGGCGCCCGCGGTGGTTACCGGGCAGCCGGCGCGCAGCGCGATCTGGCGCGCGATGTTGGCGCCGGTCGCGCCCTCGGGCGTGGCGCAGCCCATGAGCACGTCCTCGACCTCGGCGGCTTCGATGCCTGCGCGCTCGATCGCGTGCTTCACCACGTGGCCGCCCATGGTGGCGCCGTGGGTCATGTTGAGGGCGCCGCGCCAAGACTTGGCGAGGCCGGTGCGTGCGGTGGAAACGATTACGGCGTCGGTCATGATGATCTCCTGAAAATTCGCTTGTGTAGAGCGTATCGAATCTGGCTATATGCCGCGAAAAACCTTGCGCGCTGCGCGCGCCAACCGTGTTTCTTGAACGGATGAAAAGCGCATCCGTTCAAGAA
>JBQMQE010000284.1:0-5749 GCA_052172655.1 Burkholderiales bacterium
GGGCGATACTCCGCTCACGCAACGTATCGCCGCGCAAGAGGATTTCTGCATTTTCCCGCGAACCCATCCTAGAAACCCAATGGTTATGCTTCAAGGGTGGGGTATTGCGTGAAAATGGCTTATCGGTCATCAAGTTAACTCCCGCGCGAAAGCTCCGGATATTGGAGGTCGATAGACATTCGCGCTGGTCCATCAAGCAATGAGCGGGCCTTCAAAATCGAAGCAGCCATGTTGTTTGACCCGCAGTTCCACGGGTTCGGTGATGCGGTAAAAGCGCAAATTATCCTCCGTCTCGTCGATTTCGGCGAGCAGGGTGCGCTCCAGTTGTTCAAACTGCATTTCGTCAACGGTGCATTCGAATACGGATTTCTGCACACGCTGTCCCACGCTTTCACAGACCTTTGCAACTCGTCGCAATCGTTTGCGGCCGGCGGCGGTTTCGGTGGAGACATCATAGGTGACGATGATGAGCATGAGGTGTCCTATTTCGCCAGATATGGCAGATAGCCTCCCATCTCGCCCCGGATGGTGCGCGCGATGAAACGCGCCTGGACGAAGGGCAAGAGCCCGATGGGGATTTTGCTTTCGGTGAGCGGATGAGTAATTTCTTCCTGTTTGCGTTCCTGCCAAGCAGTGACGACAGTGCGGCGGCCTTCGTCGCCCAGCATAACGGCGCCACCTTCGCGTTGGTCAAAGTCGTCGGCGGTGATCTGGCCACGGTTGATGAGGGTGAGAGCCAATCGGTCGGCGAGTATCGAGCGGAATTCTTCCTGTAAGTCCAGCGCGAGCGCGGCACGAGCCGGGCGAACGGCGTGGAGGAAACCGAGTTGCGCATCCAGCCCCACAGCTTCGCAGGCGGAACGGCAGTCGTTCATAAGCATGGCGTAGAGGAAGGAGATCAGAGCGTTGAAGCGATCCAGTGGCGGGCGGCGAGTACGGCCATTGAGCGCAAACTCCGCACGCGCCTGCGGTTTGACAATGAGATTCAGGGCGGCGAAGTAGCCGCGCGCAGCTTCGCCTTCCACGCCGCGCAACTCGTCCAGCGTAGTGGCAACGGCCGCAGCGCGCAGTGCGGCGGCGAGGTTGTCGGCAGTGCGGGTGAGCGTTGCAGCCTCATCCGGGTCGGCGGCTTCACGCGCGCCCCGTTGCAGGTTGGTACGGCTGTTCTTGAGTTTGCCCGCGACCAGGGCACGCGCAAACTCCAGAGTGAAAACGGGCTCCGAGGCCATGCGGTGGTGCGCTTGGCGCAACAGAATGTTGCCGGAGACCGGGCCTTCGAGCCTTGCCTTGAAGCGGCCTGATTCGTCCAGTAGCACCAACGACTTGCCTTCGTCCGCCAGACGGTGCATGAGCGCGGGCGAGACCATGACATTGCCGAAACAGACCACGCCGCCCAGATGGTGCAGCGGCACCTGAAGCTTTTTCTCATGCTCCACGTCGACGCGCAGGGTGGCATTCTCCAGATGCACGTAGGCGTGCGACGTCATGACGTAGAGGGTATTTTGAATTGTATGCATTTTTGTATTACAATATGCAATACGAATTGCAGTTCATAGGAGATGACATGGCGACCCTGACCTTACGCTTGCCGGATAATCTCGACAGGCAATTAACCGCGCTGGCGGCACAGACCCACCAGAACCGTTCCGAGCTGGCGCGTGCGGCATTGGAGAAATTCCTGCGCGAACTGGAGCGCAAGCAATTGATGGATGCGCTGGTTGCCGAAGCCAAAACCGCATATGCGGATGAAGCCGTGCGCCAGCACGCACGCGAAATCGCGGAGGAGTTTTTGCCGCTGGATAACGAAGCACTGGATATCGCCGAAGGCCGCAAGCCCGGCGAACCTGAGCCTGAGAAGTGGTGGAAATGATACGGCGTGGCGAGATATGGGTAGCCAACCTGAACCCTGGTCGCGGGCGGGAGATCGGCAAGATCCGGCCGGTGCTGGTTCTGCAGGCCGATGAACTGAGCGCAATCGGCACACCCATGGTTGTCATTCTGCCCATTACAACGCAGGTGTATCCCGACTATCGAATTTGGCGGGTACCGGTTCGTGCCAAAGGTCGTTTGCTGGTGGATTGCCAGGTGGTCGTGGATCAACCCCGCGCGCTGGATCGCGAGCGCTTTGGAGAAGGGCCGCTGACCACATTGAACGAAGAGGAAATGGCAAACGTCGAGCGCGCCTTTCTGGGTGTTTGCGGCATGGCGCAATACCTTACCCCGCCTCACTGAATAATTCCTCACGCAAATACTTTAGCCTGCGCTGTTCCGCCAGCGCCTCCGGCTGGCAAATATCTTTCAGCGAACACTCGCGGCAGCGGGCATCGTTCACTGGCGGCGGAAGCTTCCCCGCGGCCAGCATGGCGCGAATGGCCGCGGCGGTTTCTTCGACCAGCCTTCTGAGCTCGGGGGTAATCGCCACCTCCCGCCGGCGGTGACTGCTGGCGTGGAAAATCGCGCCCTTGGGCACGGGGCGGTCGAGCATTTCTTCAAGGCAAATCGCCTGCGCGGCGAGCTGGATGTCGTCATGCAACTTCTGTCGCTTGGCGCCGTGCTTGAACTCGACGGGGTACACCGTGCCATCCGGATGAAACTCGACCAGATCGGCCTTGCCGATCAAGTTCAGCCGGTCGCACCACACGGGCAAGGCGCGTTCCACGCGCACGCCGGATTTGATTTCGTAACCCGGCGTATCGACCAAGTGATGCACCGCCTGCCCGCGCGCCGTGTGGATGTTGTCCGCAAACGCCTGTTCCAGATGAATCAGCCCGCACTGGCGCGGGCAATAGGCCCAGTGTTGCAGAGCGGATAGGGGGACAGGATCAGCCTCGTTCATGCCTGTGGTGGTACCATATTCGTACAACGCATCCGCTGATGGAGAACATCATGGCAGCAAATTTGAAAGAGATTGAAAGCCAAGCCTTGCAACTGTCGCCTGAGGAACGCGGCGAGTTGATCCATCGCCTTGTCATTAGCCTCGAAGGCGAACCTGAAGACTCGCCCGAAGCCATTGCCAAAGCCTGGGATGAGGAGATCGCCCGCCGCGTGGCCGATATGGAAGCAGGGCGCACGCAGTGGATTCCAGCCGATGCAGTGATGGCACACCTGCGCGCCAGAATCAATGCCGCCAAAGCCGGTGCGGATAAGTCTTAGCCACGAAGCGCAAGCCGATGCCGATGCCGCTGTCGATTGGTACACCGGCGAAAGCGCGTTCATTGCGGCGGATGAATTCGCCGATGAACTCGATCGAGCGCTTGGCCTCCTGAACCGGTTTCCCGAGTTGGGTCACGCTGGCGCTAGCAACACGCGGACGCTGGCCCTCCACAGCTTTCCATATTCTCTGATTTACCGACTGCAGGGCGATTTGATCCGCGTCATCGCGGTTGCTCATCACAGCCGCCGGCCAGGGTATTGGGCCGGACGGCATTGAGGCATTCGACACATTCTGCTCAACGCCACGCCTGACGGCAAGCTCGCACCCACTCGACCGTTTCGTCGACAACAAACGCAAGCGGGTATCTTCTCGGATGACCACCGCAAAGTGGCCTGCAGGCGTTTCACCGAGCGCCCGCACTGCCGCCGCCGGCACCGCTGTCGTCATGCTGATCGTTCCCTGACTTCAGCGCGGCATCCATGATGTAGGTTTCGTCCTTCAGGCAATCGTGCACGAAGGCGAACACCGCCTGCAAGTCCTCCCGCTTCAGGCGCGGATAGCTGTCAAGAATGTCCGCCTCCGACCAGCCGTCGGCCAGACGATCGAGAATAAACATGACGCCGATCCGCGTGCCCTTGATGCGCGGTTTGCCGAACAGGGTATCGGCATCGGAAGTGATTCGCTCGTGCCAGTCCATGCTTGTTTCCTCGGGAAATCAGGGAGAGAAGATTATTGTCGCTGAAATGGCGATGCACTGCATCTCTGACCTGGGCGTGCGATTCGTGCAGATCGTCGGCCTCGGTCACGATATCAACATGGATTAGGCTGAAGCGTCACACCTGCAGGCAGATCGGTACCTTTAACTGCCACATCGTAATCATCAAAGCTGCGCGGTACGCTCACGCCCTCCTTGAGCTTCGGCTGGATGCGCTCGAACAGAGTGTGAGCAGGGGCGTTGCCGAGGTGGCTTTCGTGCTTGAACACGTAAAGCCCTCGCGTCGCCATCTCGCCCCGTGCGGCGGAATGGTCGTGCTCAAACATGTTTTTCAGCGCCTCCCAGAGCAGTTCCAGGTCTTTCTCGTCGAACTTCGTCTGGCCAGCCAGGTGAGCGGAGATAAAGCCGTGCGCGCGGTATAGGCCATAGGGCACGGTGAACTTGCGGCCCATGGTGCGGTTGTCACCACCCTGTTTTTCGGCCTCCGCCTCGGTGGCTACGGCGCAACGGGTAATGGAGTGCTCTAGTGTGACAATGGGGTCGATGGAACGGGCGAAGGTGATCTGCACTGGGCCGCGTACTTGGCCGCAGTTCGGCGCAGTTTTTAATGCCAGGACCGCGCCGAAAGTGCGGATGTCGTAGAAATCTTTGCACATTTGGACGCGCCCTTTCTCTGACTCTTCCTGTTTCGGTTTGCGCGCCGTGACGTCCCTAAGGGTCTTGCTGATGAAGTCTTTCAATGGCCTGGCGGGGTTGGTATCTTTCAGCCACTTAAGCGCTTCTTTCTTGTCCAACGTGGCTCCGGATAGCTTGAGGATAGAACGTTCCTCTTCGTCCGTGTCAATCTCCATGCCTTCCGGCAGGGTCAGTGCTTCAAACTGTTCGGTTAAGTCCTCTGGAATCAGTTTGGTAGCGTCCTCCCCCAAGCTGATGCCAAGCTTCTCGAATGCGGCGAAGTGGGCACGGCCCAGCACAGCCTTTTCCTTGATGTATATGTCGTAGCCGGCTTCGTAAGTGCCATCCTTGCACTTGGCTATGCCGACGAAATTCCTGATCTTCCGCTTAATAGACACATCAGTGATCAAGCCTTGCCCGGTCTCGGTATCCAGACGCGGCAGATTGCCTGCGTCCGGGTCTCCATTCGGGTTGCCGTCCTTCACATCAAACAACAGGACAAAGTCGTAACGGTTATGGATGCTCATTGCTCGCTCCCTTCGGTTTAGGATTTGGTAAATAGGTCTTGACGCTGTTGATAGTAGCCAATGACGAATCGGCCTTGGTCCGCCAAGGACAGAATAGGGCGGAAGCCCAACTGGCCGTCGATGCCGTCGTTGCAGATGGTCTGGATCAGCTTGTCCCGTGTGACGTAGAGGCCCGGTTTCTCCTTCCGCAACTTGGTCATGTGGTGCTGATTGCGCCGCATGAGCGTGGGAAAGACCGCCGATGGCGTGCTGGAGGCGGAGCCGAAATAGCTGTCCCGGATGGTGGTGTTGAGGCCAGGGTTGGCTTCAGCCTGCACTTTCTCCAGTACGGCGAACAGGCGCCCCAGCCGGTATCCGTTGTTGATGTTGCTCTCGTCGAGTGACATGGTGATCTTCCTTTCCTGATCTGGGTTGGCATGGTTGGCATTGCGGGTTTGACGGTTGAGCCAGGCCTTAATAAGCGCGGCGCGGGCGTAGGGAACGTGATCCCGGTGCTTGCCGGTTTTCTCATCTTTTTTCGCCTGTTCGGCATGGATGCGGCGTAGCGCGGCCTGCAACAGTGTCTGTGGATAAGACGTGCCATCCAGGATGGCTTTCATGAAGTCACCAGTCAGCTTAGGGGGCAGCTTGTCGAGGTCACCCAAGGGGCTGACGGCGACAAGTAACGCCTTGAGGGAC
>JBQMQE010000285.1:0-1979 GCA_052172655.1 Burkholderiales bacterium
GTCTACGCCTGGGTACTGCTGGGCGAAGCCGTCGGCCCGGTACAGATGCTCGGCGGATTGGTGGTGCTCACCGGCATCTACCTGGCCAGGCGCAGCAGTTAGCCGGCGAGAAGACAATCGATCGGCCGGGCATGCATCGGCAGGCCGACGCAGGCGAGGGGATCCTATGAGGGCTCCCGGCCTTCGCACAAATATACTTGGAGGCTGCAAAGGAGCGAAAGACACATGACACACGCAGAGTTCGTTAGCGCCTATGCAGGAGGAAGGGTCAAGGTGGCGGTCGATCCGGCTGCGGCCTCGAAGTATCTGAGCGCGCGGCTGATGCTGCCTTTTTTCATGATGCCGATGCTCGGCGCCGGCATCGCGCTCGCATTGATAGGCTGGATATGGACTGGACTTGCGCTGATCGCGATCGGCTTCTTTGTGCCGCGGCTGATCAAACGCTCGGCGCCGCATTTCGTGCTGACCCAGGCCGTGCGGCACGAGGCAATCTACCGCGAAGTGACGCAGGCCGGCATTCTGCAAATCACCCCTTCCTGAAACAAACTCTGGCCGGCGGCGCCCGGGTTTGCTGCGCGTAACCCGGCGCGGCGGTGGTGATCGCGATTCAGGCTTCGAATCCGTCCATGGTCTGCCTGCCCGGGTCGGTTGCGACCGCATTCAGCCCATCGCGCTGCCCTCAAATGAAAAAGGCCCCGCCGAAGCGGAGCCTTTCTCCGGAACGTGCCGTCGCTCAGCAGCCGGCCACGCACTTCGCCTTGCCGTTGAACTCCATCGTCTTGCCGCTCAAGGGAATGTGCACCGGCACCTTCACCGCCTTCTTGAAAGCCGCGGTTTTCGTGTTCGGCAGCAGCTTGCCGTCCTTGGTCGCCGGCTCGTTGGCGTGCGAGGGAATCACCGACTTCGGCTTGACCAGGTCGTTGATCACGTACGCCGCCTCGAGCGGGCCGGTGGTGAACACATCGCCGATATTCATCACCGCGAGGTTCGCTTTGTAGTGGCGCCGCACGACCAGATCCTGCTCCGCGGTGATGCCGGTGTCGCCCGAAAGGTACGCGACGACGCCGTTGGTAAACCGCAGTACGTAGCCTGTGGGCGGCCCGACGTATGCGGTGAGCGCGTTGTTCTTCAGCGCATCGCCGTAAGCCTGGTCGAGAAACTCCGGGGCGAGGCCGTTGCTGTGGACTGCCGGCACGGTCGTAATGCGCACGCCGCCGACCTTCGCGTTCGCGCCGAATCGCACGAGCTGTACCTGTTTCGGGTCGCCGCCGGCCGCCTTCACCTTGTTGGCGAAGAAGCTTCCCATCTCCGAACCGACCACGAACTTCGCCTTCTTCGCAACGACAATGTTAACCGAATTCGAGTTCGGCGTGACCTTGACGGAGAAGTCCGGCTTGCCGCAGGTGCCCGCGTTCGCCTCCGGCTGGATCACGTCGCCCAGGTGATCGCCGTGTACATGGCTCAGAAGCACGCCGTCGACATTGCCGAGACGCGGGTCGTCGGGGCCGCGCACCGTGCGCCCGGCGTCGTACAGGATACGCGTGCCGTCGGGATCCTCGAAAATCATCGCCCGATCCAGGCTGCAGAATTCCCCGTCGTGGCTGCCCAACGGTGTGATCTTCACGTTGCCGCCCGCCGCATGCGCCACGCTGCCCGTGCAGGCGAGCGCGAGCACCGCTAGAACCAAAGTCGTCTTTCTCATCGGTCTCTCCTCCGTTGTGGTTGGTAGCGCTGCCGCCGCGTGTCTCCCGTCGCCGCAGCGGCGGAATTCAGAACGGTATTATTGGTAAAAGCGCTGGCGGTCGAGTAGTACCAAGAATGATTCCCACAAGCAATGCAGCTAAAGATGAGCGCAGGGAAATGTGATCCGCCGGACGCAAACCCTTAGCAGGCGAAGACGCCAAATACACAGGAATGCCGCCGCGGCAATCGCCGATACGGCTCAGACCACTGATGTGCGCGCCTGCCCCGGCGCCTGC
>JBQMQE010000285.1:2079-5747 GCA_052172655.1 Burkholderiales bacterium
CCCGGCGCCTGCGCCTCGATGCGGCCGATGCGGTAGACGCGCTCGCCGGCCCCGGCGAGCATGCGCAGGGCCGCGGCAGCATCCGCATCGGCCACAATCACGATCATGTCGATGCCGCAATTGAACACGCGGTGCATTTCGGCCTCGGCGACACCGCCATGCTGCTGCAGCCATTCGAACAACGACGGCATGGGCCGGGCCGGTTCCCGCCGGCCCGGCTGCGCGACGATTCACCGATTTTCCTCGGCGCTTGACCGCGGGCACGTCCGCCCCAATAATAGGTGGCTTAACTTATTCTGGAATATGGGTCGCCATATGAAAACTACAGTCGAGCTTTCCGACGCCCTGCTGGTTGAGGCCAGGAAAATAGCCGCGCGCGAGGGCGTCACGGTACGAACACTCATCGAGCAGGGTTTGCGGCAGGCGCTCCGTCAGCGCAAGCAGCACGGGCAATTTCGCATGCGCAAGGCGACTTTCAAAGGCCGCGGCCTCAGCGCGGCGGCACGCAGCGCCGGCTGGGAGCAATTGCGAGAGCTGGCTTATGAGGAGCGCGGCGGGTGATCGCCGTCGACACCAATATCCTGGTCTACGCGCACCGCGAGGACTCGGAATGGCATCAAGCCGCCTATAAGTGCCTGGCGCTACTTGCCGAGGGTCGCGCGGCATGGGCGATTCCCTGGCCATGCATCCACGAATTCCTGGCAATAGTGACCCATCCGAAGATATTCACGCCGCCAACACCGCTCGCACGAGCGCTGGTCCAGGTCGATGCATGGATCGAGTCGCCGTCGCTCGTTCTTCTCGCCGAATCGCAGGTGCACTGGGAACGGCTGCGCCGCCTGCTGCTGGCCGGAAAAATTGCGGGGCCAAAGGTGCACGACGCGCGCATCGCAGCCTTGTGCCTGCAGCACGGCGTTAAGCAACTCTGGTCTGCCGACCGCGATTTCGGGCGGTTCTCCGCAGTGACCGTCGCAAATCCGCTGATCACCTGAGGTTTGTTGGCCCGGGGCCCGAATGGGTTATGCCCCACCGCCAATCCGGCACAAGTCCGGCCGACCCCGCACGCATACCGCTTCAAAGCACGACGGTGCGCGCCTGCCCCGGCGCCTGCGCCTCGATGCGGCCGATGCGGTAGACGCGCTCGCCGGCCCCGGTGAGCATAGCCATGGCCACAGCCGCATCCTGTTCGGCCACGATCAGGGTCATGCCTATGCCGCAGTTGAACACGCGGTGCATTTCGGCCTCGGCGACACCTCCATGTTGCTGCAGCCATGTGAACAGCGGCGGCATGGGCCAGGCCGATTTCTGCAGCACGGCGCTCGCGCCCTCGGGCAGCGCGCGCGGAATGTTCTCGATGAGACCGCCGCCGGTGATATGCGCCAGGCCCTTGAGCTTGATGCTGCGCATCAGCGCGAGCACCGGTTTGACGTAAATGCGCGTCGGTTCGAGCAGCACCTCGCCCAACGGCCGGCCGTGGAAGTCCGTCTGCAGATTGGGTTGCGCGCGTTCGATGATGGCGCGGATCAGGGAATAGCCGTTGGAGTGCGCGCCGCTCGAAGCGAGCCCCAACACCACGTCGCCGGCGGCAATGTCCTTGCCGTCGATAATGGCGCTTTTCTCCACCACGCCGACGGCGAAACCGGCGAGATCGTACTCCCCGGCCGGGTACATGCTCGGCATTTCCGCCGTTTCGCCGCCGATCAGCGCGCAGCCGGCCAACTCGCAGCCGCGCGCGACGCCCTTGATCACGTCAGTGGCGCTGGCAAGCTCCAGTTTGCCGCAGGCGAAGTAGTCGAGAAAAAACAGCGGCTCGGCGCCCTGCACCAGCACGTCGTTGACGCTCATCGCGACCAGGTCGATACCCACGGTATCGTGGCGGTTGAGGTGGAACGCGAGCTTCAGCTTGGTGCCGACGCCGTCGGTGCCGGCGACCAACACCGGCTCGCGATATTTCTTCGAGATTTCGACCAACGCGCCGAACCCGCCGATGCCGGTCAGCACCTCCGGCCGCATGGTGCGCTTGGCGTAAGGCTTGATCGCCTCGACCAGTGCGTCGCCGGCGTCTATGTCCACGCCCGCGCCGCGGTAAGTCAGGGATTCTTTCGAGAGAGAGTTCAAGATTTGTATGTTTGGCGAGATGCGGCTACAGTTTCGGGCCGTGCAGCGCAAAGTCTACTCGAAATGACGCCCAAAATCCTGGCCGAGCCGAACAATCTGTGGTGGTTTATCCCCGCCGCGGCGGTTATTGCGCTGCTGTATTTTCTGCGCCCCATCCTGGCGCCTTTCCTGTTCGCCGCCATCCTCGCCTATATCAGCAACCCCATGGTGAACTGGCTGGCGCGCCACCGGGTGCGCCGCGAGCTGGGCGCGCTGCTGCTGATGCTGTTCCTCGGCGGGCTGCTGGTGCTGCTGCTCGTGATCCTGCTGCCGCTGTTCATCAAGGAGGTCGGTCTGCTATCGGAGCGGCTGCCCGGGATCCTGGCCCGGTTCAACGACAATCTGCTGCCCTGGATCAATGCCAAGTTCGACGTGGAACTGCAGTTCGACCTGGCCGGGCTGAAGAACCTGATCCACGAAAACCTGCAGGGCGCGGACGGCCTGGGGATGAAACTGCTCGCCTCGCTCAAGATCGGCGGCCTCGCCCTGCTCGGCTTTGTCGTCAACCTGCTGCTGGTGCCGGTGGTGCTGTTCTACCTGCTGCGCGACTGGAACAACCTGCTGGCGCGCATCGACGGATTTCTGCCGCGGCGCTGGCAGCCGCGGCTCACCGCCATCGCACGCGAGATCGACGCCGTGCTCGCCGAATTCCTGCGCGGGCAGATCGCCGTAATGCTGTTGATGAGCGTGTTCTACGTCTTCGGCCTGTGGCTGGCCGGGCTGGAATTCGCCCTGCCCATAGGCATCATCACCGGCACGCTGGTATTCGTGCCCTACGTCGGCATGCTCTCCGGGCTGCTGCTCGCGACCCTGGTTGCCATGATGCAATTTTCCAGCATCGGCGCTGTCATCCCGGTATGGATAGTATTCGGCATCGGCCAGGCGGCCGAAGGCATGCTGGTGACGCCGCTCCTGGTGGGCCAGCGCATCGGCCTGCATCCGGTGGCGGTGATCTTCGCACTGCTCGCGTTCGGCCAGATCTTCGGCTTCTTCGGCGTGTTGCTGGCATTGCCCGCGAGCGCCGCCCTGCTGGTGGGCCTGCGCCATCTGGGCAGCCAGTATCGCAACAGCAGCCTGTACAAACAATGATGCAACAACTGTTGCTGCAACTGGCGCCGCCGCCCGCGCCGAGCCTGGACAACTTCCTCCCGGGGCGCAACGGCGCCGCGTTGCAGGCACTGCGGGAAATCGCCGGCGGCACGGGGGCCGAGCACTTCGTCTACCTCTGGGGCGAGCCCGGCAGCGGGCGCACGCACCTGCTGCGCGGCCTGGCGCAGGCGGCGGGCGGGCGCAAGGCGCTGTATCTCTGCGGCGTGACGGGCGGCAGCAGCGCGCAGGACAAGGTGATCGCCATGGACGATGTGCAGCTTCTGGCGGCAGGCGATCAGATCGCGCTGTTCGATCTGTACAACCGCGTGCGCGCGGCCGGCGGCGCCCTGGTCGCCAGCGGCGACGCGGCGCCGGCGCAGCTCGCGCTGCGCGAGGACCTGCGCAGCCGGCTCGCCTGGGGC
>JBQMQE010000286.1:0-1128 GCA_052172655.1 Burkholderiales bacterium
TGATTGATCCGGCGGGGTGGCCTGTTAAGGTTGTATTACCCAATGGAGCAATGTCGGCGCAATGATCTCGGGAGGCGAAACGATGTGGTATGGTCTTGTGGTGCTGGCAGGGGTGCTGACGGCAGCATTGATCGGTTTCGCAGTCGCGCATCTCTGCCTGCGCAAGATGGGACAACAGATTCGAGACAAGGAGGCCGAGCACCAGGGCGTGATGAACCGCCTGACCGAGAATGAATACCGGTTGCGCGCCATCATCGAGTCCGTGCCAGAATGCGTGAAGCTCCAGGCCGCCGATGGCACCGTCCTGGAGATCAACCCGGCAGGGCTCACGCTGGTCGGCGCGGAGCGGCCGGAGGACATCATCGGCAAGCGGATCTACTGCATCGTGGCATCGGAATACATCGAGTTCTATCGTGAGAACATGCGCCGCGTCTTTGCCGGGGAGACGGTCGTCTATGAGTTCAAATCGATTACCCTCAAGGGCAGAACGAGCTGGATGGAAACCCATGCCGTCCCACTGCGGGATAGCCGAGGCGCGATCTATGCGCTGCTCGGCATCACGCGCGACCTAACCGCGCAAAAGCAGGCCGAGGAGCAGGCGCGCCTTTACCAGACGGAGCTGGCGCGTGTAGCGCGCCTGTCCACCATGGGCGAGATGGCCACCGGCATCGCCCACGAACTCAACCAGCCGCTCTCCGCGATCGCCAACTTCGCCCGCGGCTGCATCCGGAGGCTGCGCTCGAACGGCATGGATCCGCGAGAGCTCGTCGAGCCGCTCGAGGAGGTATGCGAGCAGGCGGAGCGCGCCGGGGAAATTCTTCGGCATGTGCGCGATTTCGTGCGCAAGAGCGAATTGCAAATGAAACCGTCGGACATCAACCAGATCGTGCGCGCGGTGGTCAAATTCACCGAACTGGAGGCGCGCCAGCAAGGCGCAACCGTGAGACTCAGTCTCGATGCCGAGTTGCCGCCTGTGCAGGCCGATTCCATCATGATCGAGCAGGTGATCTGCAACTTGGTGCGCAACGCAGTCGAGGCGATGGCCGAGGCGCATTCGTCGCGGCGCGAGATTACCATCCGCACGCGCCCGATCGGCGGCGACACCGTCGAGATCAAAATCGGCGATAC
>JBQMQE010000286.1:1138-4016 GCA_052172655.1 Burkholderiales bacterium
GGTGTTCGACCAGTTCTTCACTACCAAGCAGCAGGGCGTCGGCATGGGGCTTTCCATCAGCCGGTCGATCATCGAATCGCATGGCGGCAGCGTTAGCGTCGAGTCTGGGAGAGATGGCGGCGCCACGTTCCGCTTCACCCTGCAGACCAGCAAGCAGCGCGTGAGCAGGCATGAGCGAGCCGACAGTCTTCATTGTTGACGACGACCAGGCGGTTGCTCGCAGTCTGCGCTGGCTGATCGAGACCGTACAGCTCAGGGTGGAGACTTTCGCCTCGGCCCAGGCGTTTCTCGACAGCTACGATTCATCGAAGCCGGGCTGCCTGATTCTAGATGTGCGCATGCCAGGTATAAGCGGCGTGGAGTTGCAGAATCGCCTGGCGGCACAGCCGATCCATGTGCCGATTATCTTCATCACGGGTCATGGCGACGTGCAGGTGGCGGTACGGGCGGTCCAGTCTGGCGCTTTCGATTTCATCGAGAAACCGTTCAATGATCAGGATCTGCTCGATCGCATCCAGAAAGCGATCGCCTTCGATTACGAGCGGCGCGGCAAGGAGGCACAACGCGCGGAGCTTCATGCACGCTTTGCCAGTTTGACTCCCCGCGAGCGGGAGGTGCTGGATTTGGTGGTGGAGGGGATGTCTAACAAGGCCGTCGCCAACACGCTGGGATTGAGCGCGAAGACCGTCGAAGTTCATCGCGCCAAGGTGATGGAGAAAATGCTTGCGCGGTCGATCGCCGATCTCGTCAAGATAACCATGCAGGAAACGGGGCTGCACTGAACTCTAAGGGATAACCCCTACCGCGCTCTGGGATGATCCGAATTACAGAACGGCTTGAGACTGAGTAAATTCCTTCCATGGGTGCGGGATGGCCGGGAGCCCCGGCATTGCGAAGATTCAAGACGGAAAGGAATGGATTCGGTGCCATGCGAGGCCATGAACTGACGGCATTGCTGTTCTGCGCGTTGTCGCCGTTTGCGACCGGTGCGCACTCCCCCGCCGCCGCTTACGCCCCGATGCGGCAGCAGCCGGCAAACTGGCCCGGATCTTTCCGCATGGAACACCGACGGTGGACGCGATAGAGGCCGTTGCGCCGATGAGCGAATAACAGCCTGCGGACACACACGGCGCCGGCCATTCCGATAACGACTCAACCATTCAACTCACAGGAGCGACACATGGACGTACGTGCAGCTGTTGCCTACAAGGCCGGCGCCCCGCTGACCATAGAAACGGTGCAACTCGATGGCCCGCGCGCGGGTGAAGTTCTGGTGGAGATCAAGGCCACGGGTGTTTGCCATACCGATGCCTTCACCTTGTCGGGCGACGATCCCGAAGGAATTTTCCCGGCGATTCTCGGCCACGAGGGCGCGGGCATTGTCGTGGAAGTTGGCGCCGGCGTGACCAGCGTCAAGCCGGGCGATCACGTGATCCCGCTGTACACGCCGGAATGCCGGCAGTGCGAATACTGCCTTTCGCAGAAGACCAATCTGTGCCAGGCCATTCGCTCCACACAGGGAAAGGGCGTTATGCCGGACGGCACCAGCCGCTTCAGCATCGGCGGGAAGCAGGTGTTCCACTACATGGGCACGTCTACCTTTGCCAACTATACCGTGATGCCCGAGATATCCGTAGCAAAAATTCGTGAAGATGCGCCTTTCGACAAGGTCTGCTACATCGGCTGCGGCGTCACCACCGGCATCGGTGCGGTGATCAACACTGCCAAGGTCGAGGCGGGCGCCAGAGTGGTGGTGTTCGGTCTCGGCGGCATCGGCCTGAACGTGATCCAGGGCGCGCGCATGGTGGGCGCTGGCATGATCGTCGGCGTGGACACCAACCCGGGGCGCAAGGCCCTGGCGGAAAAATTCGGCATGACGCATTTCGTTAATCCAACGGAAGTCGAGGGCGACCTCGTGGCCTATCTGGTCAACCTGACCAAGGGCGGTGCCGACTACAGTTTCGAGTGCGTCGGTAACGTCAAGCTGATGCGCCAGGCGCTGGAATGCTGCCACAAGGGCTGGGGCGTCAGCACCATCATCGGTGTGGCCGGTGCCGGGCAGGAAATTTCGACACGACCGTTCCAGCTGGTCACCGGCCGCGTCTGGAAGGGCTCGGCTTTCGGCGGCGCCAGGGGCCGCACCGACGTACCGAAGATTGTCGATTGGTACATGGAAGGCAAGATCAACATTGACGACCTGATTACCCACATGATGCCGCTGGAGCGGATCAACGAGGCCTTCGACTTGATGCACCAAGGCAAGTCGATCCGTTCGGTCGTCACGTTCTGATTTCCAGATCGTATCCGCTCGTCCCGCGACAACCTGAGAAACCCGGCTGCCCTCGTCAATGCCGAGAGCAGCCGACCTGAAAAAATGGCGATCACTACTGTTACCCAGAACAAATGCTTCGACGGCATGCAGGGGGTGTATAGCCACGCCTCACCGGAAACCGGTTGCACCATGCGTTTTGGCGTTTTCATGCCGCCACAGGCGAACAGCGGTTCAGGTCTCGTACCGGTACTCTACTGGCTCTCGGGGCTGACCTGCACCGAGGAAAACTTTATCGTGAAGGCGGGCGCGCAGCGCGTCGCCGCCGAGCTCGGCATCGCCGTCGTTACCCCGGACACCAGTCCGCGCGGCCTCGATCTTGCGGGTGAAGCGGATAGTTACGACTTCGGTTGCGGCGCGGGATTCTACGTGGATGCGACCCAAGCGCCGTGGTCACAGAACTACCGCATGTACTCCTACATCACGCAGGAATTGCCCCTGCTGGTTGCCGCCAACTTTCCTGTCGATCCGGCGCGGGTTGGCATCTTTGGCCATTCGATGGGCGGACGGGTCGCGAGCATGGTCGCGGTGGACGCCGACGTCGCGGGC
>JBQMQE010000286.1:4026-5725 GCA_052172655.1 Burkholderiales bacterium
GCCATTCGATGGGCGGACACGGAGCGCTTGCCCTGGCCTTGCGGAATCCCCAGCGCTACAAGTCGGTGTCGGCCTTCGCGCCGATCTCTTCGCCAATGCGCTGTCCCTGGGGCGAGAAAGCGCTAACCGGATATCTCGGTCCTGATCGCGGCGCCTGGCGCGAATACGACGCCACCGCCCTGATCGAAACACGTGGCTGGAAGGGACCACCTCTTCTGGTCGACCAGGGTAAGAAGGATCAGTTTTTCGAAACGCAGCTCAAACCGGAATTGCTGCGCGAGGCGTGCGAACGCGCAGGCGTGGCTCTCGACCTCCGCCTGCGAGAGGGTTATGATCACAGCTACTTCTTCATTGCCAGCTTCATCGAGGACCATCTCAGGTTCCACGCGCGGAATCTCTCCCTGAAAGACCCCCTTCCCGCCAAATTTCAGACGGCGATTCCACGGAATTAGGCAACGGGGGGCCGGCTATACCGCAGGTGCTGCATGGAAAGCACAAGAATTCCAGTGCCCAAAACAAAGCCTGTCGTGCCGAGGGACACACGACAGGCCATGCAGGCAGTTGCTGTGGATGTGTCTTATGCCTTGCCTTTGCTCTTAGCGACGTGCGTGGAAATGGCATCCATCAGGGCGGGCGACAGGCAGTCATACGGCTCCAACCCTAGTTGCTTCAGACGTGCTCGAACGGCAGGCATTTGAGCCGGGGGAGTACCCGTTTCGATGATGGATGAAACAAACGCCGCGAATTCCGGCGGCGACCAGCCTCCGGTGTTGGAGAGTTCGGTGTGGACGAAGTCGAGGCCGTAGAACGGATGGGCTTTGTTCTCGATCCGGCCAAACATATGAACGCCGCAGCCGGTGCACGCATGGCGCTGAATGGTCGCGCTGCTGTCGACGATCTTCAGTTTCTCTTCATGGGCAGTTACCTTGAGCTTGTCGCGTGAAACGACTGCGACCTGCGAAAACAAGGCGCCTTTCGGCTTCCAGCACTTGCTGCAGCCGCAGGCATGGTTGTGTGCCGTCTGCGAACTGATCGTCACCTCGACCTGGTTGGCAGCACATTTGCAACGGAGTTTGCCTCCGGCAAAACCTGGCGCAGCTGGTTTTATCCCGGCGTCTATTGACGGGTGTATCGTTACAAGATTGCTCATGAATTGTTTCCTCCTCCCCTCTAGGGATGCGTTAGCCAAAGGACAGTTCGCCTCAGAACACTATTCGTGTGCCATTAATCGGGAACAAAATGCAGCGTTCCCTCCTTACGCTGAAGCGCCGAATGAAGGTGCTTCCCCGTCAACACAAGTGCAATTGGTGCCTCCACTTGCTTACCAGAAAATAAACCGGATGACCCAGTTGGACAATCAGGATGAATACCTAGAGACATGAAGGTTGTCCCTGACTGACTCAGACACAAGTTCCAATATGGTGTCAGCACAGCAGGACAAGGCAGTACCCAGCTTTTACTTTTCGTCACGTTTCAGGCTATCCCGGAGGCTGGCCGATCTTGCGCTGAATTAACCACGTGGTTAATATTAGCGCATCGCATTTCCTTACAACGAGCCTCCCGTTGAAACTGCCCGAACGCTTTGCCGACGTCGCCCATCTCGAAGAGGTAATGACCACGCCTGCGCCCGAACTGGGCGCCGAGCTGAACCGGCTTTCCGGCGATATCCTCATCCTCGGCGTCGGCGGCAAGATGGGGC
>JBQMQE010000287.1:0-4253 GCA_052172655.1 Burkholderiales bacterium
CACCTCCCGGCCGCCGAGGCCGTGGCGCCGGCCTGGCGCGGCGCCGCCGTGCTCGCGCTGCTCTCGGGCGTCTTCATCGCGCTGTTCGAACCGCTAGGCGGGCTCGCGTCGATGATCGTCTTCATGGCCGCCGCGCTTTGGATACTCAACCCCGGGCGCGCGCTGCAGAATGCGCTCGTCGCCGTTCTGCTCCCATTGGGCATCTACCTGGTGTTCCAGCTGTGGCTCAAAGCGGCGATGCCGCGCGGCATGCTCCCGCTCCCGTTCTGATGGACATCTTCTCCAACCTGATACTTGGGCTGTCGGTCGCCATATCGCCGATCAATCTTGCCTACCTTTTCATCGGCGTCATGCTCGGCATGTTCGTCGGCATCATTCCGGGCTTCGGCCCCGCCGCCGGCATCGCGATCCTGCTTCCAATCACTTTCGGCATGGATCCGACCGGCGCGGTGATCATGCTCTCGGCGATCTATTACGGCTCGATGTACGGCGGAACCATCACCTCGATCCTGCTCAATACGCCGGGCGACTCCGCCACCGTCGCCAGCACCTTTGACGGTTATCCCCTCGCCCAGCAGGGCCGCGCCGGACCGGCGCTGGTGATGCAGGCGGTCGCCTCGTTTTTCGGTGGCACGGTCGGCGTCATCCTGATCACCGTGCTCGCGCCGCTGTTCGCGCAGGTGACGCGCAGCTTCGGTCCGCCCGAGTTTTTTCTGCTGGTAATGATGGGTCTGATGACGCTGATTGTGATGATAGGCGGGAACTGGCGCTATGGCGCGATCTCGGCGCTGATCGGTTTCGCGCTCGGCACCGTCGGCGTCGACCTCGAGACCGGCCAGTCGCGCTTCACCTTCCAGTCGGCGGAGATGATAGGTGGCATCGACTTCATCCCGATCGCGATCGGCCTGTTCGGTTTAGGCGAGCTCTACTACGCGTTCTACAACGGGCTGCACCTCTCCGGCAGCGGCGGCATCGTCCAGTACCAGAAGGAGAAGCGCTTCTGGCCGGAATTGCGCGATTTCGTCGAGACCAAATTCAGCATGCTACGCGGTGCGATACTCGGTTTCTGCATCGGCGTCATCCCGGGCGCGGGCGCGACCATCGCTTCGCTGATGTCGTATTCGGTCGAGAAGTCCATTTCCAAGACACCGGAGAGATTCGGCAAGGGCGCGATGGAGGGCCTGGTCGGCCCGGAAGCGGCCAACAACGCGGCCTCGTCAGGCGCGATGGTGCCGCTGCTTTCGCTGGGCATTCCCGGTTCGGCCTCGACTGCGGTGCTGCTCGCCGCCTTCCTCATGTGGGGGCTGACGCCGGGGCCGCTGCTGATGGCGCAAAAGCCCGAATTCGCCTGGGGACTGATCGCCAGCATGTACCTAGGCAACGTGGCGCTGCTCGGACTCAACATTTTCGCCATCCCGCTGTTCGTGCAGATGATCAAGGTGCCCTATCGGATACTCGCGCCGGCGGTAATCCTCATCTGCACCATAGGCACCTACAGCGTGAACGGCAGCATCATCGAGACCTGGCTGATGTTCGCTGCCGGTCTCGTCGGATTTTTCATGAAGCTCTACGGCTACTCGCCCGCGGCGCTGGTGCTCGCGCTCGTCCTCGGGCCGCTGGCCGAGCAGTCGCTGCGCCAGACGCTTACCATCTCGCGCGGATCACTCGGGATCTTCCTCGATCGGCCGACGTCGCTGTGGATACTCGGCGTGACCGCTGCCATCCTCACCGCGGGCGTGCTGTTGCGCCGGGGGCGGCGAGAGGAAGACTAGGCGCTGCGCCCCGCGGGCGTGCACGTTGATTGCGCGCGCTGTATCCTTCGACCATGCCGAGACACCTCGTTTCCACGATGCTGGCGCCGCTTGCCGCGGCGCTCCTTGCCGCTTTGGTGGGCTGCGGCGCGGAATCCAACGGAAAGCCTGCCGCGCCAGCGCCGCGCGCGCATCTGGTCGAGCTGGCGGCGGCTGAGCCCGGGCGCCTGTCCTACACCGCCGACCGCGCCGGCAGCCTGCGCGCGCTGCGCGAGGTGATGATCGTCAACCAGGAAGAAGGCCAGCTCACCGAGCTGCACGTGCGCGAAGGCGACCGCGTCAGGCAGGGCCAAGTGCTGGTGCGCTATGACGACCGCATACTGCGCGCCCAGCTCGACAAGGCGAGCGCCACGCTCGGCCAGGCCGAACTCGACCACCGCCGCAACCGGCAGTTGAAGGCGAAGGGATTCGTCAGCGAAGACGCTGTCGCGCGGGCGGAGACCAGCCTGGAGATCGCGCGCGCCGAGGTGCGGCTGCTGCAGGCGCGCGTGCAGCACATGACCATCGCGGCGCCGTTCAATGGCGTGGTCTCGCGCCGCCTGGCCGAGCCGGGCAATGTCACCCCGCAGCACACGCATCTGCTTACCATAATCGATCCCTCGCAGCTCGTGACCGACGTCAACGTCTCCGAGCTGGTGATGCCGTATCTGTCTGTCGGCGACGCGGCCGGGGTGCGCATAGACGCCCTGGGCAGTGCGCTGCACCCCGGCAGGATCGTGCGCGTCCATCCGACGATCGATCCGGCGACGCGCACCGGTCGCGTCGAGGTGGTGCTCAAGCCGGTGCCCCCGGGCGCGCGCCCCGGACAGTTCTGCCGCGTGGAGCTCACCACCGGCAGTCACGAGCGGCTGGTGGTGCCTCTGGTCGCGCTGCAGCGCGACGCGCAGGGCGAGTTCGTCTACGTCCACCAGGAGGACGGCACGGTGCGCCGGGCGGGGGTCGCGAGCGGCCTGCGCCTCGCCGACCGCGTCGAGATTCGCGACGGCCTAGAGCGCGGCGCGAAGGTCGTGGTCAAAGGTTTTCTCGAGCTTGCACCCGGGCAGCGCGTTAAACCGGTCGAGCCGCGCACGGCGAAGGACGGCTAGGATGCGCCGCGGCGGCATCGCGGTCTGGTGCATCCATCACCCGGTCAGCACGCTGATGCTGACCTTGACCGCGATCGTTCTCGGCGGCTTCGCGCTCAGCCGGCTTTCGATCGACCTCCTGCCGCAGCTGATCTACCCGCAGATCGGGGTGCGCATCCTCGACCCGGCGGTGCCGGCGAACATCATGGAGGATCAGGTAACGCGCCAGATCGAGGAGCAGCTGGCGATCACCGAGGACTCCAGCGGTGTCGAGTCGACCACGCTCGAAGGCACCTCCGAGCTGGAGCTGTACTTCGACTACGGCAAGGACATCGACATCGCGCTGCGCGACGCGAGTACGCGGCTGGATCGCGCCAAGCGTATTCTCCCGACCACCATCGATCCGCCCATCATTTTCAAGCGCGATCCGGCGCAGATCCCGGTGATGGAGTTCGTGGTCAGCTCGCCGCTGCGCGACGTGACCGAGCTGCGCACCTGGACCGACGACGTATTCGCCAAGTTCTTCCTCAATGTGCCCGGGGTGGCCGCGGTCGAGGTGGGCGGGGGGCTCGTGCGCGAGGTGCACGTGCTGCCGGACCAGCGCCGGCTCGCGGGCCTGGGCCTTTCGGTCGATGCGATCGTGCAGGCGATAGAGCGCGGCAACGTCGATGCGCCGGCCGGGCGGCTGCGCATGGCCGGGCAGGAGTACACCAGCCGCACCGCCGGACGGCTTACCAGCGTCGCTGCGCTCGGCGCATTGCCGATCCGGCTGCCGAACGGGACCTCGGTGCCGCTCTCCGACATCGCGCAGGTGATCGACACGCACGAGGACGAGCGCATACGCGTACGCTACAACGGCACGCTGGGGGTGCGCGTATCGGTGCAAAAGCAGCCGACCGCCAACACGGTGGATGTGGCTGAGGGCGTCAATGCCCGCCTCGCCGAGTTGCGTCAGCGCGGCGTGGTGCCGGCGGACGTGAATGTCGATACGGTGTCGAACCAGGCAGTGTACGTGCGCCAGTCGATCGACAATGCGTCGCTCGCGGCGCTCGCCGGAGCGGTGCTCGCCATGATCGTGGTGTATGTCTTCCTCGGCAGCGTGCGCGGCACGCTCATCATCGGCAGCGCGATCCCGATCTCGATCATGATCGCCTTCTCCATCATGGCGCTCGGCGGGCTGTCGTTGAACCTGATGACGCTCGGCGGCCTCGCGCTCGGCATCGGCATGCTGGTCGACAATACTATCGTGATGCTGGAGAACATCGAGCGCCACCAGCGCGAGGGTGAGGCGCCGGTGCAGGCCGCCGAGAACGCTGCCGCGGAAGTGAACAGCCCGATCATTGCCGCGACCAGCACCAACCTCGCCGCGGTGCTGCCG
>JBQMQE010000287.1:4263-5712 GCA_052172655.1 Burkholderiales bacterium
GTTCCTGTTCATCAGCGGCCTGGTCGGGCTGCTGTTTCGCGAGCTGATCTTCACCATCTCGGCCTCGATCGTCGCCTCGCTCGTCGTGGCCGTAACGCTGGTGCCGGCGCTTGCCGCGCGCGGCCGGCCCGCGCCGCCGACCCGCATCACCCGCATGGTGCGCGGCTTCGTCGCCGCCGCGCAACGCGTCTACGTGCCGCTGGTCGCGGCCATCCTAAAGGCGCCGTGGCTGGCGGTGGCGGTGGCATTCGCCCTGCTCGCCGGCTCCGGCGTACTCTTCTTCCAACTTACCGGCAAGCAGGCCTTTCTCCCGAAGATGGACGATGGCCGGGTACAGGTGTACGTGTTCACCGACCCGGGCGGCGCGCTCGAGAAGATGGACCGCACCGTGCGGCGGCTCGAGCGCCTGGCGCGCGCACAGGGCGATGTCGAAGGAATATCGGCGATCATAGGCGGTTCGATCTTCGGCCGCTCGCAGCGGGAGCGTCCGAGCCGCAGCACGCTCAGCATTCAGCTGGTGCCGGTGGCCGAACGCGGACGCAGCGTGGAGCAGTGGGTCAACGCCTACTCGCGCGCGGTTGCGGCGGAGGAACTCGCCGGCGTCAAGGTGCTGGCACGCGCTGCGGGGATCCGCGGCGTGCGCCTATCGCGCGCCGACGAGGATGTAAGCGTGCGCGTGCAGGGCTCGGATCTGGCGGTTCTTGCCTCGCTCGGAGACGCGTTGGTGAAGCGCCTGCGCGGACGGCCGGGCTTGCGCAATGTGCAGCACTCGGCAGAGGAGCAGCGCCAGGAATTCGCGGTCCGCGTCGATCGCACGCGCGCCGCCGAACTTGGGGTCGATGTGACGCAGATCGGGCGTGCGCTGCGCTTCGCCCTCGACGGCATCGTGGTGAGCGACTTCATCGAAGCCGACCGCGTCTACGATGTGCGCGTGCGCCTGCCGCGCGGCACGATCGACAGTCCGGCGGCGATGCAGGCAATACTCCTGTTCGGCGCGCAGGGCGGGCGGCCGGCGGTGTATCTCGGCGACGTCGCGCGCGTCGATCTGGTCGTGGCGCCGACCGAGATCCGGCGCGAGAACCAGCGGCGCATTGTTGAAGTGAGTGCGGCGCTGACCGGAGAGCTGCCGCTCGGCGCCGTGGTCAACGATTTGCGCGATGACCTGCGCGGCTTCGAACTGCCGAGCGGATATTCGCTCTACTTCGGCGGCGCCTACGAGAACCTGCAGCGCGGCAATGTGCTGGTTGCGACGCTCGCGGCGCTGGCGCTATTCCTCGTGTTCGTGGTGATGGCGGTGCAATACGAGTCGCTGCGCAACCCCGCAGTGATCATGTTAGGCGTGCCGTTTGCGCTGATCGGCGTGGTGATCGGCTTGCTTGTCACCGGGCTGCCGTTGTCGATGCCGGTGTGGCTGGGCATCATCATGCTGATCGGGGTGGTGGTAAACAA
>JBQMQE010000288.1:0-5680 GCA_052172655.1 Burkholderiales bacterium
CCCCTGCTCCGCCCTCCGAAGTTGCCGGCTCCGGCCCTGCAAAACATTTCAATCTTCGCCTTGTCGCCGGCCTTCCCTTCTGCGGGGTCGCATCCCCGCGCGAGCGCGGGGCCCCTGCTCCGCCCTCCGAAGGTTTATGCCATGTGCAAGCCGCCGTTAATGGAGATGTTGGCGCCGGTGATGTAGCCGGCGTCATCGGAGGCAAGATAGGCCACCAAGCCGGCGATTTCGTCCGGCTGCGCGAGGCGCCCCATCGGAATCGAGGCCACGATCTGCTCGCGCACCTCGGATCGGATCGCCAACACCATCTCGGTCGCGACATAGCCGGGGGAGATGGTGTTTACCGTCACGCCCTTCCTCACCACTTCCTGCGCCAACGCCTTGGAAAACCCGTGCATGCCGGCCTTGGCCGCCGAATAATTGGTCTGGCCGAACTGGCCCTTCAGCGCATTGACCGAGGAAACGTTGATGATCCTGCCCCAGCCGCGGTCCGTCATGCCCTCGACCACCTGGCGCGTGACGTTGAACACGCTGTTCAGGTTGGTGTTGATCACGTCGTACCAGTCGCTCTCCGACATGCGCTTGAACACGCCATCGCGGGTGATGCCGGCGTTGTTGACCAGGATATCGACCGGACCGATGATGGAACTGATGCGATAGAACATGTCGGCACAGGAATCGAACTCCTCCACATTGCCCTCGGCGGCATGCACGCTGTAGCCCTGCGCGCGCATGCTGGCCAGCCACTCCTCTTTCCTGTCGTAATCGGGCAGGCAATTGGCCACGACCTTGTTGCCGTTTGCCGCAAGACGCTTGCAGATCGCGGTGCCTATGCCGCCCATGCCGCCGGTCACGAATGCTACCCGCTCAACCATGTTTACATCCTTTCAAAATACTGCGATTCAATACGCGCGATTTCTTCGGTAAAACCAACAGCCTGCGAGCCTGTTGAAACGCGCTTGCTTGCGACAGAATTCGCGAGCAAGTTCGCTCCCATTATCTGCCGGCCCGAGGGCGGGCCTCATACACGACTGACTTCAAATCCCAATTTCAACGCTCCACCGCCAGCGCGACGCCCATGCCGCCGCCGATGCACAGGCTGGCGAAACCTTTCTTCGCGTCGCGCCGGATCATCTCGTGCAGCAGCGTCACCAGGATGCGGCAGCCGGAAGCGCCGATCGGATGGCCGATGGCGATGGCGCCGCCGTTGACGTTGACCTTGTTCGTGTCCCACTTCATCTCGCGATTGACCGCTATCGCCTGCGCCGCGAAAGCCTCGTTGATTTCCATCAGGTCGAGATCATTCACGCTCCAGCCCGCCTTCTTCAGGCACAACTGGCTTGCCGGCACCGGGCCCATGCCCATGATCTTGGGATCGACGCCGGCGGAAGAATAGGCGCGGATGGTGGCGAGCGATTTCAGACCCAGTTCCTGCGCCTTTTTCGCCGACATCATGACCACGGCTGCAGCTCCGTCGTTGATCCCCGAGGCGTTGCCGGCGGTGACGGTGCCGTTCTTGTCGAAAGCAGCGCGCAAGCCGGCGAGCGCCGCGAGCGTGCTGCCGTGCTTGGGGTATTCGTCCATGTCGAACACCAGTGGCGCGCCCTTTCTCTGCAGGATTTCGTCCTTGAACTTGCCCGCCTTTTGTGCCGCCTCGGTCTTTAGCTGCGACGCGAGCGCGAACGCGTCCTGGTCGGCGCGCGTCACGCCGTACTTGGCGGCGACGTTCTCGGCAGTGACGCCCATGTGATAGTTGTTGTACACGTCCCACAGGCCATCGACGATCATGCTGTCGATGAGCTTGGCGTCGCCCATGCGAAAGCCGTCGCGCGAGCCGGCGAGCACGTGCGCCGAAATGCTCATGTTCTCCTGACCGCCGGCGATGACGATCTCGGCGTCGCCCGCCTTGATCGCCTGGGCGGCGAGGTGCGTCGCCTTGAGCCCGGAGCCGCACACCTTGTTGATGGTCATCGCCGGCACCATGTCCGGCAGCCCCGCGCGGATCGCCGCCTGGCGCGCCGCGTTCTGCCCCACGCCGGCGGTCAGCACCTGACCCAGGATGACTTCGGAGATCTGTTCCGGCTTCAAGCCGGTCTTGGCGAGCAGCCCCTTGATCACATGCGCGCCCAGATCGGCCGCGGGAATTTTCGCCAGGGCGCCACCGAACTTGCCTACCGCGGTACGGCCCGCGGCTACGATCACTACGTCATTCATTTGAACCTCCATTAAACGTTGGCGGCGCCCCACCCTCACCCCAACCCTCTCCCGCTCAGGCGGGAGAGGGCGTATTCCCTCGCCCCGCTTGCGGGGAGAGGGCTAGGGTGAGGGGAGCCTCGCCATGCGCATCCATGATGCTTGAAAAGCCCGGGAAAGATCTCCTCGGGATACAACCCAGCACGTCACACCCTCACCCTCACATACCTTCCCGGCGCCGGTTCGATCGCTTTGAACTTGGCATTGCCAGTTTTCTTCGGCGCCGCGCGCTCTCCCCCGGAAAAACCTTGCAGCCAGGCATTCCAATCCGGCCACCAACTGCCGCGCACTTCCTCCGCGCCCGCCAGCCAATCCTCTGCGCTGGCGGACAAGCGATCGCTCTTCCAGTAGCTGCGGCGCTTCTTCGCCGGCGGATTGATCACGCCGGCGACATGGCCGCTCGCCCCGAGCACGAAACGCGTGTCGCCCTTGAGTTGCCGCGTCGAAAGATAAGCCCCTTTCCACGGCACGATGTGATCCTCGCGCGTCGCCAGGATATAGGTCGGCAGGCGGATCGCGCCCAGGTCGACCGGCACGCCGCACATGGCGAGCTTGCCCGGCTCGCGCAGCTTGTTCTCCAAATACATGTTGCGCACATACCAGCAGTACATGGGCCCGGGCAGATTGGTGCTGTCGGCGTTCCAGTAGAGTATGTCGAACGCATCCGGCGTCTTGCCCTTGAGGTAGTTGTTGACCACGTAGGACCAGACCAGGTCGTTCGCGCGCAGCGCCGAGAACACGAAGGCCAGGTCCTTGCCCGAGAAGATACCGCCCTTGCCTATCGCCGCCTCGCGCGCCGCCACGCTGGCTTCGTCCACGAACACACCGATGTCGCCGGGATAGGTGAAGTCGAGCATGGTGGCGAGCAGGGTGGCGCTCGCGACGCGCTCCTCGCCGCGCGCGCGCTGCACTGCCAGCGCCGCGGCCAGCAGCGTACCGCCTACGCAAAAGCCGAGCGCATTAATCTCGCCGGACCTCGAGATCGCGCGCACCACTTCGATCGCCTTCAACACGCCGTCGGCAATGTAATCGTCCCAGGTGAGTCCGCCCAGCCGCTCCTCGGTAATATTGCGCCAGGACAGCATGAACACCGTGTTGCCCTGCTCCACCGCATAGCGCACGAAGGAATTTTCCGGCTGCAGGTCGAGGATGTAGAACTTGTTGATGCAGGGCGGCACCATCAGGAGCGGCCGCTTGCGCACCGTCGCCGTCGCCGGCTTGTACTGGAGCAGTTGGATCAGCTCATTCTCGAACACCACCTCGCCGGGAGTGACAGCGAGGTTCCTGCCGACGTCGAAGGCGGATTCGTCGGTCATGGACACCCGCCCCTGCTCCACGTCCTCGATCAGGTGCCGGATGCCTACATGCAGGCTCTCGCCCTTGGTGTCCAGCGCGAGTTGCAGCGCCTCGGGATTGGTTGCGGCGAAGTTGGCCGGGCTCAGGGCATCGATCAGTTGGCGCGTGTAAAAGCGCAGCCGCTGCTTCGCCGGCTCGTCCAGCTCCGCCGTTTCAACAAGCTCGCTGAGATACCGCGAATTGAGCAGGTAGGCCTGGCGCAGATAGTCGTGGTAGCGGCTGTTGCGCCACTCGCGCCCGGCGAAGCGCTTATCGCGGCTGCCGCCCTGGTTTTCCTTGTCGGCCGCGGTAGCGGGGCTTTCGGCCTGGCCCGACTCGCGCGCGAGCATCTCCCCCCACAGGGCCATTTGCTGCTGGAAATAGCCGGTTTGCAGGGCCGCCAGACGGGCAGGATCGGCGCCATGCGCTTTGATCAGCGACTGCCAAACCTGGCCGGCCTCGGAGCCGGCCGGGAACAGACTTAAGAAATTCTGCAGCAGCGCCTCGCCCGCTTGCGCGTAGGCGCCGGACCGGTCTTCAGAATCAGGCTTTTGCACGGGCGTGCGGCTCTCCGAAAGCGGTGCACCAAAATAGCCAGCCCGGCCTAGGTAAGCCGTGCGAACGACTAGCTAAAGCGGGGGCATTTTGCACTGCACCAATCAGGCTGTCAAGACGAAAACCACGGCCGGCAACGCTACCAGCCGGCGTCTGGCACAAACTCGCATAATTCCGATTAACCCTTTGTCGCGTAAGGACTTATCGCTACAACATTCGCAAGATATGCGGGCCAAACACGAACCCGCCAATGATCGCCGACCCGATTGCCGCAACCAGAACGGCGCCGGCCGCCACATCCTTGGCCTTGCCGGCCAGCGGGTGGGGATCGGGAGATACCAAATCGACCAGAAACTCGATCGAAGTGTTCAGCGCTTCCGCGACCCATACGCACGCTATTGCCAACACGATCAGCGCCCATTCGGCAGGCGCGATCCGCAACAGCGCGCCCGCCGCAACGACCAGGACAGTGGCCACAGCATGAATCCTGGCGTTGGGCTGGGTCTGCAGCAACAGCTTGAGGCCGCGAAACGCGTGGCCGAAACTGCGCAGGCGAGCGCTCAGATAGGGGCTAGGCATCGGCGGGCGGGGTGGATGGCGAGAGCGGGATTATGCCCTATCGAAACGCGCCGCAGGAGGGCGCCCCGACCAGCGCCAGGATCGACCAACGACTGGCCCCGGGGGCGGCCCTTCAGACTGTGGATTACGCTGTCGATCGCAGCACAAAATCCGCTCGAATTTCCGAGAAGGGCACAGATAGCTTGCCGGTTGCGTCCTTTTCCACCAGTCCGATTTCGACGAGTTTGTGCGCATCCTCATGGACCCGCTTCACGTCCCGGCCTAGCTCTCTCGCCAAGGCGCGAACCCCAAGCGGGCCACTGGTCTGCAGCACCTCGATCAGTTCCCATCGTTTCGGCGTGATGATCCGAAACAGCGCCGCAGGCGACTCGAATTCGAAATGTTCGCCCTGATACGCTCCTGTCTTCCAAGCATGCAGCAAACCTGCCCGCAGGCTGGCAAGGGATGCCTGCGGCTTGCGGATGACGATGGTTGCGGTTCTCATGATCCACTCCTCTCCAAAGCCACATCTGCCAAAAAATCGTCGATCAGGCGCTCCGGGCTGACGAAGGTGTATGCCGATTCCCGTTTCCGGTAATGCCGGTGAACAGATCACTCGCTCCCCCGCGTAGCCGTAGAACAAACGGTACTTGTATGGATGTGCGCTACCCGCCATCGGTCCAGCCAGCCTCCAGACAATCACTTCCAGGATCGCGCCATCGTCGAAGTCCTGCCGGTGTCTATAGACCAGAGTCGCCTCACTCATGTTGGCATATTAGCCAACATGAGTGCCTTCGTCAATTGCCCGCGCGGTCTTGTAGCGGCGCCTCCGCCCTACCCGCGACCTCCGCGCTTCGTCTCCGACAAGGCTTTTCGTCTGAGGATTTCCCCAACCAGCTCGCGAAAGCGCGCGCGTGTCTCGAGCTCGACCAGGGCGCGGCCGATGAGCGGCGGCATCCAGACGTCCGGAACCGATTCC
>JBQMQE010000289.1:0-5677 GCA_052172655.1 Burkholderiales bacterium
TCGAACCCACGACCCCTTGGTTCGTAGCCAAGTACTCTATCCAACTGAGCTACAGGCGCGAGGCGTGAATTATAACAGAACCCAGCTTCGCCCCGCTACTGCGGAACAGGCCGCGGCGCCGGCACATTTCGGCCATGGCGCTGGATACGGAAGGCAGTTTCGATTACGCTTATGCGGGAACGCGCTTCCACCCTATCCTTCCTGAACCCATCTGATGAATACCATACCCGCAAACGCAGCGCCCATAACTACCGGCGGTCAGCCCGGGGGAAGAACTCGGCTGCCGGTAGCAGCCTGGCTGCTGGTTTGCTGCGCGCTGGTGTTCGCGATGGTCGTGGTGGGCGGGGTGACCCGGTTGACCCACTCCGGACTGTCTATCGTCGAGTGGCAGCCTATCGTCGGCACCCTGCCGCCGCTGAACGAGGCACAGTGGCTGGAGACTTTCGGCAAGTATCAGCTCACGCCGGAATACCGGAAGGTCAACCACGCGATGAGCCTGGATGAGTTCAGGGGCATTTTCTGGTGGGAATACTTCCATCGCCTGCTCGGCCGCATGATAGGCGTGGTGTTCCTGCTGCCGCTGCTCTGGTTCTGGCGGCGCGGACACATCGACCGGCCGCTGACGCTGAAACTCGCCGGCATTTTCATGCTCGGCGGCCTGCAGGGCGCGATGGGCTGGTACATGGTGAAATCGGGCCTGGTGGACGACCCACGCGTGTCGCAGTACCGGCTGACGGCGCATTTGATCATCGCCCTTGCAATCTACGCCGCGATGCTGTGGACGGCGCTCGGGCTGCTTTACCCCGGCGCGGCGAGCGCGCGCCGGCCGCGCTTGCGCAGACTTTCCTGGATCATCACCGCGACAGTCGCGTATATGCTCGTGACCGGCGGCTTCGTCGCCGGCATCCGCGCCGGCTTTGCCTACAATACTTTCCCGCTCATGAACGGGCATGTGGTGCCGCCCGAGATCTTCATGCTCGATCCGTGGTACCTCAATTTCTTCAACAATATGGCCACGGTGCAGTTCGACCATCGGCTGGGCGCCTGGCTGCTCGCCTTGCTCGTACCCTGGTTGTGGTGGAAAGCACGGCGCGAGGCGCTGACCCCGCGCGCAAACCTCGCGATCAGCCTGCTCCTCGGCATGCTCGCGCTGCAGATCGCGTTGGGTATTGCCACCCTGCTCTTGCTGGTGCCGGTTTCGCTCGCGGCCGCGCATCAGGGCGGCGCGGTGCTGTTGCTCGGCGCAGCGCTGTTCGCGAATCACGCGCTGCGCTGAGTCCGCCTTTCTCTCATCCCACCCAGGCGCGCGCGTTGCGGAACATGCGCATCCACGGGCTGTCCTCGCCCCAGCCCTGCGGGTGCCAGGACTGCTGCACGCTGCGGAATACGCGCTCCGGATGCGGCATGAGAATGGTGAAACGGCCGTCGGCCGTGGTGAGGCCGGTGATGCCGGCAGGCGAGCCGTTGGGATTGGCCGGATAGGTTTCGGTCGGCGCGCCGCGATTGTCGACGAAGCGCAGTGCCACCAACGCCTGCGCTTCGGCGGCAGCGTCGGCGAACACCGCCCTGCCCTCGCCGTGGGCGGTGGCCACCGCGAGGCGGCTGCCTGCCATGCCGGCGAAAAACAGCGACGGGCTCTCGGCCACCTCGACCATGACGAAGCGCGCCTCGAACTGTTCCGATTTGTTCTTGAGGAACTTCGGCCAGTGCGCGCTGCCGGGAACGATTTCGCGCAGATTGCTCATCATCTGGCAGCCGTTGCACACGCCCAGCGCGAACACGTCGCGGCGGCCGAAGAAGGACTCGAACTCGTCGCGCGCGCGTAGATTGAGCAGGATGGACTTGGCCCAGCCCTCGCCAGCGCCGAGCACGTCGCCGTAGGAGAAGCCGCCGCAGGCGGCCAAGCCCTGGTAGCCCGAGAGCGTAACGCGCCCTGAAATAATGTCGCTCATGTGCACGTCGGTCGCGTGGAAGCCGGCGCGGTCGAACGCCGCCGCCATTTCCACCTGCCCGTTCACGCCCTGTTCGCGCAGGATGGCGATCTTCGGTCTTGCGCCCTTGCCGACATAAGGCGCGGCCACGTCCTCGGCCGGATCGAAGCCGAGCTTGGCGTGCAAGCCGGGATCGCCCGCATCGAGGATGCGGTCGTACTCCTCGCGCGCGCACTCGGGATTGTCGCGCAGCGCCTGCATGCGCCAGGTGGTTTCGGACCAGGCGCGTTGCAGCTCGATGCGCTGTTGCGCGAACAGCGGCGATGCGCCGCGCACCAGGCGGATTTCGTCGCTGTCGGTGGGGCCGCCGACAGCCTGCGCCTGCAGGTCGGCCGCGCGCAGGTGCGTGAGCACCGCGTCGCGGTCCCCTGCGCGCACCTGCAGCAGCGCGCCGAGTTCCTCGGCGAACAGCGTGGCGAGCACAGCCTCCGGGCCGCCGTCCACGCCGGCGCAAAGTGCATCGAGATCCAGCGTCACGCCGCAATGCGCGGCAAAGGCCATTTCGCACGCGGTCGCAAACAGGCCGCCGTCGGAGCGGTCGTGATAGGCGAGAAGCCGCCCGTCGCGATTGAGCGCCTGCACCACGTTGAAATAGCGCTTCAGCGCCTGCGCGTCATCCACGTCCGGCACGGCGTTTCCCATCTGTCCGTACACCTGCGCCAGAATGGAGCCGCCGAGCCGATTCCTGCCGCAGCCAAGATCGACGAGAATCAGCACGCTCGCGCCCGCATCCAGGCGCAGTTGCGGCGTGAGCACGCGGCGCGCGTCCATGCAGGGCGCAAACGCCGACACGATGAGCGACAGCGGCGCGATCACTTCCTTTTTCTGCCCCGCTTCTTCCCAGGTGGTTTTCATCGACAGCGAATCCTTGCCCACCGGTATGCCTATGCCCAGCGCCGGGCACAATTCCAAGGCGACCGCGCGCACGGTATCGAACAGCGCCGCATCCTCGCCCGCGTGGCCGGCGGCCGCCATCCAGTTGGCCGAGAGCTTGACGCGCGACAATTCCACCGGCGCCGCGGCAAGGTTGGTCAGCGCCTCACCCACGGCCATGCGCCCCGACGCCGGCGCATCGATCACGGCGAGCGGCGCTCGCTCGCCCATGCAGAACGCTTCGCCGGCGTATTCGCCGTACCCAAGGAGGGTTACGGCACAGTCGGCCACCGGCACCTGCCACGGCCCGACGTAGGGGTCGCGCGCGCATAGCCCGCCGACAGTACGATCGCCTATGCTGATCAGAAAAGTCTTGTCCGCAACCGTCGGATGGCGCAGCACGCGCAGGCAGGCTTCGGCGAGTTCGATGCCCGCCGCAGAGAACGGCAGCAAATCGCGCTTGCGCCGCGCGACTTCGCGCAGCATGCGCGGCGGCTTGCCCAGCAGCACGCCCAGGTCCATGTCCACCGGCTTGTTGTCGAAGCGCTCGTCGGCGAGCGTGAGCTGCTGCTCCGCGGTCGCCACCCCCAGCACCGCGAACGGGCAGCGCTCGCGCGCGCAGATGGCGCGGAACGCATTGAGCTGCGCCGGCGCTATCGCGAGCACATAGCGCTCCTGCGCCTCGTTGCACCAGATTTCGCGCGGCGACATGCCCGGCTCTTCGCTCGGTACCGCGCGCAGCTTAAAGCTTGCGCCGCGGCCTGCGCCGTGCGCAAGCTCGGGCAGCGCATTCGACAGCCCGCCCGCGCCCACGTCGTGTATCGACAGGATCGGATTCGCGTCGGCGAGCTGCCAGCAGCGGTCGATGACTTCCTGCGCGCGCCGCTGAATCTCGGGGTTGCCGCGCTGCACCGAATCGAAATCCAGGTCCTCGGTATTTGCGCCGGTGGCCATGCTCGATGCGGCGCCGCCGCCCATGCCGATCAGCATGCCCGGGCCGCCGAGCTGGATCAGGAGCGAACCCACAGGCAGCGCCAGTTTGAACGCATCGCGCGCGGCGATATTGCCGACACCGCCCGCGATCATGATCGGCTTGTGATAGCCGCGCAGCTCGCCCCCGGCCTCGATCTCGAAGCAGCGAAAATAGCCGGCGAGATTGGGGCGGCCGAATTCGTTGTTGAACGCCGCCGCGCCTATCGGTCCTTCGAGCATGATGTCCAGGGCCGAGGCGATGCGGCCCGGTTTGCCGTGATCCGCTTCCCACGGCTGCGGCGCGCCCGGGATGCGCAGGTTCGACACCGAGAAGCCGGCCAGTCCGGCCTTGGGCCTGGCGCCGCGCCCGGTCGCGCCTTCGTCGCGGATTTCGCCGCCCGAGCCTGTGGCCGCGCCCGGAAACGGCGAAATTGCGGTCGGATGGTTGTGCGTCTCCACTTTCATCAGGGTGTGCGTCATTTCGCGGTGATAGGCGTAGCCCCCTGCGGCATCCGGGTAAAAGCGCTCGATCTCGCGCCCTTCCATGATGGCGGAGTTGTCCGAATACGCGAGCACCGTGCCCTGCGGATTGGCTTTCTCCGTTTCGCGGATCATGCCGAACAGCGTCTGCGCCTCGGCGACGCCGTCGATCACCCAGGACGCGTTGAAGATCTTGTGGCGGCAGTGCTCGGAATTGGCCTGCGCGAACATGGTGAGTTCGGCGTCGGTGGGATTGCGGCCAAGCGCGCGGAAATTTTCGAACAGATAGTCCATCTCGTCGGCAGACAGCGCGAGGCCCATGGTCCGGTTGGCTTCCACCAGCGCCGCGCGGCCGTGCGCGAGCAGGTCGATTGCGACCAGCGGCCGCGGCGCGACATGGCGGAACAACTGCGCCGTTCCGTCCAGGGTATCGAGCACGGACTCGGTCATGCGATCGTGCAGCACCGCCGCGATCTCCCACCTGTGGCCGGGTGCGCCCTCGGTGTAATATGCGATGCCGCGCTCCAGGCGCCGCACCGCCGGCAGCCCGCACTGGCGCGCGATGTCGGTGGCCTTGGATGACCAGGGCGAGATGGTGCCGATGCGCGGCACCACCAGGATCAGCTCGCCCGGCGACGGCGCCGGCCGCACCGGCTCGCCATAGACGAGCAGTTGCTCCAGCACCGCGCGCTCGTTCGCGGCCAGCGCGTGCGCGGTTTCGACGAAATGCCAGAATTCGGCGCCGGCGATGCGCGCGCCCGGCGCAATCCCGGCCAGGCGCGCATGCAGTTTTTCCAGTCGGAAGGCGGACAGCGCGGGGCCGCCGCGCAGCTTGAGGATTTCAGCCATGAAAGCTTGCGCCGATAAAGCGCGATTATAGCGGAAGCGGGTTGCGGCCGTGCCATCGCGGCGACAATGCTGGCCCGCCATCCACGATTTCGCCAAGGCCGAAATGATAAGATAAGACGAACTGCACAATCCATGAACGATCATCTCGAATTCCTGCGGTCGGCGTTGCCGGGTATGAGCTGGCCCGCCCTGCCGGACAGTGCCGGCGCGATGGCTCTGGCGATGCAGTTTCAGTTGGACCGGACCCAGTGGCTGCCGAGCGCCGAGCTCGAAAATCTGCAAATGAGCCAGCTGCAGCTGCTCATGCGGCACGCGCGCGATACGCTGCCGTTCTGGCGCGAACGGCTGGACGCAGCCGGATTCGACCCGCAGCGCAAGCTGACGCCGGAACTGTTTCGATCTCTGCCCCTGCTGCTGAGGTCGGATATCCAGACGCAGGGCCGCGCCTTGCTGTGCACGGACATACCGCAGGCCCATGGCGGCTGGTACGAGAGTGAAACTTCCGGATCGAC
>JBQMQE010000290.1:0-5665 GCA_052172655.1 Burkholderiales bacterium
CGCAAGCGGAGATCCGCGCGGACGGTTTTTCGTCCGTGCAGGTTTTGCCATCTAGTGATGCAGAATCTTCGACAGGAACTGCTGCGCCCGTTCCGAGCGGGTCTTGCCGAAGAAATCGTCCTTGGTGGCGTCTTCTACGATGCTGCCCTCGTCCATGAAAATGACGCGGTGCGCCACCTTGCGCGCAAAGCCCATCTCGTGGGTGACGCACATCATGGTCATGCCTTCCTCGGCGAGCGCGACCATCACGTCCAGCACTTCGTTGATCATCTCCGGATCCAGCGCCGAGGTCGGCTCGTCGAACAGCATGGCGATCGGATCCATGGAAAGTGCGCGCGCGATGGCGACGCGCTGCTGCTGGCCGCCGGAGAGCTGCCCCGGGAATTTGTCTTTTTGCGATAGCAGGCCGACGCGGTCGAGCATTTTCAGCCCTCGCGCCACCGCTTCGTCCGGGTTGCGGCCGAGGACCCTGGTCTGGCCGATGGTCAGGTTCTCGATGATCTTCATGTGCGGGAACAGCTCGAAATTCTGGAACACCATGCCGATCTTGGCGCGCAGCTTGGGCAGGTCGGTCTTCGGATCGCCCACCGAGATGCCGTCGACGATGATCTCACCTTTCTGGAACGGCTCTAGCGCATTGACTGTCTTGATCAGGGTCGATTTGCCTGACCCGGATGGGCCGCAGACCACTACCACTTCACCCTTGTCGATATGCGTGGAGCAATCCTTGAGCACCTGGAAGCTGCCGTACCATTTGCTTACGTCTTTTAATGAAATCATGCGAACCCCGGGAATTTGATCCATGGCGGATTACAGCCTAACATCGCCGGGGTTGGAATCGAACCATCTATTCTCGCCGCATTAGAAGAGCGCCACGCCGGCAGGCGTTAACTTGACCTTATCTTCGGAATTGCTGAGGGCAGATTTTGGAGGCACAATTGCTCCCGCGGCACGCGGGACGGACGTCCAAAAGAAGATTAGCCGGATATGCAGGGGCCACGCGCTTTGTCCTTTCACCGGCGTGTTAGCATGAGGCCACAAGGAGCGGAATGTTATTCCCAACGAACCAGAACCAACGAGGAGATCATTATGAAAATGCGCACGATGATGACTGTAGTTTCAACGGTGGCCCTGGTGATCGCGGCGGGCACAGCCCATGCCGGAGCAACCTTCGACGCGGTAAAGAAGAAGGGCTTCGTGCAGTGCGGCGTGAATAGCGGCCTCGCGGGATTTTCCGCGCCCGACGAGAAAGGGGTCTGGAAGGGCATCGACGTCGACGTCTGCCGCGCAGTCGCCGCAGCCGTTTTCGGTGATGCCAGCAAGGTGAAATTTACGCCCCTCACCGCCAAGGAGCGCTTCACCGCGCTTCAGTCCGGCGAGATCGATATCCTGTCGCGCAATACCACCTGGACCGTGACGCGCGACGGCGGGCTGGGAATCAGCTTTACCGGTGTAACCTACTACGACGGCCAGGGCTTCCTGATCAAGAACAAGCTCAAAGTGAAAAGCGCGCTCAAGCTGAGCGGGGCCACGGTGTGCGTGCAGTCCGGCACCACGACCGAATTGAACCTGGCGGACTACTTCGGCGTGCACAAGATGAAGTTCAAACCGGTGGTCTACGACACGGCAGACGAGACCGTGAAGTCCTTCGAGGCCGGGCGCTGCGACGTGCTCACCAGCGACCAGTCTCAGCTCTACGCGCTTCGCATCAAGCTCGCCCAGCCCGACAGCGCCGTCGTGCTGCCGGAAGTGATCTCCAAGGAGCCCCTGGGCCCGTCGGTTCGGCAAGGCGACGCGGAGTGGTTCAACATCGTGCGCTGGAGCCTGTTCGCGATGCTCGACGCCGAGGAGCTGGGTGTGAACTCGAAGAACGTCGATCAGATGAAGAGCAGCAACAACCCGGAAGTGAAGCGCCTTCTTGGCGTTGACGTCATCAAGCACGGGCTCGGCGTCCCGGACGACTGGGCGTATAAGATCGTCAAGGAGGTCGGCAACTACGCCGAGATCTTCGATCGCAACGTGGGCGCGGGCAGCCCCCTCAAGATCGCCCGCGGGCTGAACGCGCTGTGGAACAAGGGCGGGATGCAGTACGCACCGCCGATCCGCTAGGATTGCGCCCGGCTTGATCGCAAACTGGCGCGCGCCGCTTTACGGCGCGGCGCGCGCCTTGCCGCTTCGCTCCGAGACCTGAACGCGCCAGATCTATGACGCAGATGACGGATCCTGCGGTTGCGCCATCGAGGCCGCCGTTCTGGAACGACCCCCGGATCCGGGCAATCGTGTTCCAGGTACTGGTGACCCTTGGGGTTATCGCCGTCGGCGCCTACCTTGTGCGCAACCTCATGCACAACCTCGATGTCCGCGGCATCTCGACCGGCTTTGGGTTCCTCGCCAATCGCGCCGGCTTCGCCATTAACCAGTCGCTGGTTGCCTACGACGAGTCCTCGTCCTACGGGCGCACCTTCGTCGTGGGCCTGCTCAACACCTTGCTGGTTTCCGGCCTCGGCATCGTGCTCGCCACGATCCTCGGGTTCGTCATCGGCATCGCGCGGCTTTCCCGCAACTGGCTCATCTCGAAGCTGGCAGCGGCCTATATTGAGATCTTCCGCAATATCCCGCTGCTGCTGCAGATCCTGTTCTGGTATTTCGCCGTGTTCCTGAACCTGCCGCCGCCGAGCGAGGCCTTGAGCCTGGGGGATGCGGTCTTCCTCACCCAGCGGGGGCTGTACCTGCCGCGGCCGGTGGCCGAGAGCGGATTCGGCTGGACCGTCTTCGCGTTCCTTGCAGCCGCAGTCGCCTCCTTCTTTCTCGTGCGCTGGTCGCGCCGCCGCCAGGATCGGACGGGCGAATTGTTCCCGGCGTTCATGGTTTCGCTCGCGCTGCTCGTACTCGTCCCTCTCGGTGTATTCATGATCACCGGGCGGCCGCTCGCGTGGACCGTGCCTGCGCTCGAGGGATTCAATTTCACCGGCGGACTGTCGGTGAATCCGGAATTGGGCGCGTTGCTGGCGGCGCTTTCCATCTACACGGCGGCGTTCATCGCCGAGACCGTGCGCGCCGGCATCCTCGCGGTGTCCCACGGGCAGACGGAGGCGGCAAGCGCGCTCGGGCTCAGGCGCAGCTGGACGCTTAGGCTGGTGATCATTCCGCAGGCGATGCGGGTAACGATTCCGCCGCTCACGAGTCAGTACCTGAACCTCACCAAGAACTCCTCGCTCGCCACGGCCATCGGTTACCCCGACCTTGTGTCGCTGTTCGCCGGCACGACGCTCAACCAGACCGGGCAGGCGGTGGAGGTGATGGCCATGACCATGGCGGTCTATCTCACGATCAGCCTGGTGATCTCGGTATTCATGAACTGGTACAACGCCCGGACGGCGCTGGTGGAGCGCTAGAGGCCATGGCCACCTTCGAGAAACAGGCCGACCTGCTCCCTCCCGTGATCTCCACCGGGATAGTCGGGTGGCTGCGCAAGAACCTGTTCGACACGCCATTGAACGCAGCGCTCACGCTGCTCGCGCTCTACCTCCTCTATGTCACTCTTCCGCCCGTCGTCGACTGGGCTCTGCTGAAGGCCGACTGGAGCGGCACGCGCAGCGCGGACTGCTCCAAAGCCGGTGCGTGCTGGGTTTTCATCGGCGTGCGCCTGAACCAGTTTGTCTACGGCTTCTACCCTGTCGCCGAGCAATGGCGCGTGAATCTCACGGTCGCGCTCCTGGTCGCCTTGGTGGTGCCGCTGTTCATCAAGCGATTCGCCCTGAAGCGCTGGCTCGCAGCGGTGATCCTCCTCGCATATCCGGTCATCGCATTCCACCTCCTGGTCGGGGGAAGCTTCGGCCTGGCCCACGTGGAAACCAGCAAATGGGGCGGCCTCTTCCTTACCCTGGTGATCGCCGTCGTCGGTATGGTGGCCGCACTCCCGCTCGGAATCCTCCTCGCGCTCGGTCGCCGCGCCGAGAACATGCCAGTCCTGAAGGCGCTGTGCGTGGCTTTCATCGAGCTGTGGCGCGGCGTTCCGCTGATCACGGTGCTGTTCATGTCCTCGGTGATGCTGCCCTTCTTCCTGCCAGAGGGCATGAATTTCGACAAGCTGCTGCGCGCCCTGATCGGCGTAGTGCTGTTCGAGGCCGCATACATGGCGGAGGTGGTGCGCGGCGGACTGCAGGGGATTGCGAAGGGCCAGTACGAAGCCGCCGACGCGCTGGGCCTGGGATACTGGAAATCGACCTTCCTTGTCGTGCTGCCCCAGGCGCTCAAGCTCGTGATCCCGGGCATCGTGAACACGTTCATAGCGCTGTTCAAGGACACAAGCCTGGTGCTGATCATCGGGCTGTTCGATCTGCTGGGCAGCATCCAGGCCGCCAACTCCGACACCAACTGGCTCGGTTTTTCGGTCGAAGGCTACGTGTTCGCGGGCTGCGTCTACTGGGTCTTCTGTTTCGGAATGTCGCGCTACAGCCAGTGGCTCGAAGTGAAGTTGCACACGGGTCACCGGCGCTGAGGAGTAAAGGGAGAACGACATGACTGTTGCGCAAGCAAATGTATCGCCGAGCACCGAGCGGCCAATGATCGAGCTCCAGGGCGTGCACAAGTGGTACGACAAGTTCCACGTGCTCAAGGACATCAATCTGAACGTCGGCTCGGGCGAGCGTATCGTCATTTGCGGGCCCTCGGGTTCGGGAAAATCGACGCTGATCCGCTGCATCAATCGCCTGGAGGAGCACCAGCGCGGCAGGATCGTGGTCGACGGGGTGGAACTCACCAGCGACCTGAAGAACATCGAGAAGGTCAGAAGTGAAGTCGGCATGGTGTTTCAGCACTTCAACCTGTTTCCCCATCTCACCGCGTTGGAGAACTGCGTACTCGCGCCGATGTGGGTGCGAAAGACGCCGCGCAGGGAAGCCGAGCAGGCCGCGATGCAGTACCTCGAGCGCGTGCGCATTCCCGAGCAGGCGAAGAAATACCCCGGCCAGCTCTCGGGCGGCCAGCAGCAGCGCGTGGCGATCGCCCGCAGCCTGTGCATGCGTCCCAAGGTGATGCTCTTCGACGAGCCGACCTCGGCGCTCGATCCGGAGATGATCAAGGAGGTGCTCGATGTCATGGTGGGCCTGGCCGAGTCGGGGATGACGATGCTATGCGTGACGCATGAGATGGGCTTTGCGAAGACGGTGGCCAACCGTGTAATCTTCATGGACAGCGGCGAAATCATCGAGGAAAACGAGCCGGGGGCGTTCTTCACCAACCCCCGGCACAACCGCACCAAGCTCTTCCTCAGCCAGATTCTCAACCACTAAAACCCGTTGCAAAATGAATTTTGCGACGGGCTGATATAGGGGAGTGTGAGCGGATGCGCCCCGAAGGTCGCGATCCCGCTAGACGGGAAAGTCCCGGCGGGGGGCATCCCCGCATATTTCAACAGGCTCTGAGCGCGGCTGGTTGCGCGCACCGGCCGGCGCGCGTTGCGACCTGCCCCCGCCGGCCGTGCCCCGGTGCCCCGCGCTTTTGGGTATGCTTCGGGCATGAACAATACCAATATGAACGGCCTCGACGCGGGCAGCCTCAACCTGGGCAGCCTCAGCATGACCAGCATCGTCGTTTCGATGATCGCGTATTTCGTCGCAGCCTATTTCATCAAGCGCTATCTGGTGGAAATGGGCATACCCAA
>JBQMQE010000291.1:0-5650 GCA_052172655.1 Burkholderiales bacterium
CCTTCATGGTGCTCGCCGAAGAGGCCGAGAAGGCCGTGCGCGAGATCATCGAGCAAGCGCAGAGCGCAGAGCCCGGCACGCTCGAGAAGAAGGGCGAGCCCTGCACCGGCGAAGAGAGCCGTCGCTACCGACCAAGGGGCTATGTGGATGAGATTTATGCAGACGATCGCATCAAATGTGGGCGCGGGCCAAGGAAACGCGCGCACGTCGAGATCAAGGGGTTGGCGTACATTGGCAAGGTTTGCGGTCACAAGCCAGGCGGAGATAGATCGACGACACCCCGGGTCCATATCGGTGGGTTGCCAGACCAGCGGCTTCAACGCTTGAGCGAAATGAACCACATGCTGCCCCGTACCGCTTGCGACCTCTAGCACTAGGCCGGTTTCCGGTAGGACGCGTTCGAGGACCTTCAGAATCGGCCCGCTGTTTCGCTCCGCGGAGGAGACTACCAGCCGACCATCCGGAAACCCGTCAGCATGTTCACACCGCTTTGTCGAGTTCCATGAGCGCCTAGCTTCGTTGCGCCGGACCCTTACCAGCAGGCACGCGCACTGCCAGGACCTCGCCACGGGCGCATTCCTCCCCGTCTGAAAAAAGAGAACAGCTTAGGAGCACTTTCCGCTCTTGCATGTCCTTGATCCGCGCACGCAGGTGGACTGGTTTATCCAAAGACGTCGGCTTCAAGAATTCAACCTTCAAGGAGGCCGTCGCAAACCAATGCGACGGCTTCTCCCGTTCCTCGGGTGGCTTCTCTTTGTAATAGGCGGCAAATGCAGTAAGCACGCAATGACAGTCGATTAGCCCTGAGATGATTCCGCCGTTCACGACATGCGGCCAACCGGCTGTGTGGTGTTTTTCCGCCTTCCAGGTGCAGACAGACTCCTCACCGTCCCAATAGCTCTTGATGTACAAGCCGCGCGGATTGTCGTTTCCGCACACCCAGCAGCAATTGCCACGAGAATAACTCTCGTCTTGAAACGCCACCTGTTCCATGGACATCTCCCTGTGAAATCTAACAGTTATTTGGCGGACCACCCGGTCCACGATTGGATATTCACAGAACCTGCTGACGCCTAGTACCTGCCTGATTCATTGACAAAGTGCTTGGCAAGCGCTGTCCGCATCGGCAATGATAGTACAGACAAATGACCCTGCGTTGTCCTAGAGCTTGGGCGCGACGGCCCGGTCCTGGCCGAACCGGGACGCCGATGAAACCCTGCCCCAGCTTCCGCTTCAATCCTCATCGCCGCCATTCGATGCATCCAAATCCGGCGGCGATCAGATCAAATCGTCTTCAGCGCGTCCAATTCAACCTTCGGTGAAGCGGTGGATCAGCCTGCGGTCCTTCTTCGTCGGCCGTCCTTTCACGCCCGCGGCCGGATGCGGCTGGGTCTTGCGCTGCGCAATCGCTGCCTGACGGCGCGCGCGGCTGTCCTCGCGCTCGGCGTAGAGCAGCGCCGCCTGCACCGCGGGGCCGCGGCTGCGCGACAGCGCTTTGACTTCGACCACCCACTCCAGCTCTCCCACGCGTATCGCCAGCTCGTCCCCGACTTTGAGCCCGCGCGAAGGTTTTGCGCCCTCGCCGTTCAGGCGCACCCTGCCGCCGTCCACGGCCTTGGCCGCCAGGCTGCGCGTCTTGAAAAAGCGCGCGGCCCAGAGCCATTTGTCGATGCGCAGGGATTCGTCGCTCATGCCGGCGCGGCAGCTTGGCACAGCACTACGTCGGTGCCTTCTCCGGCACCGCACTCGTCCCCGGTGCGGCGATCGCAGCCCCACGCGCACGCAACGTGATCACGGTTGCGACCGCCAGCAGCATGAACAGTGCGGCCGCCCCGAACACCCCCTGCGGCATGTGCCGATCGAGCATCCAGCCGAACAACAGCGGCGACAGCGATCCACCGAGATCGAGGCCCGAGTACACGAAGCCGTATACCTTGCCGGTCGCTCCGGGCGGCGTTGCCCCGCGCACCAGGATGTCGCGCGAGGGCTGGGTGGAGAAGGTGAAGAACCCGATCAGAGTCATGGTGCCAGTCAGCAGCCACAGGGGCAGCGCACCGCTCGCGAGGACCAACGTGAGCGCGGCGCCGGTCAGCATGCCCAAAGCCGCCACCAGATTGTGGCGGCTGCTGTGCGCCGCGGCGAAACCGCCCGCGATTATGCCAATGATGCCGCCGAACAGAAAACCCGTCAGCGCCGCGCTCGCGGTGACCAGCGGCGCGCCGTACAAAGTGGTGGTCACCGCGACCGAAAAGGTTTGCAGGCCGATCAGCGCCATCGCGTAGAACGTAAAAAATGCAAAACACTTCAGTACCGGCACGGACAGGAGCGCTCGCACGTCCGCCTTGAGGCTCGTTGCGCGCACGCTCCGGGCCTGGCTCCGCCGCGCGCCGGCATTAGCCTGCGCGTCGGCCAGCACCGGGCGGCTGGCAAGGACGGCGCTAATCAGCAGCCCGAGAACGCCCGCTGCGATGGTGGCCGCGCGCCAACCGTAGGCCGTGGAAATGCCGATGCTGAATACGGGCGCCGCGAGCCAGCCGAAATTGCCGCCTATGCCGTGCGTGCTGAACGCATAGCCGAGGCGCTTCGGATTCACCTTGGCATTCAGGATGGCGAAATCGGCCGGGTGAAACACGCTGTTGCCCATGCCTGCGAGCACCGCCACCGCCAGCAGCATCCAGTAGGAGGTCGCCAGACCGGTGAGCAGCAGCGCCAGCGAGAACGTTGCCATGCCGAACAACAGCACGCGGCGCGCGCCGTAGCGGTCGACGATGAAGCCGGCCATGGTCTGCGAAATGCCGGAGACGGTATACATGACCGAGACCATCAGTCCGAGCGCGGCATAGCCGACGCCGAATTCGTCCTTGAGCAGCGGAAACAGCGGCGCCAGAATCAACTGCAGGAAATGCGAGAACAGATGCGCAAACCCGACCAGGCCTATGACTTCGGCGTCGTTCTTGAGTTCGGCGGTCGCGGCGCTCATCACTGCATGCCCCTTTTTATTTGGAGCGTGCGATTCTCCGCCAAGGCAGTGCCCGGCGCAACCGTTAATGGCGCGATACCCTTGCGCCGATCAGGGTGATTTGTGAGCCGGCGCACTCTCGCGCATAATGGCGCGGCTTAATTCCAGCCGGACAATCCAGCCATGCCTTCCTATACCCGCCTGTTTCAGCCGCTGCAAGCCGGCCGGCTCATGCTCAAGAATCGCATCGTCATGGGCTCCATGCACACCCGTCTGGAGGCGGTGCCCGAGGGCAGCGCGCGCGCCGCCGCCTTCTACGCCGAACGTGCCAGGGGCGGCGTGGCGCTGATCATCACCGGTGGTTACTCGCCCGATGTGGCCGGATTGCTCGAAGCCGATGCCGGCGCACTCGATCATCCGGACAAACTCGCAGAACACCGCATGGTCACCGACGCGGTGCACGCCGCAGGCAGCCTGATCTGCCTGCAAATCCTGCACGCGGGGCGCTATGCCAAGCACGACGGACTGGTCGGCGCCTCCGACATCCCCTCGCCGATCAACCGCAGGAAGCCGCGCGCGCTGACCACCGCCGAAGTCGAGCAGACGGTGACGAGTTTCGCCGCCTGCGCCGCGCTCGCGCGCGAGGCCGGCTACGACGGCGTCGAGATCATGGGTTCCGAAGGCTATCTGATCAGCCAGTTCACCGCGCTGCGCACCAACAACCGCGGCGACCAATACGGCGGCGCGCTGGAGAATCGCCTGCGCTTTCCGCTCGAAATCGTGCGCGCGACGCGCGCGCGCGCCGGCGCCGACTGTCTGATCCTGTTTCGCATGTCGGCCCTGGATCTGGTCGAAGGCGGCCTCAACGCCGAGGAAACCCTGCAACTGGCGCGCGCGCTCGAGGCCGCCGGCGTGGACGTGCTCGACACCGGCATAGGCTGGCACGAAGCGCGCGTGCCCACCATAGGCTACATGGTGCCGCGCGCGGCCTGGCGCGACGCCACGGCGCGCATCAAGTCCGCAGTCTCGATCCCGGTCATGGCCACCAACCGCATCAATACGCCAGATCTGGCGGAGGAACTGCTGCAACAAGGCGTGGCCGATCTGGTGTCGCTCGCGCGCCCGTTCCTGGCCGATGCCGCATTCGCGCTCAAGGCCGAACAGGGGCGCGCCGACGAAATCAATACCTGCATCGCCTGCAACCAGGCCTGCCTGGATTTCCTGTTTCGCGACAAAGTCGCAAGCTGTCTGGTCAATCCGCGCGCCTGCCACGAGACCTGCTACCCGGGCGGCAAGGCAGAGCGCACCAAGCGCGTCGCCGTGGTCGGCGCCGGTGCCGCAGGACTCTCCTGCGCCATTACCGCATTCGAGCGTGGTCACAGCGTCACCTTGTACGAAGCTCAAGGCCACATCGGCGGGCAGTTGAACCTTGCCAAGGAAGTGCCGGGCAAGGAATTTGCCGAGACCCTGCGCTATTTTCGCAGCCGGCTCGGGAAGAGCAGCGTGCAGTTGAAAATCGGCCATCGCGTCAGCGCGGACGAACTCGCGAAAGCTGGCTACGATGCCGTGGTGCTGGCGAGCGGTGTCAGCCCGCGCCTGCCCGACATCCCCGGCATAGCCCATCCCAAGGTATTGCGCTACGACGAAGTCCTGTCGGGCGCCAGGGTGCCGGGCGCGCGCGTCGCCATCATCGGCGCGGGCGGCATCGGCTTTGACGTGGCGGAATACTTGAGCGAGCTGCACGGCGATGCCAAGACACCGGAATTCCTCGCGGCCTGGGGCGTGGATCCGCGGGGCATGGGCGACGGCGGTCTGGTCGCGCCCAAAGCGGAGCCTTCGCCGCGCGCCATCGTCATGCTGCAACGAAAGTCCACCACGCCGGGCAAGAGCCTGGGCGCGACCACCGGCTGGGCGATCCGCATGGAACTCGCGCGCCGCGGCGTACACGTACTTAGCGGCGTGTCCTACCAGCGCATCGACGATGCGGGGCTGCACATCCTGCACCAGGGCCAGCCCAAGCTGCTCGAGGTCGACCATATCGTGCTCTGCGCCGGGCAGGAGCCGGTCGACACGCTGCGTGCAGAACTGGCTGCCAAGGGCATCGAGGCGACGCTGATCGGCGGCGCCGAGCGCGCGGAGGAAATCGATGCGCTAAGGGCGATGGAACAAGGGATGAAGGTCGCCTACGCGCTGTAGCTGCGCGCAACGGTCCGGCTTAACGCAATCACACAAACCACGGGGAACACCGGCATGCGCCTACGAATCAGCCTGTATGTCGTCGCCGCGCTCCTCCTGGGCGCGCATTTCCTGCGCGCGGGCAATTTCGTGATGTTGGCGCTGTGCCTTAGCGCACCGCTGCTGTTTCTATGGCGGCGGCGCTGGAGCCTGATCGCACTGCAACTGCTGGCCTACGGCGCGGCCGCGACCTGGATAAGGGTGGCAGTGCAACTGGTGCAAGTCCGCCAGCAATATGGGCAGAACTGGACGCTTGCCGCCATCATCCTGGGAGCAGTCGCGCTATTCACGCTGCTCGCCGGACTGCTGCTGAATTCGCGCGCGCTGAGGGAACACCACTCAAAATAGTTCGATCCCGGCCGCTGCAACGCCGGTGGACAGACGGCGCGCCGTTGCTCAGAGTCTGTTTCAACATGAGGGGATACCTCCCCTCATACTCCCCTAAGTCAGAGGCCA
>JBQMQE010000292.1:0-3595 GCA_052172655.1 Burkholderiales bacterium
TCTTGATCGGCAAGAGTAACAACCGCCTGTACGGGAAGTCGGAGCCGTTCTATGTCGTGGTCGAGTGACACAGGCAACGCTGGAGCTTTTCCGCCAAATGCCGCATCGCCGGCGTCGCCTGCGGTTGTTCCATTGGTCCGACTAGGTGCGTTGACGGCGGCATCAAGGGACGGAGTGTGCTGGTGAGCGTGAGTGCGGCGGCGAGGGTCGAATGGCCGCAATCGCTGCGGACCAGACAGTCGCAATGGCTACGGCAGGACCAGGCTGCTATGCACAGGTCCCAGCTATATGCAGGACTCCGACGCCGTCAGGCTGCAGGCCGCATGAACGCTGGCGTTGTCGGCGTCAAGGGCGAGGACGCGCTGCACATAACGTTTGATTCCAGACGAGGCGAGATCGAGGGCGAACAGTCTTGTCACACGGCAGCCGCCTACGCGATGACGATGGCACACCGCCCCAACCGACTTCGCCTGTTTGTGACGGGTATTCTCTCGACAGCGGCCAATCAAACTCCTGGGATTGGAACAGTTCGCCGCACGGCTGGAGATGAAGCCGCGGTGCACAGCCTCAGCAAGGATTCATCGTCTTTGGCACCTCTGAGCATGACGAAACTATGGATAGCCTCGTAGCGCATGCACGCGCCCCGCACCAGGGAAATCTCGCACGAGCAACCAGCGGGCTACTCATAACGGAGCACTGTGCATAACAGCCTTTATGGAGAGCTCTACATAAAGGCTGAGGGCCGTCGTTCGGAGTGGCCTAGTGAGCGACCGCTCTCCGCCGGATAGCGGCGATTGCATATTGATCGGCAGCACTGCTTACAAGACTGCTTCGTTGTGTTCTGTGTCCGCCCCACGGCCATTAAGTTCTCAGGGCGCAGGCCGCTCTATGCGCGGATGTGGCACTATTTCGGTCTACAAGAAGAGCACAAGGGAGGGGCGGGTGATCTCAATCGAAGATATCTACAACCAGGACATCAACTTCCTGTTTGGGTCAGGGGCCTCCTTCGGCCTGCTCCCGACCCTGCAACTGCAGGTGCAGACCGGAGTCGATAACCGCCGCTACACCCTGGAAGAACTTGCCACTAAGTTCGAGCTCGAGAAAGACCGACGCCTGGTCCCGCTGTTCATGCACTACTACGCCAACTGCATCCGGCCGGCGGAAGAGTTGCGGCTAGACACTGTGGCCACCGAGCCAGGCGCCACAGTAATCAAGAACTACCGCTCTTTCCTGCACACGGCACTGGAGATGGTGAAGCGGCGCAAGGCACTGGACAGGCGCTGCAACGTGTTCACAACCAACTACGACGGCTGCTTCCCGCTCGTAGCTGACGCCCTCATAAAGGAGGGGCACATCGATTTCGTCATGAACGATGGCGCCAGAGGGTTCACGCGTCGCATTGTGCAGGCCCGGAACTTCGGGTCCTACTTGTGCCACGCTGGCGTCTTCGGGCGCTACCAGAGCAGCATTCCGCAGATCAACCTGATCCACCTGCATGGTTCTGTCTACTGGAGCAAGCAAGAGGAGGTGATTCGAGTCGACTACGACCTGAAAGAGCGCAAGGACTTGCTTGACGCCGCTGCTCGGGCGTTGCTGCAGCCGTTTTCGGATGCGCTGAACGATCCGGCGGCCACGCTCGATGTCGTGCCCGACATGGGCTTTACCAACGACGAGCTGGATGCGTTCTGGGCCAAGTACGAGCTGATGCCCATCGTGAATCCGACCAAGTGGAAGTTCCACGAGACGGTCTACGAGGAGCACTACTACCAGATGCTCCGCCTGCTCAGCTACGAGCTGGAAAAGCCCAATGCTGTACTGATCACCTTTGGCTTCTCGTTCGCTGACGAGCACATACTCAACCTCGTCATGCGGTCGTTGTCCAACCCGCGCCTGCAGGTGTTCGTGTGCTGCTTCAACAGCGCGGAACACGCGTCGATGAAACGGAAGTTCAAGGGTCACCGCAACGTGAGTTGCCTGGTGCTCGACGATGGGGTGATGAACTTCACCGCCTTCAACGAAAAAGTTCTGGCGTGGCCGGATGCGGCAGGTGCGCCGGATGCCACGGCCACGGCACCCGCAGCTGCCGCCCCTGCGTGCGGTGCCGGGGTGCTGGCATGAGCATCCGGGTCGGCGAAGTCATCGCGGTCCATGGAACCAAGGTGGTTCTGAAGATCGACGAGCAGTCGAGCAAGGAGACACTGTTCTTCGAGGGTGACAAGTACAGGGGTGTATCGATCCGCGAATACCTGTCTCTCCAGCGCGGTTTCCGGGACATCATCTGTATGGTCGAGGGCGAGTACTTGGACGAGGGCCGCACGGAGCTGCAGGACGGAAAGCAGACCTTCGTTCGCAAGGTTGAGGCCAGGCCGATCGGCTACTTCGACCGTACCGGCTTCACGCAAGGCATCAAGTACCTGCCCATGATCCAGGACGCGGCCTACCTGATGCCGGAGGAGAAGATCAGGTCGATCTTCGACCGCAAAGCGGATGGCGATTTCAGGATCGGCCAGATGCTCAAGGAAGAGATCGCAGTCGGGCTTCCCTGGCGGAGGCTGTTCAACAGCCACATCGGCATCTTCGGTAACACTGGCAGCGGGAAGTCCAACACCTTGGCCAAGCTGTACACAGTCTTGTTCGACAAGAAGCTGCCTCTGATCGCGGGGAAGAGCCGGTTCGTCATCCTGGATTTCAATGGCGAGTACGGCGGCGAGCAGCTGGCGCCGGCGGCCAGCAAGACGGTGTATCAGCTCTCCACGCTGACCACTCCTGATCTGAACGACCCGAGGGCCAGGTTTCCGTTGGCACCGCAGGAGTTCTGGGAGCTCGAGACTATGGCGTTGCTGTTCCAGGCCACTGCCAACACACAGCGTCCCTTTCTCAACCGGGTCATCTCGGGCAAGCAACGGTACGGCGCGAACCCCGCGTCATTGGCGACCTACGCCAAGGCCAAGTTCAAGCAGTCTTTCTGCGCCGGAGAGGTGAAACCGGCCACCCTGGACCTAATGCGTACTGTCGCGAAGCGAATGGGCAACCATGATGTGGTCAACATGCTTGGCGAGGTCACCTGGTACCGCAATGGTCGCTTCAACTATCACGGCGCTTTCATTGACCCCGACGGCGTTCAATACAACGCACATATCGCGCCGATCGTGGAGAGGCTGGATGTCCAAGACCTCGATGAGTTCGACCAGCTCGTGCTGAGAGTCAACCTACAGCTGATCTCCGACCTGAATGCGGGCTACGTCCAGTTCGAACACATCCAGCCCCTTCTCAAGCGCGTCGAGTCGTCGTTGGCCAGCCTACGCAAGGTGCTGACCATCTCGGAAGAGCCTCCCGTCGAACAGCTGCTGACGGTCATTTCAATGCGCCGCTGCAACAACGAGATCAAGAAGATCCTTCCGCTGCTTTTCGCCAAGCACTACTACAACAGCCACAAGAGCACGGTGGCCAATCCCCCAGGCCGCACTATCCATCTCATCGTCGACGAGGCGCACAACATCCTGTCTGACCAGTCGGCGCGCGAAGCAGAGACATGGAAGGATTACCGTCTGGAGCAGTTCGAGGAAATCATCAAGGAGGGGCGTAAGTTCGGCAT
>JBQMQE010000292.1:3605-5531 GCA_052172655.1 Burkholderiales bacterium
TCACGATCGCGAGCCAGCGACCTGCAGATATCTCTCCAACCATCGTTTCGCAGCTACACAACTTTTTCATCCACAGGCTGGTAAACGACCGGGACCTCTATCTTGTCGACAACACCATCTCGACGCTTGACGCTTTGTCGCGGAGTCTCATCCCAGGTCTGTCGCAGGGCTGCTGCGTCGTAACCGGTACAGCCTTCGAGCTGCCGATGGTGATCCAGGTGGATCGCCTGCCCAGCCACAAGCAGCCAGCCAGCGAGGACGTCGACCTTGAAAGGCTCTGGAGCGCGCCGTCTGCGGCCGCTTGCTGAGAAGCAGTCACCATGGCCGATCCCGCCATCACTTTCACCGTCGTCGGCGATGAACTGCACATGCTCTACCAGCCCCGCGACGGGAATGAGTGGGTCTATCGCCGGTTCGAAAAGGGGGAGGATTTGCTGGTCAAACGAACCTTCAGATTGACTAAACAGCTACTCGTCGACCCACCTGCGGCCGTGCCACCGGCAGATCCAGGCGATATAGAGGAAGGGGAGTTCGGCGGCGACGAGCCGATCCTGACTTTTGTCGTGGCGCGGGCGATCGACGGCGTGTACTTCGAGTTCGACGACCGTGTTCTGGAAGTAGGCATTCCGGTCATGCTGGACCGTGCTGCCCAGCCAACCTGGAAATGGTTCACTGCCGAAGAGCGAACCTCGGTCATGCGCGTCATCGCCGGCTTGCGTCCGTCACGAATCGTCATTGGCGGCAGCTCACCCGACGCGATCCCCGTTGACGTTTACGAGGGTCTCATCGCGCAGTTTCCGACCCAAGTCGAGCGCGCCAAGTACGTCCGTGCGCGGATCAGCGGTGTGGTGCGGGAGTACACCGATGCCAAGGTCGACGCGGTCGCTGACCTTGCAACCTACGTTGACCGCCGCACGAGCCAGGAGCCGCGCGATCTGCAAGGTTTGCTGCGCGAGGGCGAGATTCAGAAGTTCGAGCTGCTGCTTCAACACCTGGAGCAGATGCTGGCTGCACCCGTAGGCACTTACAACGAACGGGCCTGGCAGAACGAGATCCTGCAGATCATTCGATTGCTGTACCCTAAGTACATCGCGGCATTTCCCAGCGTACCGGTGAAGGACTTTGATGCCTCCACGACACGCCAGCTGGATTTCATCCTCATCGACGTGTCAGGCTACGTGGACGTGTTGGAGATCAAGCAGCCGTTCGACGACTGTATCGTCACGCCCGGCGTGTATCGGGCCAACCACGTTCCGTATCGCGAGCTCAGTGGCACCGTGCAGCAGGTCGAGAAATACCTCTACCACCTAACCCGATGGGGTCGAGAGGGGGAAGCAGCCCTGACCAAGCGTTTCGCGAGCCGCTTGCCTACGGGGCTCAAAGTCCGTATCGCCAGTCCGTCAGGCTTGGCCATCCTCGGCCGGGATCACAACCTTACGCAGGCGCAACGCCATGATTTCGAAATCATTCGCCGCCAGTACAAGCACATCGCAGACATCATCACATACGACGATCTACTACGACGCCTGAAACTCATGCTCGAGCAGCTTCGCGCGGGTCGATAGAGTTTGCGCAGCCTGGCCGGTCACTCGGGAGCAGAAACCGGATGCACTTGGCCACCGAGTCCACTACAACGCGACAACACCTTCCACATCTAATTGACCGACCAGCCCAGGGTATGCGAACGCCCTCAACTGCTCCTCGAAGTACCACGCGCAGCGGTCAAACAGAATCCCGTGGTTGGAAATGGCGGAAGCAAACTAACGTGACCCGACAACATAGAGGTAAACGAATTGGGTGACATCAATATTCCCTGCAGCGAGCAGGACGCGCTGAGGAGTATCGACAGCGAAGTGCTTCGCGTGCTGGTCGAACAATGCCTGCAGGACGAGCGACCTTCTGCGTTGCAAAAGCTCTGGCTGAACG
>JBQMQE010000293.1:0-5514 GCA_052172655.1 Burkholderiales bacterium
TGCCGCTACCGGCCCAGATCCTGGATCGCGTCGACGACCATGCCGGTACCGATCGCAATCAGCAGGACGTCGGTCGCCACGCGCACGTAGCGATAGCCGCGCGGCGGCGCGCCGATCTGCAGCACCAGCGGTTGCGGCACTTCGTAAAAGATTACGTCGCGCGGCAACGCCCGCCCGAGCTGCCATTTCTTCGCCTGGCCCGGGGGCAGGCAGCCGTTGTGCTTCTTGCGCAATCCAGGCGGGCAGCGGCCGCCGCGAAACTGCTCGGTGTAGTACGTACGCACGATCTCGCGGTGGCGCTCCTCGAAGTGGCCGCGTTGCGCGGCGGCAGGGCCGTCGCGGTGCGATTTTGCCTCGCCATCGCGCCGCTCCCCTCTTTGCTCTGCGCGCCGGTCCATGCGCTCGTCCTTTCCGCCCTTGCCGGCGCCGGCCCAGGACGGCTTCTCGGCCAGCACCGGGCCCGCCGCCAGGACCGCGCCGAGTACCAGCGCCAACGCATATTTCATCTTCAAGGCTATGGGTTTCATGTCGGGTCTCCAGGGTAGGAATGCAGGGTTTGTTTGAGAGTTACTAAATAATTCTAGCCTTGGCCGGATAACAGGTCTGTGCGTTTGCGCACACCAATGACTATTACCTCTTGTGTGTGTTGGCAGACAGAACAAAGGTTTCGCAGGGCAGACAATTGGGGCGACGATAGATGGCCCTCGAAACTTGGCGCGTCTAGCGGGTGGCGGCGGGATTCGACATGCCCCGCGTTGGTTTTGAAGGCAAACAATTCCTAGGAGTTACAAATGAAAAATGAAATTCGTCTGGCTTTACTGTGTTTGGCGACAGCGTCCGTCCCGGCATTTGCGCAGAACGCCACACCGGAATGCGCGGCCAGCAACTACGACCGCACACTGAATGGTTTTACTGTCATCAATCCCGCTGCGGGCGCGGTGAATCAGCAGTGCTATTTCACGGTGCATCCAAGCGGTACCGTGGCTGCCCAATCCGGCCAAGACGCGGCGCCCAGGCTGATCGCAGGCACCTACATCATTGACCTGGTCGGCGGCGGCGGGGGGGGCGGCGGCGGTTCCGCGAAAGACGCGGGCGGCGGCGGCGGCGGGGCCGGAGCGGCGCCTTCGCGCACCGTTAAGTTCTTGGAGCCCGGCATATACAAGATGACCATAGGAACGGGGGGAGCGGGCGGAGCCGCGAACGGCGGGCGCACCCAGGATGGAAATCCGAGCAGCCTCACCAATGCCACTACCGGGCAGCTCATCGCCGGTTTCGCAGGTGCCGACGTTTGGGCACAGCGTTCCGCGGCGGCAGGAACCGGACTTGGCGGCGTTGCTGCGGCCGGTGGCAGCAGCGGCGGAAGCGGCGGCGATAGCGGTTCCGGTTCGGAGCGAGCGGCTCAGTCCGGCGGCGCATTGCCGATTGTCGGTTATTCCGGCATGTCGGGACAGGCTGGCAGTGAGACCGGCCACAGCGTTCGGAAAGACGGCGAACGCGTCGTTCAGGCCAACGCCGGCGGCGGCGGCGGGGCGAGCATGGGCAGCGGCAGCAGCGGGGATTCGGCAAGCAAAAATACCTTGGCCAAGGCCGGAGGCCGCGGCGGTGACGGACTTATCCGGCTGACGCTGTCCGAGCCTGCGCCGCAGGCAGCCGCGCCGGCGCTCGTGCCAGCGCCCGTGGTCGTGCTCGTGCCAGCGCCCGTGCCAGCGCCCGTGGTCGTGCTCGTGCCGGTGATCCAGCGATACAGCCTGTCAACCGACACGCTGTTCGGCTTCGGCAAGTCCACGCTCCAGCCTGGTGGCGAAGCCAAGCTCGACGAACTCGCCATGAAACTCAGGCAGGTCAATATCGACAGCATCACCGATACCGGCCATGCCGACCGCATCGGATCGCGGGAAACCAACCAGAGACTTTCCCTGAGCCGCGCCGAATCGGTGAAAGCCTATTTGGTCAGGAGGGGCATCCAGTCCAAACACATAACAGTAGAGGGCAGGGGCGAAAGCCAGCCGGTTACCAACGCCGACGACTGCAAGGGCGCGGCAAGCGCGAAAGTGATCGCTTGCCTGGCACCCGATCGTCGCGTGGATATCGAAGTGAAGGGTACCAGCAAGACCGCGAGCATGAACTAGTCGGCAACCAACTCGGCAGTCGCCGAAAATGCCCCGCTGCGGCGGGGCATTTTTCTTCGTGCGCCCGGTGAGCGCGCGACCGTCCGAGGACCAATGTTCGCTACCGTACCGACCGCGTACGTAGCCCCGTATAAGCTCTACCAAGACAGGCCGGACAAGTGACGCCATCCCGGCGCTGCCCGCCTGCCACATGATGGAGAGTGCGATGTCACATTCAGGTTCCGAAACGATGAAGCATAAGCTCCTCGCCGATTTCAACGCCGTCGTGCACGAAGCCGACGAATTGCTGAAATTCGTGGCCGACGAAGGCGGCGACAAAGCCGACGCAATGCGCAGCAGGGTGGAAAAAAATCTGAATGCCGCCAAGGAGCGGCTGCGCAGCATGGAAGACGCGGTTATGGAAAAGACCAGGGCGACCGCGCGCGCGACCGACGAGTATGTGCACGACAACCCCTGGCAGACCGTGGGCGTAGCCGCGGGCCTGGGTGCCGCCTGCGGCGTCGTGCTTTGCCTGCTGCTGTTGCGCCGTTAAGGCCGAGTCGATGCCGTGCGCCTTGTGCCTCTCAGGGCAGGGGGCAGTTCGCAGCGACAGGTAAATCCGTTGCGCAAAGCGCCGGCCTGGGCGCAATGATCCGCAGCGAGCGCTCCCCGTACTAGGGCGTCGGGCCCAGCCAGGATCTGGCTCCGCTCTATCTGTACTTATCCCTGCGTCGAGTGGAAAATGCAGTAGTCGCGCAGGCGGCATTCCAGCCAGGCTGCGCGAAACGATGGGGCCAGGGCAAACTAATCAGACGGTGCCGGCGGGGACTTCCGCAAACAGGCGTCCGGTGACTTCCACGCCGATTCCGCGGTAGCCGATGAAGCGGGCGGACCGGTCGAATATCGGTTCCCCGCTGGCTCGAAAATATTGACGGGAGCCGTCGGGGTTGACCCGACTGAAGGGGAAATCAAGGAACGGACGCCTGGCCTTGATGTTCGCCTCGAGTTCAGCGCGCTCCGCCTGGTTCCAGCCCGAACCGTGAAGTACGCCAGCCTCGTCCATCGATGCGCCCATCTTTATTCCGAGCATATCGAGAATCGGGCCGGATACCTTGGTGACCCGCTGGTGTTCGTCCGATTCCCAGTACCAATCGGAGGCGAGTTCCGTCAGGGCGCGAAAGCGTGCTTCGCTTGCGCGCAGCTCGGCCGTGCGTTCGAGCACCGTTTGTTCCAGCACCTTGTTGTAATTATCGAGCCTGCGGTGCAGCAGACGCACTTCCAGCATGTTGTGGATGCGCGTCTTGACTTCGAGCAGATCGAACGGCTTGCTCACGAAATCCTTGGCGCCCGCCTGCAGCGCCCGCAGCTTGTGCGCCGGCTGGGCGGTGATCACGAGCACCGGAATGTAGCTCTCGGTTTCGATCGCCTTGAGATTTTCCATGACCTGGAATCCATCCATGCCGGGCATCTGCAGATCGAGCAGAATCAGGTCATAGTGATTTTCGCGATGCAGCGCCGCGACGGCATGCGGATCCGTGGTTGAACTGACGCGGGTATAGCCGGCTTCCTGCAAAATATCCTCGAGCAACAGGACATTAGATTCCTGATCGTCGACAATCAGCACGTTCGCATTCAGGATTTCAGTTGCGGTAATCATTGAATCAGTTCCTTTCTGGCCTCGTTCCCTGCGCGGGCCGCCGAGAATTCCAGCGCCACGCTCAAGGCATCCATGAACTCGCTGACCACGATGGGTTTGGTGAGATAGCGGAAAAAGCCTGCGTCCAGGCCTTTCTTGATATCGCTGGGAATTGCGTTTGCGCTGATCGCCATGATCGGAATATGCGCGGTCGCCGGATCTGCGCGCAGGATGTTCATGGCTTCGATGCCATTGATGCCGGGCAGATTGATGTCCATCAGGATCACCTCCGGCAGAAATTCGCGCGCCAACGCGATGCCAAGCTTGCCGTCGGCTGCGCTAAGCAGGCGAAGATCCGGACGGCGCGTGATCAGTTCCTCCACCAGTTGCAGATTGGCCGGATTGTCTTCGACATAAAGCAGCGTGCGCAGATGGGCGCCGGCCTCGGCCGAAGGCAGGTGCAGCGCGGGGGAATCGGCCCCTCCGATGGCGAGTCGCGGCGCATCGCACAGCGTCAATTCGACCCAAAACACGGTTCCCGCGCCTACCGTGCTGTCGGCGCCGATGCTGCCGCCCATCAACTCGACCAGCCGCTTGGACACCACCAGGCCGATGCCTGTGCCTTCCTCGATGCCGGCCTCTTTCCCGATCCGGTTGAACGGCTGGAACAGTTGCGCCAGCTTTTCCGGGGGAAGCCCCATGCCGGTGTCCCTAACGCTGATGCGAAGCGAGTTCGGCGCAACCGCCATGCAGTCCACGACGACCGCGCCGCCGGGCCTGTTGTATTTGACCGCGTTGAAAAGCAGGTTGATCAGGACCTGTTTAAGCCGGGTTCTGTCGGCAAGGACGAAATAAGGGGTATCGAAGCGCGGAAACCGCATGCCGATGCCGCGCAACTGCGCCTGCGGCTCTATCATCGCCTGGCATTCGAGCATGAGATGGTCCAACAAGACCGGTTCCCGCGACAGCGTCAACCTGCCGGACTCGATCTTCGCGAGATCGAGGATTTCGTTGATCAACTCCAGCAGGTACCATCCGGCCTTGATGATCTGGTCCAGGCTGCGCTTCTGCGATGGCGTTGGCCGCGGCGAAGCGGATTCCATAACCTGCGCAAAACCGAGGATCGCATTGAGCGGGGTGCGCAGTTCGTGGCTCATGCTGGAGAGGAAATCCGATTTGGCGAGGTTGGCTTTTTCCGCCACCGACTTGGCGCTCTCCAGCTCGACGTTCCTTTCCTGCAGCATCTGATACAGGTGTTCGCGCTCGGTGATGTCGCGCGCAGCGGCGAACACGCCCTGCAGCCTCTTGTCCCGATCGTAGAAAGTGCTCGCGTTGAAGGACACCGCGGTTTCCGCGCCGTCCCTGGCGCGCACGGTGAGCGCGTAGTCGGTGACCTTCTTGTCGGCGAGCGCCAGCTTGATGCTCGCCTCGGCCCGCCCCGGATCGGTGAAGTAACTCTTGAACGGCGCGCCGATCAATTCGTCGCGGGTGCAGCCGGTGAGCACCTCCATCTGTTTGTTGACGTCGGTCACGATGCCTGACGGATCGGTGGTCATGATCGCGTCGATATTGGATTCGATGAGCGAGCGCGTGTAGAACTGCTGGTCGCGCAGACGCTGATCGAGCAGCGTCTGCTTCGCTTCGACCTGCTTGCGCGCGGTGTTGTCGGTGCCGATCAGCAGGTAGCCGATGATGTTGCTGTCGGCGTCGCGCAGCGCCGTGACCGAGACGATGGCCGGGAAGCGGCTGCCGTCCTTGCGGATGTAGGTC
>JBQMQE010000294.1:0-5507 GCA_052172655.1 Burkholderiales bacterium
GCTGGACCAGCGCACCGCCGCCGGTGAATGGCGCAGTGGCGCGGCCCGGTCAATCCGGGCGGCCTGTTCCAGATCCAGTCGTCAGACTCGCTGACCCAGGCGCTGCGCCGCACGCAGCCGCCAATCTTCTTCAGCCAGTCCGTCTTCGGCAGATAATTCGCGCCCTGTCCAAACGGGAAAGGCCGGCGGAAAGGACTCTGCCGGCCTTCATATTGATGCCGCTAGCCTTACGGCTGAGTGACCGCGTTCTGTTCAAGCGTGACCTCGGTCTTCGCGAACAGCCTGCCGTTCGTCGATGCGCTGGTTACCATCGCAATCTTGGTATTAGCCAGGATAATTCCCTCAAAGTGCGAGCCCGATCCAAGCGACACCACATCGGCAACCTGCCAGAAAATGTTCTTGGCTTGGGCGCCACCGGTCAGGATAACCTTCATATTGGGGCTCATATCGAGCGTTCCCGTTATCTGGAAGATCCAGACATCATTCGCACCGCCGTTGAGAGTGAGATCCGTTGTGACGGTCACATTGGTACCCCAGGTGTAGGTGCCGGGAACCAGGGTTTGACCCGCGACCGTTCCGGCTCCGACATCCAGATTGGGACCAACCCCTGCTGGCCGTCCGGCGGCGTCGGTGTACGCCGTTTCCAGGTCGCTGACAGCCGTGGTCAACAACGTGTCATTAGTCACTATGCATGCAGGACCAGCCGCATCGACCGAGTATATTGTCCCGGTCACCTCCGCGCACGTCACGCCGATGGCAGCACCGCTGATTGGACTCGTTCCGATATTCCCGGTAATGGCAGACGAAGGGACATCCGTGATTCCTGCCTTTGTCAGGATCACGAAATTCTTGGCCGTTCCGAGCAGCACTGGCGCCGGACCGCTCCCCAGGGTAACGGTGACGTTATAGGTCACCGTCGTGCCGTCTGCCGCGGTGACGTCGTACGCCACCGGACTTGTGCTGAAGTCATTCGCCGTTGCAGTGCTGGTCTGCACCGCCGCGCCCACCTTTACGCTTGCCCCTGTGGTGGTGAAAGTCGCAACCAGCGCCGTTAAGCCGGTTCCGGGCGGCACGCTCACCGCAATGGTCTTCGCCGCCTCATCGATAACTCCTACAGAATCGCTAAACCCGGCAAACGAATAGGCGCTAACGGCTTTGGCGGAGTTCGCGGCCACGGTCACGGTTACCGTATAGGTCGCCGTCGAGGCGTCTGCCGCGGTTACGATGTATGCCACCGGAGCGGTGAAATTATTCTGCGTTGTGCCGCTGGTCTGTGCCACCGCGCCTACCTTTACGCCTGTTCCGGTCGTGGTGAATACCGCAGTCAGCGCAGTTACGCCGCTGCCGTTCGGCAGGGTCACCGCGATGGTCTTGGCCGTTTCATCTATAGTCCCTGCAGCCCCGGTAAACCCGGCAAACGAATATGAACCTATGGCCTTGGCAGAGAGCGCCGCAACACTTACGGTTACCGTATAGGTCACCGCATCGCCGTTGGCGTCGGTTATCGTGTATGCCACCGGAGCGGTGAAATCATTTGCCGTTACGCCGCTCTCCTGATCCGTCCCTGCCACCTTTACCACTGACCCTGTGGTCGCAAATGTCGCAACCAGCGCTGCTACGTCGGTGCCGCTCGGCACGGTCACAGCGATGGTCTTGGCCGTTTCATCTATGGTTCCCGCAGACCCCGTGAGCCCGGCGAACGAAAACGCGGTAGTCGCCTTGGCATCGAGCGAGGCCACGGTTACGGTTACCGTATAGGTCGCGGTCGAACCGTCTTCCGCGGTTACGATGTATGCGACCGGATTGGTAAAGTCGTTCGCCGTTGCCGCGCTCGTCTGCGCTGTTGTTCCCACCATTACGCCTGTACCCGTAGTCGTGAACGTCGCAACCAGCGCCGTTACAGCTTTCCCGTTCGGCACCGTCACCGCTATGGTCTTTGCCGCTTCATCTATAGTCGCTGCCGCCGCGGGTAAGCTGACAAACGCATAGGCGCTGAGGGCCTTGGTGGTCGCCGCGGGAGCGGCAACTGGGCTTGAATCTCCCCCGCCTCCGCATCCTGCCACCAAAGCGCTCAGTATCAACGCCATGAACCACGTGAGGAATCCGGGATAGCTACCTATTCTGCTTATCTTGTTCATTTGCTTACCCTCTTCGTATGATTCAGAACATCATTGGCGTATACGACCGACCACGAGTGGGTGCGCACGCTGACGTTCTGCACAACCGCTTTCGCGCGGAACTTCACAGATGCGAGTATCTGGCGCCAGCGCAAAAGATTCTGTGCGCTGGCGCACGTTAATGGAACGAATTGTGCGCTTGCAAATGCACGGCGAATGGACTGGCCAGGGAATTGATCGCTGACGCGCGCGCAGTGCAACCGGCGCAGGCGGTAGCCATCAGCGCCCAAGGAAAACGCACGGCATCACTGCGTGCGCGCGTGTCCGGCAAGGCGCCAGGCGGCGACTTCGGCTGGGCGATATTCTGGAAGCAAACGATCGTATTCCCGTTTGACGACCGCATAGCACTCGCATGCCCGTGCTTCCAGCCGAGGGCGATCGAGTACGGCAATGCGGCCGCGGCTGTATTGGATCAGTCCCGCCTTTTGCAGCTTTCCCGCGGCCTCCGTGACCGCTCCGCGGCACACGCCCAGAATATCGGCGATCATTTCCTGCGTCATCGTCAGTTCGTCCGAGGGCAATCGGTCCAGGCTTGACAGAATCCAGCGGCACAGTTGCCGTTCCAGCGAATGATGCCGGTTGCACACAGCGATCTGCGCGACTTGCGCGATCAGCGCCTGAATGTAGTGCAGTAGCACATGCTGCAGCGCGCCGCCGCGCTTGAACTCGTCTCTCAGTTGATCCGCCCCGAGGCGATAAGCGTAACCGGCGCTCAGCACCACCGCTCGGCTCGGCGTACTTTCGCCACCCAGGAACGAGGCGACGCCGATTACGCCTTCGCTGCCGGTGACAGCGAATTCCGCCGACGCCCGGTCCTGCGTTACGCAAATGCGGGACACGATGCCCGCCGTGAGGAAATACAGGTACTTCTCCGGGTCGCCGGCGCGGTGAACGGCGCAACCCTGCAACAAAGGAACGGGCTCCAGGTCCGGCAGCAGCCGCTCATAATCCTCCGCTGGCAACGCTGCAAGAAGACGGTTTTGCCTGGGCGTATGTTGTGCGCCTAGGGCGCGCTGCCCGTCCTTGAACGTGAACAGCGTCTCCGCATGCGGCTGAAACGAACGTAGTTCCAACATCAGGGCCTCCCTCAGCAACCGACCCCTTTGCCCCCTGGACCGGCAGTTTCAATATACCCGGCGGATGCGCGACGTCCAGTGATTTTTATCAAACTTTGTGTCCGCCGGGGGCCGTCCGATGCTCACAGGCATCAATGCAAGCAGGGCGCGGTTAAACTGAGCGGATGCGTCGATTCCAGTGCCGCTATCAGCCTAGCGATCTGGGCTGCGCCTGGCGTTATGCGCATGGCATCGGCCGAGAACGCGATGACAAGCCAGTAACGGCAATAACCGTGCTCAGGCGTTCGACCGGATCGCGCCGTTGACGATCTTGACTTTATCGCCTGTGCGCCAGGTCGGTGCGCTGGCTTCGCTGATAACGCGGCTCGAACCGTCGTCCAGCCGCACGGTGACCTCATAACTCTTGGTCGCTTTCACCCGCTTCTCGACCTCGTTGCCGGCCACTGCGCCACCGACGGCGCCGACCACGGTCATGACGTCCTTGCCGCGGCCGCCGCCGACCTGGTTGCCGAGCAGGCCGCCCACGACCGCGCCGCCCACGGCGCCCAGACCGCTACCCTGGCCCTTTGCGCCGACTTCGCGCACCGATTCGATCACGCCGCACTCGGCGCAGGTTGCCACGGCCGCCGCCCGCACCGGAGCGGTATGCGCCGGCGCAGCGGTACGCGATGCCGCAGCCTTGTCCGTTTTCCGGACAGCGGCAGGCACAGAGGCTTGCCCGAGCACGGCCTTGTCGCCGGCGCCACCCATCGAGTTCGGGATCCAACCCATCACAGCGGCAATGCCTACGGCGCAGAACAAGGTCAATGCGATGCCTGCGATCCAGATTATGGCCTGGGGGAATTTGTCGGATTGCGGCTCGGTTGTGTTGACTTGCGTTTCCATGCGTGCTTCCTTCAAATTTAAACCGTGCCGAACGACGCCCCCCGTCGATGCCTTGGCGGGAGAAAACCGGTCGCCTCGAGGTAAAACTACAAACTACATTTTCCTGCCGACGTCACGTGCCGTGTCCGAGGTTGCTGAACCCGCGCGCTCTAGGTCTTTTCCCATGCCGTCGACGGTATTGCAACCCGCGACCGAGCCGAGAACGCCAAACAACACCAGCATTGCCAAAATTGTCTTGATCATGATATTTCCTATCCACAATTTGTCCGAACTGGATCGCGCCACCGCACGGCGCGACATTGTTCGTCTCCTTGAAAACCCAAGGTCAGGTCAAGCTTCCTTGCAAGCAAGCGTTCGCAACTGAGGCCCTGCCAGTGCAAGGCCTGTGTTGCGGCAAAACTGCAGTTCGACTAGCGCACGGTCCTGGTGCCGATGATTTCGATATCGACGCGACGGTCCGGCTGCAGGCAGGCGATGAGTTTCTTGCTCTTGGGACCGGTGCAATCTTCGGCTTTGGTGACCGGCTGCGTTTCGCCCTTGCCTTCAGAATATATACGGCCGGACTCAACGCCCTTGCTAACCATGTAGGCTTTCACCGACGCCGCGCGCTGCTCGGACAGGCGCTGGTTGTAGCGCTCGCTGCCAAGGCGGTCGGCGTGGCCTATGGTCATGATGGTTTCGGGGCTGATGTCCTTGAGCTTGCCGACGAAGGTATCCAGCGCGCCACGCCCTGCCGGACGCAGCGTGGCCTTGTCGAAATCGAACAGGGTATCGGCGTCCAGCGTCAACTTCTCTGCCGCCGGCATCGGCGCAGGCGGCGGCGTCAGCGCGACCACTTTCATCGGCGGCGCAGCCGGCGCGGGCTTCGCCAACGGCGGCGCGACAGAAGCGACGTAATTGGGGTCGCATTCGGCACTGGGCGCCGGGGGCGGGCCAAAGCCGGTGTGCCAGCAAAGGCCGAAGCCGCTCTTGACTACGGCGCCGCGGCTATCGTCCAGAAATGCCTTGCCGTCTGGATTTTGATTTTGCGCCTGCGCGGCTCCGGACAGGACGCCCAATGCCAGCGCGCACGCTGCCGCCAGGCCAATTTGCTTCTTGTTGAAGGATCTTGCCATGGTGTTTCTCCGGGTAAACAACGGTGATTCCGCCTGCAGCTTCTATCCCCACCTGCTAAGGCCGCAAATCACGCTCAGGGAAACTGACTGGCAATGAGCGCATTGTGCGGGTACGGCGCGCTAACAATCTGGGCGGTAGCGCACATACCGGAAAATAAATTCTCAATGCCGTGGAGCGGCCCGGCCAGCGTGAGTTGGAGGCAGGGGCGCTGCAGTTCATGCTGCAATAGCCCCTCAATAGTCAAGCCTTGCCC
>JBQMQE010000295.1:0-5439 GCA_052172655.1 Burkholderiales bacterium
ACAGCAACCAACGGCATAGTTGCTGGTCCAGCGCATGGTGCCGGTTGCACACCGCGGTCTGCGCCATCTGCGTAATCAGCGCCTGGGTGTAACGCAGCGCCAAATGCTGCAAATCGCCACCCTTTGCGAATTCCCTCTTCAGAACACTCGCCCTGAGCCGGTAGCCGCTGCCCGCGCTTTGCACCACCGCACGGCTCGGGGTGCTTTCCCCGCCCATGAACAAGGAGATGCCGACCAAACCGCAGTTGCCGGCGATCGCGATTTCCGCCGAGGCGCCGTCTTCCATGACGTAGAGCAGGGAAACGATGCTGGTGGTCGGAAAATACACGTAGTTCATGTGACCGCCGGATTCGTACACCGCCCATCCCAGTGGCATCGTTACGAATTCCAGCTCGGGCAGCAGACGCGCGTATTCGACGTCGGACAGGGCCGCGAGAACGTGGTTTTGCTTTGGAGTTTGCGCTGAAGACATGGCGGCTGTCTCCTTAGGGCATGCGCGCTACCGGCATGGTCAAGACGGAAAGCGCGCCGAAACGGGGAACATCAATTGGTCCAATTCTACTCCCTATGTACGTCAACGCACAGAGCAAACGGATGCGACAGTAAATAATTCAGTCTCCTCCCCCCGCCAACCGTTTCTCCTCCTCCTTTATCGTTTGGCGGGTTCCAGCCCCCGGATATGCTCATTTCCGGGGGCTGCCTTTTTTGTGGCTGGCACCCGATCAGATGATTTGTTCCGCTGGCGCACCAACTTTCGGCGTTTTCGGGAGGGTTATTGCAGAAATTGACCCGGTTAACACGCTTCGAGCCGTCGCTTAAGGGATCTATGGCAGTCGATGACAACAAGGCCCTGTAAGTCGATGAACTTGTGCGGCTACTGACACGCTGAATTGGCCAATTTACACAAGTTGGCCGAGGAGCTCGCTACGCGGCCTTTTTGAAACCGCTAATTCCATCCGATATGAGTCGTCCTAGTGTTGTATGTGCGGCGTCGCACAGAAGATCCCGCAGTGGAGGTATCTAATATTTACGAGAAAGACCGATCCGGCAGTTGCTGCGTCAACAGGGGGTGTTCTTTCATTGTCAACTACTTGAAGGGGATAACAAAATGAAGCTCGCGGGAATATTGGCAGTATTTGCGTCACTGATGCTTTCGATCGGGAACGTCATGGCGGTTCCGCCAGGCAAGACAGTGGAGTTTGCCAGCCCGATGGGGAAAGTGACCTTTGACGGCAAGGCACATGCGGCCAAGGGCTTGAAATGCGCAGATTGCCACAGCAAGCCCAAGCTGTTCGAAATGAAAAAAGGCGGCGACAAGATAACCATGGCCGCGATGAACGAAGGCAAGTTCTGCGGCACCTGCCATGACGGCAAGAAGGCGTTCAGCGTCAAGGCTGCGGCCGACTGCGTCAAATGCCATAAAAAAGGTGACGCAGCCGCGGAGGCTGGCGCGAACAAACCCGCCAAAGAGAAATCCACCACAGCGAAGTCGAAGAAGGAATCTCCCGGAGAATATGTCGACGATGCCGTCATCACTGCCAAAGTAAAGGCGGCGGTGTTGGAAGAATCTTCGCTCAAGTCGGCCGAAATCAACGTCGAAACCTTCAAGGGCATAGTTCAGTTGACCGGCTTCGTCGGGTCGCGCGCCGACATCAAAAAAGCCGTCGCAGTTGCCAAGGGCGTCGAGGGCGTGAAGTCGGTCAAGAACGACATGATCCTCAAAGGGACGAAGTAAAACGGCCGGACTTGCCAAATGCTGCTGGTAGGCGGGACAAGGAGAAGTGAAATGAATCTGGGAACAATATTACTGGTGATACTGGTTCTGGCGCTGGTGGGTGTGATTCCCACCTGGCCCCACAGCAGCACTTGGGGTTATGGTCCCAGTGGTGGTATTGGACTGGTGCTGTTGATCGTGTTGATTTTATTTGTGCTGGGCAAAATTTAGCCGTTATTTCCCATCGCGCCGAGTGTGGCGCGTACAACAGGAGCCATAGAACATGAACAAAGACCAGATGAAGGGCGCGGCGAAGGACGTTGTCGGCAAAGTCCAGGAAGAAGCGGGAAAAGTGGCTGGAAGCAAGAAACAGCAGATCAAGGGGCTTGCGAAACAGATTTCCGGGAAGGCGCAAAAGGGCGTCGGCGACGTCAAGCAGTCGCTTGACGATTTCAAAAAGAGTTAGTCCGGGGTCGCGTCGCCAGGCGGCGATGCGCTTCTGACTGGCGGTCGAATCCGTGCAAATACTGTTCGGGCACGCATCAAATGGCTGAAAATGCGCACTACCAGCAACTTGGGAGGTTTGTGGTCCTGTTCCAGGAGCTGGAGAATTCGCTCATCGAATTCACTGGCGTAGTCGCCGATGAGGATTACGCCGTAGAAATCTTGCCGGCGGAGACTGAGTACCCCCGGCTCGTCGAGTCTACCGGCGTCATTTTTTCCAACTTTGTTGATCGGCTGCGCCAGCCGGACCTGGAGGCCAAGACGCGGTTTCATGAATTGATGCAAAAGTGTCTGGACATCGGGGTGCTTCGAAACAGGCTTATTCGCTCTACGTATGCCCTTCTGGTGCGTACCGGCGATGTTGGCGCGCTGGCAAAAGAGGAGGCCAAACCGAAGTTAAAAGACGCTCCGCGCAGGCAAGCCGGCGGGGACGATTTATCGGTTGAGCCCTTCGAGCCCTATTTTCAGCGCATCGCCGGCGTACTGGCAGAGCTAGCGTCATTCAGGATTCAAGTCATCGATTGGAAGTCTGCCGGAACGCAGCTTGCGGCGCGATCAAAGTAAGCGTGCGCCAATCCCCGCAACCACGGGGATTGGCGCACGCTTGCGTTTTATGTGATTGACACAATGCCCCGTCCCGGTCCTGCAGCCCTCACATCGCTCCAGACGCTTTTCGAAACGAAGCGCGGCACGGTGCTGCCGCTGCCTCCCAAGCTGCTGCGCCTGTACGGATGCCTGCGCATGCCGCTGCCGCGCTCGCGTGCACATGTCTTCAGCAATTTTGTGACGACGCTCGACGGCGTCGTCTCGCTCAATACGAAGGGACACGCCAGCGGCGGCGACATCAGCGGCTTCAGCGCCCAGGATCGCCTGGTGATGGGCCTGCTGCGCGCCATTGCCGATGTGGTGATCATCGGGTCGGGCACGCTGGGCGTCGACCGCCGGCACGTCTGGACGGCCGAAGCGATTTTTCCCGAACTCGCGGGTGAGTACGGGCGCTTGAGCACAGCGCTGGGCAAACGTGCGGCGCCGCTGAATGTAATCGTCAGCGGCAGCGGCGGGATCGATTTAAGCCTGCCTGTGTTCGCATCCGGCAAGGTGCAGGCACTGATCGTTACCACGACCGCCGGTGCAAAACGCTTACTCAAGCAAAGCGTGCCCGATTCGGTCGAGATCCGCGCGATTCGCCAGAGCGCGAGCGCGGATCGACACAGCGCGAGCGCGGATCGACACAACGGGAGCGCGATTTCGGCGCGCGCCATCCTGGACCAAGTGTCCCGAGCGAGCCCCGGCAAGCTGATCCTGGTCGAGGGCGGGCCGCGATTGCTGGGCGACTTTTACGCGGAGCGCCTCCTCGACGAGCAGTTTCTCACTCTCGCGCCGCAGATTGCCGGCCGCGACATCGGCGACCGGCGGCTCAGCCTGGTCATGGGAAAGGCGTTCGCGCCGCGCGATCCTCTATGGGGGAAACTGATCGACCTGCGGCGTGGCAGCAGCCACCTGTTTCTGCGCTATTCGTTCCGTTAAACTTTGCGCGAATTTCCTATCCCAATGCAAACGTCTATCGCATTCTCTTTATTTGCCGGCGTTCTGATGCTGAATCTCGCCGGCTGCGGTGATGTGGCAACTTTGCCGCAGAGCGCCGGGGTCGGCCCACGGCCGGCCTTGCCGCTGCCGCACCCGACGCTGATACCGACGGTGCACATCGCCCCGGCCAAGGGCTGGCCGGCGGGGGAGGCCCCGGTGGCGGCAGCTGGTCTCGCGGTGAACGCCTATGCGGCCGGCCTCGATCACCCGCGCTGGCTCTATGTCCTTCCCAACGGCGACGTACTCGTTGCCGAAACGAACGGCCCATCCCGGCCGGACGACGCGCGCGGCATCAAGGGCTGGGTGGCGAAGCTGGTGACGAAACTTGCAGGGGCAGGAGTTGCTAGCGCCAACCGCATCACGCTGCTGCGCGACGCGGATGGGGACGGCATCGCGGAGACGCGAACAGTCTTCTTGAGCGGCCTCAATTCTCCCTTCGGCATGACGCTCGTCGGCGGCGATCTCTATGTCGCTAACACCGATTCGATCATGCGCTTCCCCTACAACGCGGGCGATACGCAGATCACCGCGTCCGGCGCAAAAGTCGTCGATCTGCCCGCAGGCACGATCAATCATCACTGGACCAGGAATGTCATTGCCAGCCGCGATGGTTCGCGTCTCTACGTGACGGTAGGCTCGAACAGCAATGTGGGCGAACACGGCATCGAGAACGAGGTCGATCGCGCTGCCATCCTGGAGGTCGATCCCGCAACCGGCCGCTCGCGGCTGTACGCCTCGGGTCTGCGCAATCCGAATGGCCTCGATTGGCAGCCCCAAAGCGGCGCGCTTTGGACCACAGTCAACGAACGCGACGAACTCGGCAGCGACCTGGTTCCCGACTTCATGACGTCGGTGCAGGATGGCGCTTTCTACGGCTGGCCTTACAGCTATTACGGCCAGCACGTCGATGCGCGGGTGAAGCCCCAGCGTCCCGACCTGGTCGCACGCGCCGTTGCGCCTGACTATGCGCTCGGCGCGCATACCGCGTCACTCGGACTCGCGTTCTATCGCGGCAGTCTCTTGCCGCAGCGCTATGCCGGCGGGGCGTTCATCGGCCAGCACGGCTCGTGGAATCGCAAACCGCGCAGCGGCTACAAAGTCATATTCGTGGCGTTCGCCGACGGACGCCCGGTCGGGGCTCCCGCGGACGTACTCACCGGCTTTGTCGATGCCGAGGGCAATGCGCTCGGCCGCCCCGTGGGCGTGGCGGTGGACCGGGCAGGCGCTCTGCTCGTCGCCGACGATGTCGGCAATGTCGTCTGGCGCGTGACGCCGGCCGCGCAGGCGCAAAGCCGGCGCAGTCTGACCCACCCCCTAGTAAGGTGTGCGGCGTTTGTCCGTGCGACCTGCCTGCGAATCTTGAGAAGTACTGCCAGCATATGAGCGAAAGTCCGCAGGGCTAGGCGGGTACGGTTTTCGGCGGGATCTGGTGCAACTAAATTTGAACGAGACTGCGACAATGACTACGCGACGTAGGGAGATGCACCGGCTGAAAAGCATCGGCTGGCTACGTGCGGCGGTATTGGGGGCGAACGACGGGATCGTATCGACATCGAGCCTTGTGCTCGGCGTAGCCGCTTCAGGCGCGACCCACGGCAGCATACTGATCGCGGGGGTCGCAGGTCTCGTTGCAG
>JBQMQE010000296.1:0-5400 GCA_052172655.1 Burkholderiales bacterium
AAATAACACAGTACAACTAGGCACCCACACGTACGATCTGTCCCGGGCGGATGCTCTTGAGAACTTCGAGCACTTGAGGAACGAGTGGTCGAAGCGTTTCAAGACGATTGTTGACCGCCACAAGGACGATCACCGAAATTGGAAGAGTGGAGGGGTTCTGCTGGAACTCCAGGTTTTGGTCTCCGCTAAGGAGAACCTGAAATTCCTGGCATGCTGTCCGGAGCAGCGCGCCATTCTTTAGCCCTGACCAACCGCGCTTTTGAACGGTTTGCGTCTCGTGCCCAGTCAACTCAACCGCCAATTTCCTGGGCAAGGATTCATCAAGCAGGATGCGCATCCGAGACGATGACTTCGCGCGCGAGTTCCAGTGCTGCAACCGCTTGCTCACGGCTAACCGACGGGAATTCATCAAGGAAGACCTCGAGACTGTCACCAGCTTCGAGGTGGTCAAAGAGAATCTTGACAGGTACCCGCGTACCGACAAAAACCGGGGTTCCCCCCAAAATCTCGGGATCGCGGTGCACGACCAGCTTTGAGCTAGACATAGCCATCTCCTCGAGCAACTGCATCATCATACCGCGATGATCTTCGGCGCGCCCAACGTGCAATCAGTTGCTCAATAGCAAACGAATCCAGGGCCTCATGCTATTCCTCGTTGGAAACGCTCGCAAGACACGCGAACCCCTACCCGCATACCCCCACATAGCCGCAAGCGCTGCAGAAATCGCAGCCGTCCTTCTTGATCACGGCGTAATTGCCGCACTCGGGGCAGCGCGCGCCTTTCATGTGCGGCGCGGCGCCGCGCTCGGGGGTTTCGAGTATGCCCATGGTCTGCACCGGCATGCCGTCCTCGGTAAGCAGATCCAGCATGGCGTAGCGGTGGATGATCAGGCGCGCGAGATAGGACACGGTCGAGGGCCAGTTCTGCTGTTTGCGGCTGCCCGGCGTGAACGCCATGAAATCGCCGAGCGGCTCGGGGTAATTGAGCAGCTTGCGCAGTTTCATCCCGATCCAGGCCGGGTCGATGATGCGCATGTCGAGCGACAGGATCTTGCACAGGCCGTCGAGCGCGCGCGGATATTCTCCCGACAGCCACATCGAGTAGGGCCGGGTGACGCCGTCGGGCAGGGTGATTTCCTTCAAGCCCAGCACGAAGTCGTCGCGGGTGCCGGGGTTCAACACGTCCACGGTCCAGGACATGGTGCCGTCGGCGCCGGTCTTGGGTTCCTTCAGGCTGAACATCGCGTCTAGCACCTGCCCGTGCTTCACCTCGGGCAGCGCGCCCAGGCGCTCGCAGCGCCAGCGCACCAGTTGCGCCACGGCGGCGGTGACGCTGGGCATGTGCATTTTCTCGCCGTGCGGCGGAAACGGCATGTCGAACGCATCGTCGCCCTTGGTCTTCGCCAGGGTATCGAGCTTCAGCCGCAGCCAGGCCGGATCGTCGGCGCGCATGTCCATCGACAGGGTCTTCGCCACCGCGCCCAGGCCGCGCGGCTGCTCGCTGCCGTTGACCCAGACTTCGAACGGATGGGGGGTTCCGTTTTCGACATGACCCACGAACAGCGCGAAATGCCCGTGCGGATGTTCGATCATATAGGTCCAGGCCGGATTGCCCTCGGCCAGCTTGGGCCGGCCCGGCCAGCGCAGGCTGGCGAGCACGGGTTCGGGCATCGCCTTGATCTCGATGCGGCGGTTGACGTCGCTGCTGACGAAATCCTGCGGTTGCCGCAGGAGGGGAAGGGGCCCCTCCGTTCCAGCGGCGAACTGGGCGCTGTCCACCGATAGCACCGAGCCGAGCACGCTGTTGGGACGGTAGGTGGCCAGCCCCTTGAGTCCCGATTTCCACGCGGCCATGTACAGGCCCTGGAAATCCTCGTAGGGATAATTCTCCGGCACGTTGACCGTCTTGGAGATGCTGGTGTCGACATAAGGCGCGACCGCCGCCACCATCGCCTCGTGTGCCGCGGCCGAGATGGCGAGCGCGGTGACAAAATAATCGGGCAGGCTGTCGTCATTACCTTTTGCGCCGCCACCGGCGGGGGCGGGCAGGGCGCTGTTGGCGACGAGATGGTGGTACAGGCGCCAGGCGAAGTCCTCGACCGGGAACTCCTGCAGCGTGCCGTCGGCCATGCGCTTTTTGCGCGTATACGTCCAGGAGAACGGCGGTTCTATGCCGTTCGACGCATTGTCGGCGAAGGCGAGGCTGATGGTGCCGGTGGGGGCGATGGACAAGAGGTGGCTGTTTCTCAAACCCTGCTTTCTGATCAGCGCCTTGATCTCCGCCGGCAGGCGCGTGGCGAAGCTGGTGCCCGACAGATACATGTCGGCGTTGAACAGCGGAAACGCGCCGCGCTCGCGCGCGAGGTTGCTCGAGGCGCGGTAGGCGTAATCGCGCATGACTTCGGAGATTTTCGCCGCGGTCGCGCGCGCCGTCTCGCTGTCGTAGCGCTGGCACAGCATGATCAGCGCATCGCCCAGGCCGGTATAACCCAGGCCCACGCGGCGCTTGTTCATCGCCTCTTCGTGCTGCTGCGGCAGCGGCCAGGCGGTCGCGTCGAGCACGTTGTCGAGCATGCGCACCGAGGTCTCGACCGTAGCGCCGAAGCGCTCGAAATCGAAAGCGGCGCGCTCGGTGAACGCGGCGGAGACGAAGTTGGTCAGGTTGATCGAACCCAGGCAGCAGCAGCCGTAAGGGGGCAAAGGCTGTTCCGCGCAGTTGTGGACGTACAGTCCGTTTGCGTCGAAGGCATGGACCTCGGACACGGTAACGTCATAGACGGTCTCGACGCCATCGGGTTCGAGCGCGGCAATCGTCGCCACGAAACGCTCGCGATTCAGCGCGCGCTTGTAAGTGGCAAGCAGCGAACGCAAGCGCTCTGATTTCTCGGTGTCGGCGAAACCGACCAGGTCGGCGTAGCGCGCGACGCTCTCACCCGAAACGATGAGTTCGTGGATCGGCTGGGTCGGGTAGTCGCGTTGTCCGCCGCGGCCATCGGGCAAGGAGCGCAGTCCACCCGTACGCCGGTTGCGGTACAGCTTCGAGCCGATGCCCAGACGCAACAGCATGCGCTGCACCGAAAGCAAGTTGGCTTCGCTCGCTTGCGTCAGGCGGATGCTCACGCCCTTGGCCTGATTTCCCTGCACCGAACCGTCGGCATCGAAAAAGCCGCGCAGGAATCCCTTGTAGAATTTCCCCGAGCAGCGCTCGAGGTCCGCGGTGACCCGTTTGCTGCCCGGCGTCAGTCCGAGCGACAGGGCGAGCTGTTTCAACGCCCCGAGTGCCAGCCGGTATTCTCCACGTCCGGAGATGCCGCGTTGCCAACCGGCGAAATCGCTCCTATGCGGCAGCGTGCGCGCGGCGGCGTCCGCCGCGTGCATGATCCCGGCAAGGCTAGGCGAAACGAGCGTGCCGCCGTTGGCCTCGCTGCGCGCTTGCGCGTCCCACACGCTGAGCACGGCCTTGTCGGATTTCAATGTGCCGTCTCCGATCAGAAGGCCGAGCAAGTAGCCTTCGGCTTCAGTGTGCTTTCCACTCCAGAGCGTCATCGAGCGGTGGTCGTGCAGGACGATCTCGTCCCCCGGCGTCAGTTCGCCGGCCGGCGTCCAGGCTGATTCGACCGCATGGCGGGTCCTGCGCATCACCTTGCGCAGCGGATGGTCGGCGGTGAGCCGCAGCGCATGACCTTCCCGCGTGGACAGTTTCAGCACCGGCTTCTCGCCGGTGCGGAAGAACCCCGCCGATTCGGTGGCATAGACCTTGCCGTCGACAACGGCTGCGAATCTCGTGCCGACAAGATCGCGCACCTGCTGCGGACCGGACCCGGTCAATATCCAGGCGTCGGCGGTGACGCAAGGATTGGTCGCCTCTATGGTCTCGCAGTAATTGAGGTTGTTGTCGCGGTTCATGCGGTCGAGGAACAGGATGCCCGGCTCGGCGTGGCCGTAGGTCGAGCGCATGATCTGGTCCCACAGCTCGCGCGCGCGCAGCTTGCGGTATACCCACAGGCCGTCCTCGCGTTGATAGCCGCCGTTGTCCAGAAAATCCTGGTGCGGGCGCGCCTTGTGCGCGAGCTCGATTTCGAGATCGCCCTCGACCGCTTGCATGAAGGCATCGGTGACGCCCACCGAAATGTTGAAATTGGACAGGTCGCCGCGGTCCTTGGCATGGATGAACTCCTCCACATCGGGATGGTCGCAGCGCAGCACGCCCATTTGCGCGCCGCGGCGCGAGCCGGCGGACTCCACCGTTTCGCACGAGCGGTCGAACACGCGCATATAGGACACCGGCCCGCTCGCGCGCGAGTGCGTGCCCTTCACTTCCGAGCCTTTGGGGCGGATGGAGGAGAAATCGTAGCCTACGCCGCCGCCGCGGCGCATGGTTTCCGCCGCCTGCTGTAGCGCGGTGTAGATGCCGGGCTTGTCGTCCACGATTTCCGAGATCGAGTCGCCCACCGGCTGCACGAAACAGTTGATCAGCGTCGCCTGCATCTGAATGCCGGCGGCCGACATGATGCGCCCGGCGGGGATGAAGCCGGCCTCCATCGCCTGCAGAAAGCGTTTTTCCCACACAGCGCGCTTGTCTTCGGGCTCGACCGCGGCGAGCGCGTGCGCGATGCGCGCGCGCACATCACCGATGCTGGATTCGGTGCCCTTGGCGTATTTTTCCAGCAGGACTTCGCGGCTGATTATTTGATCGGGGAGGGAGGGAACAACAACGCTGGAGGCCTTGTTTTCTTTTTTTGTAATTTCCATGTTATCAATGCCTTATGATGTAATCTTGTGGTGATGTGTGACCAGCATACTACAAATTGCGGGGGATTGCAGCCCTACACAAATTAATTTTTTCTGGTATGGAGGGCGGTAAATCGCACCCATAGGGCCAGCGGGCGCGCGCCAGGAAGTCGCCGCCTGGGCACTCGCGCCCAGGGTCACTACCCCGCTGTTTCGACGGGGTTTCCTTGATATTGATCAATCGGCGGCGCGGCTTCGGCAGCATCATTTGATCAGCGCGCGATCGCCGCATGCCTAGGCCGGCGGCCCGCCGGAAGATCAAATGGGTACGAAACAGGAAATCATCAGTTCGCTGGGCGAGAAACAGTTGCTCCTGCCGGGCCTGGTGCAAAGCGGCCTCGCCGCAAACGACCGGGTCAAATATTTTTTCACCCTGCTGCAACTGGCGCTGGAGCAATGCGCGCAGCCTGCACCCAATCCGCCGGATCTCCAGCGCGAGCGCGAAGCAAGCGGCGTTTCCGAGGCCGGGCTGGACGGCGTAATCGCCGCGAGCCGCGGCCTGCCGGGCGGGCGCTGCCGCATACCCGGCGCTGCGACTTTGCTCGCGCAGGTCGTGGGCTGCCTGAAGGAGATGCTGGCCCCGGTCGAGTTGGCCGAAGAGCTGGACCT
>JBQMQE010000297.1:0-5390 GCA_052172655.1 Burkholderiales bacterium
CGGCGCATGCTCGACACCTATCCGAAAGCGATCTGGCTCAATCCCGAGCCGGAGCAACTCTGGCCCTACCGCCAGTCGATCTCCGTCATCCGCGAGATCATGGAAGCGCGCATGTACCCGATTACCATCGAGGGCCTGGAGCGCGCGATGCGCTATTTGAGCAAGTAACTCCTAGGCCGGCTCAGGCTGGCATCAGGCAGCTACTCCCTTGTACTCTTTCAGGCTGCGTGCACCCGCACCCGCGGCTCGACCTTGAGCCAGGTCGTGCGCTTTGCGACACGGATATCGTAATCGGCCTGCAGTCCCAGCCAGATTTCAGGCGAGACGCCGAAATACTTGCCCAAGCGCAAAGCGGTGTCGGCAGTGATGGCGCGCTTGCCGCTCACGATTTCGCTGATCCGATTGGGCGGCACCGCGATTTCGCGCGCCAGCGCGTTGATGCTCACGCCGAGCGGTTTCATGAATTCCTCCTGAAGGATTTCCCCAGGGGGAATGGGATCGAGCAGTTTCACGGCCATGGTCTCACCTGTCAGTGGTAATCGACGATCTCGACGTCGTATGCGTGTCCCTCCGCCCAGCGAAAGCAGATGCGCCACTGGTCGTTGACGCGAATGCTGTGCCAGCCCCTGCGATTGCCCTTCAAAGCCTCGAGTCGGTTGCCTGGCGGTACAAGCAAATCTTGGAGCGTGCGCGCCTGGCTCAGATACATCAACTTTCTGCGTGCCGGACGTTCGATCGCGCGGAAGCGCGCGACCGGTCTGTCGTCGAACAGCGCTTCGGCATCGACCGAACGGAAGGACTTAATCACACGAGCAGCGTATTACGTATCGCGTAATAGGTCAAGCCTGCCGAGGGTTGCACATGCATGCCCTGGCACGCACCCATCTGGTAGCATGACAACTCATTGGCCGTTTCAGGCGAACTTAAGGCAGCTGCTCCCGTTGCATCCTAGGCCGGCTTTTTCGCCAGCAGGAAAAACAGCGAACCCAGTCCCGCCAGTACCGCGAGCACGGTAAACCCCGCGCGGTAGTTGCCGGTCAGGTCGGCGAGCACGCCGGCCACCATCGGTCCGCCGATCTGGCCGATGACGACTATCATCGAGGACAGCCCCAGGATCATGCCGATCGAGCGCCGGCCGAAGTAGTCCGCGCGTATGGCCTGCATCATCGGGCCGCGCAGCCCCCAGGCGCCGCCGTGCAGCAGCGCGAAGGCCGCGAGCATGACGGGTCCCGTGGCGTAGGTCAGCATGAGCAGCCCAGCCGCGTGCATCAGCATGCAAAAGGCGGCGATCATGCGCTTTTGGTAGCGGTCGCCGATGGCCCAGCCGAGCAGGACGCCGCCGATCTGCGCGGCGATCATCAGGGTGATGACGAGAGAAGCCTGGGCGACACTGTAGCCGAGGTCTTCTTTCATGTGCGTGATCGCGTGCACGTTCACCGCGTAGACGATGAGCAGGGCAAAGCCGTGGCCGAGCGAGAGCAGCCAGAAAGCGCCGGTGCGCAGCGCCTCGCGCGCGCTGAACTCGCGCTGCGCGGATATGTCGGGCCGCGCCGGGTCCGTTGCTGCCGGCGCCAGGCCGTCGAGGGTCTCGCCCAGGTCTTCCGGGCGGCGGCGGAACACCCGCGCCAGCGGCCAGCCGATGAGCATGGCTGCGAGGCCCGAGGCGAAGGCGGTTGCGCGCCAGCCGTAACTTTGCATGCTCCAGGCGATCACCGGCACGAAGAGGCCGCCGAAGGCGAGACCGAGCGATAGTATCGACAGCGCGCGGGCACGGCGTTTGTCGAACCAGTGGATGATCGCCACGTTGATCGGGAAGAAGCCGCACAGGCTCGAGCCGAGCGCGATGACGATGAACGCGGCGTAGAAGCCGGCAAGGGTGTCGATCTGGCTAAGGAGCAAGAAGCCGAGGCCGAAGGTGACGATGCCGGCGCGTATCATGCCTTGCGGCCCGAACCGATCCACGACCCAGCCGAGCACCGGGCCGAGCACTGCGGACTCCATCGGCTGCAGCACGGCCGCGCCGGAGAGCGCGGTCTTGCTCCAGCCGCGCTCTTCAACCAGCACCGCGAAGTAGGCACCGAACGCCTGGTGCAGCAACGCGGCCTGAAGAAACTGAATGCCGCCGCCCGCGGCGACCATGCGCCAGCCGTAGAAAATTTTCATGGGAGAGGCCGAGAATAGCAAACAATCTGGCAATCCCGCAGGGAATTCAATATGTTTCGCAGAGCCCGCTTAAGCTGGGATCGCGAATATAGGTTTCGTCTTAGCTGATTGTCTTTGCGCCGCGCTCGCCCGCGCCCGCCGCGCGGCCGAGCAGCCAGGCCGGCACGAAGGCGAGCGCAAAGGCGAAGCAGGTGAAGAAGAACGCGTCCTGGAAGCCGAGCGCGAGTGCCTGCGCGTGGACCACCCGGCCAAGGTAGTCGAGCGCGCCGGTCTGCAGCGCCGCATCGGGAACTCCAGAGCGGTGCAGCAGTTCGGCGATGCGCGCCAGCAGTTCGGTGCTTTGCGCGTTGTCCGGCGTCTGCGTCGCGGTCAGCAGGTCGGCGTGACGCGCGGTGCGCATCTCGATCGCCACCGCGGTCAGATTGACGCCGAACGCGCCGCCCATCTGCCGGATGAAATTATAGGTGCCGGCCCCCTGGTTGAGCTTGTCGCCGGGCACGCTGCTCATCGCCACCTTGCCCAGGTTCGGCATCACCATGCCGAGCGCAGCGCGGCTCAGTATCGTGTACCCGGCGAAGACCCAGAAAGCGGTGTTGACGTCAGCATCCGACATCAGCCAGGCGGCCACCGAGAACAGCGCGCAGCCGGCCATGAGCGGATAGTGCGCCGGCAGGGTATCGGCCAGCCGCCCCGCCACCGGGATCAGCATCACCAGCAGCACGCCCGCGGGCACCAGCACCAGGCCCGCTTGCGTCGCGGTAAAACCCTGCACGGTCTGCATGAACACCGGGATCGCGTAGTTGCTGGCGAAATTACCCGCACCGAATGCGAAGGCGATGCACATCGCCGCAGTAAAGCGCAGGTCGGCGAACAGGCTCACGTCGAGCAGCGGGCGCGCCGCGCGCAACTGCAGCGCGACGAACAGCGCTGCGGCGACGATCCCCGCGAGGAAGAACGCGGCGGTCCGGTCCGACGACCAGCCCCAGCGATGGCCGTTGCCGATGGCGCTCATCACGCAGAACAGCGCGAGCGAGACCAGCGCGAAGCCGGCCCAGTCGAAATGCGGCAGTCGCGCGGACAGTTTTTTCGTCGGCATGAACACCAGGCCCATCAGGAAAGCCGCCGCGACCAGCGGCAGCGGCACGATGAAAATCTGGCGCCAGTTCATGGCGTCGATCGCGAGGCCGCCTACCCAGGGGCCGAAGCTCGGAGCGAGCGTCACCCCCAGGGTATAAATCCCGACCGCCATGCCGCGGCGTTCGACCGGAAATACCGCAACCACGGTGGCCATCACCACCGGCTGGATCAGCCCGGCCGAAAAGCCCTGCAGGATGCGCCCCACGATCAGCATCTCCATGCTCGGTGCCGCGGCGCAGATCAGCGCGCCGAGCGTGAAGTTCGCCAGCGCCAGGCAGAAGGTGATGCGCTGGCCGAAGGCCTCGACCGCCCAGGCACTGAGCAACTGGCTCGCCACCATGGTAGCGAGGAACGCGGTCGCCCCCCATTGGGCGAGATCCTGGCCGATGCCGAATGCGCCCATGATGCTCGGCACCGCGACGTTTACCATGGTCGCCGAAAGCACCATCGATATCGCGCCGAGCAGCCCGCCGGCAGTCACCAGCCAGCGGTACGCCGGCCCGTAGCGCCGGAACTGTCCCTCGATCGCGAGGCTCGCGTCAGCGGCCGGTGGCAATCTTGATCTCGACCATCATTCCCGGGCGCAAACGCGCTTCGCGTTGCGCGAGCGCGATGCGCACCGGGACGCGCTGCGTGATCTTGGTGAAGTTGCCGCTCGGATTCGGGCTGGGCAGGAGCGCGAAGGTGCTGGTGGCCGACTGGCCGATACGCTCGACCCTGCCTTCGAACGCCTCGTCGGGATAGGCATCCACGTGCACCTGTACCTTCTGCCCGATCTCGAGCCGGCGCAGCTCGGTTTCCTTGATGTTGGCCTCGATCCACACCTTGGCCGGATCGTGCAGCAGCATCAGGCGCTGGCCCGGGGACACATACTCGCCGGCATCGACGAACATGCGGTCGACCACGCCCTTGAGCGGACTTTTGAGGCTGCGGTCGCCGAGGTCGAGGCGCTGGCGCGCGACGCGCGCCGCGATCTCGGCCTCGCGCTTCTCGAGCATCTTGAGCTGCCCGGCGAGCACCGCCAGGCGCGCGCGCTCGGCCTCGGCCTCGCGCACCCGCGCTTCGGCGCCCTGCAGATTGGCGGCGGCGATGCGGAATTCGCGCTCGATGCGCTGCAACTGCGCGTCGGCGAGGTCGCGCTGGCGTTGCGAGACCATCTTCTGGTCGAACAGCCTCCGGCTGCGCCCGAATTCACTGCTCGCCAGGGCGCGTTGCGGCTCGAGGCTCGACACCGTGACCTTCGCTGCGGCGAGCTCGGCGCGCGCCGATTGCAGGCGCGCCTCGGTCTGCCCGCGCACCAGCGCCTGCTCGGCGACGAGGCGCGCGCGCTCGGCGGTGACCGCTGCGCGCTGCGCCTCGAGCTCCTGCACCGCCAACTCGGCGTCGCGCCGGTCGATTTCGAGCAGCACGGTCGCGGCCTCGACCGCCTGCCCCTCGACCACCGCAACCCGCGTCACCCAGCCGGCTACCCGGCTCGCGACCGTCACCATGTCGGCGCGGATGCGCGCGTCTTCCTCGTGCAGGAACAGCACGCGCTCGCGCAATTCGCGATAGCCGAAAATACTCGCGGCGAGGAGCGCGACGACGAGGATGATCAGATTGAGCGGCGGCCCGCGGCGGCGGACGACGCGCTCGGCGGACTCGGCGGATTCTGGTTTCGGCACGGACGGAGTGTAATTCGAGTAGCGCTAGGAAGCGATAGAAAAAATCGGTCCGCCCGGCAAACTAGGCGGGCTGCGCAGCGGAAAGCCTGGAGCGCAGCGCGCGCGGCTGCGCGAGCAGATATATCGACGGAATCAACAGCAAGGTCACGAACATCGAGAAGGCGAGCCCGAACACCATGCATACCGCGAGCGGCCGCAGCATCTCCGAGCCCTCTCCGAGGCCGAACGCGAGCGGCGACATGCCGGCAACGGTGGTCAGCGTGGTCATCAGGATAGGCCGCAGGCGCAGCCGCGCCGACTCGATGATCGCCTCCAGCACTCCCGCGCCCCGCTCGCGCAGCAGTTCGATGTATTCGATCAGCACGATGGCATTGTTTACCACCACCCCGATCAGCATGATGATGCCCAGCCACACCGGCATCGACA
>JBQMQE010000298.1:0-5383 GCA_052172655.1 Burkholderiales bacterium
GGCCTGGGCCTGCACATCAGCCGCCATATCGTCGAGCGCTTCGGCGGGAGGATTTGGGCGCAAAGCCGCCCCGGCGGGGGCGCGTGTTTTTACTTCACGCTGCCGCTCGCGGCTTCGACGGCCCCGGCGCCGGCCGTCGAAGCGGGATGACAGTCTTCGCGCCAGCGCAAGGAGCAGACCAGTGACCAAGAAAATTCTGATCGTCGATGACGAGCCGAACATCGTGACCGCGCTCGAATATCTGCTGCAGAAGAGCGGCTACGAGGTGCTGCTGGCGCAAGACGGCGAGGCGGCGCTGAGACAGGTCGAGCAGCACGTGCCGGACCTGGTGCTGCTCGATGTGATGATGTCGGTGAAGAGCGGCTACGAGGTGTGCCAGCGCATGCGCGAGCGCGCCGACTGGCAGCAGATCAAGATCATCATGCTCTCGGCCAAAGGGCGGGAGGCGGAGGTCAACAAGGGATTGTCCCTGGGCGCCGACTTCTATGTCACCAAGCCTTTTTCCAACAGGGATCTGGTCGCCAAAATCGGCGAATTGCTGGCGCCGGCGGCGAAGCCGGGCGGGGCATGAACCTCAGGGTCAAATTCTCACTCTGGCTGACTTTACTGTTTGCCGGCATCGTCGCCGTGGTGGCGGCGAGCGGCGTCATGATCGCGGCCGGATTGCCCGACGAGGAATACAAGTTCTTCCTGCGCATCGTCCAGGCACGCGCGCCGGTGCTCGGCTTCGTCGCCATGCTGCTGCTGTTCGCCTGCGCCGGCGCACTCGGCTGGCTGTTCAGGAACTACATGACTGCGGTACGCTCGCTCGCCGAGCAGACGCGGATCGTGTTCGCGGCCAACTCGGAGCATCGCGTCGTTGCGGATGGCGGGTCCGAGCTTGTAGAGCTTGCCGCCACCATCAACCGGCTGGCCGATGCCTATCACCGGGAGAGGAACGATCTGGAAACGCGGGCCGGCGCATCCAATGCGCGGCTGGAAGAGGAGCGCAACCGCCTCGCCGCCTTGATGTCGGAACTTGCCGAAGGCGTGCTGCTGTGCAACGCCGAAGGGCGCATTCTGCTGTACAACGAAAAAGCCAAGGCGCTGTTCGGCGCGGGGGCGCAGGCGCCGGGTGCGCGCCAGGGCCTGGTCGGCCTGGGTCGCTCCGTATTCGCGCTGCTCGACCGCGATCAGGTGGCGCATGCGCTGGACAAACTGCAGTCCGGCCTGGATCAAGGCCTGGAGTTTCCGGCCACGCGGTTCATTACCAACGCGGTGACCGGCGCCCTGATCAAGGTGCAGATGGCGCCGTTCCTGTCGGCGGGCGGGCGCATCGCCGGCATGGTGCTCACGCTCGAGGACGTGACCGAGCTGATGGACCGGGAAGCGCAGCGGCGTTCGCTGTTGCAGGCGTTCGCCGCGGGCGTGCGCGCTCCCGTGGCGAATTTGCGCGCCGCGGCCGAGAATCTGGTGTCGTTCCCGGAAATGAACGAGGCGCGCCGCGTGCAGTTCAACGAAATCGTCGCGGCCGAATCGCGCCACGTCTCCGCCATGATCAACGACGCCTTGTCCGAATACGCCGACGCGCTCAAAGCCGGCCTCGCGCTGGAGGACATGCGCGCCGCCGACCTGCTCAGCGTGGCGCGGCGGCGCATCGAAACCATGCTCGGCCTGCCCTGCGCCTCGGAGCAAACGCCGGAGGACATCTGGATCAAGGTGGACAGTTTCGCCCTGGTCGAGGCGCTGACCTATCTTGCCGGGCACCTGCGCGAAGACTATGGCGTGCGCTCCATCGGCCTGCGCGCCGCGGCAAGCGGCCGCTTTGCCGAGCTCGATCTGGTGTGGAGCGGCGCGATCGTCGGCAGCGACGCGCTCGCGCTGTGGGAAACCGAACCGATGCAGATCGGCGCCCAGCAAACGCCGCTGACTCTGAAGGACGTGCTCGAGCGCCACGGCGGCGAAGTCTGGGTACAGTCGCACAAAACCTCGCATACGGCCTGGTTCAGGTTGCTGCTGCCGCTGGGCGCGCCGGCCGCCGTGGCGCCGCGGCGCATGCCCGCCACCGACAGCCGGCCCGAGTACTACGACTTCGACCTGTTCCGCTACGCCGATTCGGCGCCGGGGCTCGCCGAGCGCAGGCTGGTCGATCTCCAGTACACGGTTTTCGACACCGAAACCACCGGGCTCGAGCCCTCCGCCGGCGACGAGATCATCAGCCTCGGCGCGGTGCGCATCATCAACGCGCGGCTGCTCAAGCGCGAAGTATTCGAGCAACTTGTCGATCCGCGGCGGCCGGTCAGCAAGGCTTCCACCCGCATTCACGGCATCGAGGCGCAGGCGCTGGCGGGCCAGCCGACCCTGGGCGAGGTTCTGCCGCAGTTCCATCACTTTTGCGAGGACACGGTGCTGGTCGCGCACAACGCCGCCTTCGACATGCGCTTTCTCGAGCTGAAGGAAGCGGCCACGGGCATCCGGTTTACCCAGCCGGTGCTCGATACCCTGCTGCTGTCGGTGGTGTTGCATCCGACGCAGGAGGGGCACGATCTCGAGGCGGTGGCGGAGCGGCTCGGTGTCAGCGTGATCGGCCGGCATACCGCCTTGGGCGATGCGCTGGTGACCGGGGAGATCTTCCTCAAGCTGCTGCCGCTGCTCGCCGAACACGGCATCGTGACGCTGGGGCAGGCACTGCAAGCCTCGCGCGAGACCTACCACGCGCGCCTGAAGTATTGAGCCATGAACGAGCTTAGTCATGTCCGCGAAAAAAGTTGAGCTCGAACACCGGCTCGCGGGCGAGCAGCAAACGCTGGCGCTGCCGCTGCGCGCGCTGCTGCGCAACGAGCCCATAGTCTGCCGCGAACACCACAGCGTGCGCGAAGCGGCCGCCATCATGCATGAGCGCGGGGTCGGGTCGGTGGTCGTGGTCGATGCCGATTCGCGGCCGCTGGGGATTTTCAGCGAGCGCGATCTGCTCGCCGCCGTTGCGCGCGGCCTGGACACGCGATCCGTGGCCGAACTCATGACCCGCGCGCCGCTTGCGCTTCCCGCGCATGCGTTCGCCTACGAGGCGGCGCTCGCCATGATCGCCAACCGCATCCGGCATGTGCTGGTGACCGACGAGGACAAGCTCATCGGCGTGGTGTCCGAGCGCGATCTGTTCTCGCTGCAGCGGCTGGGCCTGGGCGAACTCACCACGGAAATCCGCCTCGCCGGCGAAGTCGCCACCCTGGAAAACATCGCCGCCGAGATCCGCAAACTTACCCAGTTGCTGGTGGAGCAGGGGGTGGCTGCCGAGCAGCTCACCCTGTACGTCTCGGTGCTGAACGACCGGCTGTGCCAGCGCGTGATCGAAGTCGTGCGCAAGCGCCATCAGTGGGAGCAGATCAGTTGGTGCTGGCTGGCGTTTGGCAGCGAGGGCCGGCTGGAGCAGACATTCAGCACCGACCAGGACAACGGCATCATTTTTGCGGCGCACGACGGCGCGGCGCCCGACGAAGTGCGCGCCCGGCTGCTGCCTTTTGCGCGCGAAGTGAACGAGGCGCTGGATGCCTGCGGGTTCCGTTGGTGCAAGGGCAACATAATGGCATCCAATCCGGCACTGTGCCTGTCGGTCGAGGAGTGGCGGCGCAAGATGGGCGCCTGGATGGAAAACTGGGATACGAAAGCGCTGCTCGATGCGACGATCTATTTCGATTTCCGCGCGCTCTACGGCGACGCGACGCTGGCGACGGGCTTGCGCGACTGGATACTGCAGCGGACACAGGCAAGTGGCGCATTTCTGCGCAAGATGGCGGAAAATGCGGTGCAAGTGCGGCCGGCACTCGGTACCCTGCGCGATTTCGCCACCGACGACGTGCCGGACGCGCCGCACAGCATCGACTTGAAGGCCTACGGCGCGCGCCTGTTCGTGGACGCGGCGCGGATTTACGCGCTTGCGCAGGGGCTGGCGCAGACCAACACCGTCGAGCGCTTGCGCGCGGCGGGTCCCGCTGTTCGCATGAGCGCGGCGGAAGTCGAGGCGACCGTCGACGCTTTCTTGTTCATTCAGCAGTTGCGTTTGCGCAACCAGGCGGCACAGGAGGCGCTGGCGGAGGACACCGCGAATCGCATCGATCCGGACACGCTCAATGAACTGGAGCGGCATATCCTGAAAGAATCATTCCGGCTGGCGCGCAAACTGCAGCAGCGGCTTGCCCTGGATTATCAGTTGTGAGTTTAACTGCGACGGAGGCCGCCCCGGAGAAGACTGTTTCTTGGCTAAAGCCCCGTTTCCCCTTATAATTCGCCCTCTTTTCAACCACCGGCGATCCCTAGTCTTTCCGGCGGTCGAAGCTTCACAAATGGCCAAGTAGCTCAGTTGGTAGAGCAGCGGACTGAAAATCCGTGTGTCGGTGGTTCAATTCCACCCTTGGCCACCATTCCTTTCTCATAGGGGAAAATGCCAGAAAACGGGCATTTTCCCTGTCGCACAAATTGGAATCCGTGTGCAATTTGTGTGCACACGGCTCTCGTTCCGCCTGTCGCCGTACGCGTTCTAATTTCGGCCGCCGGCGAAAAGATCTGCGGCTAATTACCCATTGCGTTGCTCCTTTTCGGCCAACAGGTTCAGGCCAAGTGTTAGCCCGACAACGCCCGCAGGATTTCCGTAGCAGCAACGCTAAGGGATTGACCAGCAGCGGTCTGTTCGGTGACCAACGCAGCCTGGGATGTCGCCGGACAAGCATTCAGATCGATGATCTCGTCCTTTTGGCAGGCACAGTGTGTGCGTCAGCGAACGGAATCGCCGAGAAAAAGCGAGGACCATCCCCTTTGCGATGACGAATCGCATCCGATCAATCTGCTACAACCGCATGAGGAAACCGCGATGGCCACCATCACACTTAAGAGCGCTTCAAAGGAAAATCAGCAGCAATGGAAGACCCAGGAATACCGCGGCAAGCAGATTCATGTTTGCACTGCACTGCGTGTCCATGACAATGAAGCACTTCCGGGACACGGGCAACAATGGGATTTCAAAGTCAGAGTCACTGAGAACGGCGCTGGAGCGGCGGCTCGGGAATGCGCCAGCGCCGAGTCAGACCCGGAAAGTTTCTATTCCACGCAAGCGGTCACGGAAGACCTCGGGTTTACCAGAGGTCGTGAGTTAGTTGAAGGAATGTGACCTGACTGGATTCTTCGGGCCGCTCAAGGTGATTGAACTTACTGATCGCGATTGTCCGTTGTCGAAGGCACTTGCCAGCGTTCCGGAGATCACCCTGCAGGCTACGCTGAGGTAGCAGAGTCGGCGATCAAGAGGTCCGGTGCAGTCCGGGTGCGCCTCCGGACCTGCACCGCGTTTCCGGCATCTTCCCGGCTAGGCTGAAAGCGCGCTCCAATAGCATCAGGACGCGCGCTTCGAGCCATC
>JBQMQE010000299.1:0-5376 GCA_052172655.1 Burkholderiales bacterium
GCGCAGCCGCTGGCCGAGGACGAGGCCGGGCATGCGATGACGCTGGCCGCCGAGCGCGGCGCCGGCGCGCCCGAAGCGGCGGCGCTGGCGCTGCGCCTGGGGCTGGAGCAGGCATGAACATGCGCACGCGTCTCTTTACCGCCGAATCGGTGTCCGAGGGGCATCCGGACAAAATCGCCGACCAGATCTCGGATGCGATCCTCGACGCGTTCCTGCGCGAAGATCCGGCGGCGCACGTCTCCTGCCAGAGCTTCGTCACCCACCGCCTGATCGTCGTGGCCGGAGAATTCAGGACGGCGGATGCCGTATTCAGGGCGATCGAAGACAGCGCGGCCGGCATCGTGCGCCAGACGCTGCGCCGCATCGGCTACCGCAGCGCCGCCGAGGACGCGGACACCGGCTGCGATCCGGAGGCGGTCGAAATCAGGATCTGTTTCAATCGCCAGTCGCCCGACATAGCCCAGGGCGTGAGCCGCGGCGGCGGCGTCATCGGCGCCGGTGACCAGGGCATGATGTTCGGTTACGCCTGCGACGAAACGCCGCAACTGATGCCGCTCGCGTCGGTGCTGGCGCACGCGCTGGTGCGGCGCCAGGCCGAAGCAAGGAAATCGGGCGCGCTGGCGTGGCTGCGCCCGGACGCAAAATCGCAAGTCACCGTGCGCTGCGAAGACGGCGGTCTCATGGCGGTGGAAAAAGTCGTGCTCTCCACCCAGCATGCGCGCGAGGTGACGCCAGACGAGCTGCGCCTCGCCGTGCGCCGTGAAATCATCGAGGCGGCGGTCCCGGCGGAGCTGCGCGCGTCCGGCTTCGACTGCCTGATCAATCCCACCGGCCGCTTCGTCATCGGCGGCCCGAAAGGCGACACCGGGCTCACCGGAAGGAAAATCATCGTCGACAGCTACGGCGGCAGTTGCCCGCACGGCGGCGGCAGCTTTTCCGGCAAGGATCCGACCAAGGTCGACCGCTCCGCGGCGTACATGGCGCGCTACGCGGCGAAACAGGTGGTGGCGGCGAAACTCGCGCGGCGCTGCACCCTGCAGCTCGCCTATGCCATCGGCGTGCCCGAGCCGCTGTCGGTGGGCGTCGATACCCACGGCACAGGCTGCGTGGACGAGGCGAAGCTGGAACAGCTCATGCGCGGATTTTTCGATTTCACCCCCGCAGGCATTATCGCCGCGCTGGACCTGCGCCGGCCGATCTACGCGCAGACCTCGGTGTACGGGCACTTCGGCCGCGAGCTGGCGGATTTCACCTGGGAGAGGACCGATCGCGCCGCCGCGCTCAGGCGCGCGCTGCTCGGCTGAACAACGCAGAGTCGGAACCCTGCATTTCCAGTTTGCGCTAAACTACGTTGCGATAAAAGCGCGGCGCGATCGCAACGCGCCGCCCTGCCACCTGACGAGACCCCCATGACATCATCCCCGTTCCTGACACTGCACGAGCTGGTCAAGAAAGCGCGGCAAAAGCTGAACCACGACAACTGGGACTACATCGTCGGCGGCACCGAGACCGAGACCACGCTCAGGCGCAACCGGCTCGCCCTCGATTCGATCGCGTTCCGGCCGCGGGTGCTGCGCGACGTCAGCCATATCGATACTTCGACCGCATTTCTCGGGCATACGCTGCGCCTGCCCGTCATCCTTGCCCCGGTCGGAGGCCTGGAGCATTTCGCGCCCGAAGCCGCTGCCGCGGCCGTCAAAGCGGCTGCGCAATTCGGCGTCGCCCACATGCTAAGCTCGGTTTGCGAACCGGGTCTGGAAGCCGTGGCGAAGGCGGCGCCCGAAGCGCTGCGCATTTATCAGCTCTACGTTCACGGCGACGCCGCCTGGGTCGACGCGATGGCTGCGCGCGCCGTCGCCGCGGGCTACGGCGCGTTCTGCCTCACGGTGGATTCCGCCTACTACAGCCGGCGCGAACGCGACCTGGCGAAGCGCAATATCCGCCGCGACAACGTGCCGGGAAGGGAATTCCAGGCCCGATTTACCTGGAGCGACGTGGCCAGGCTGAAATCCAAATTCGCGATTCCGCTGATCTTGAAAGGCATTGCGACGGCGGAAGACGCCACACTCGCGCTGGAGCACGGAGTCGACATCGTCTATGTGTCGAACCACGGCGGACGCCAGCTCGACCATGGCCGCGGAACCATGGAGGTGCTGCCGGAAATCGCCGCGGCAGTCGGCGGCCGCGCGCCCATCATTATCGACGGCGGATTCAATCGCGGCGCGGACATCGTCAAGGCGCTCGCCGCCGGCGCGAGCTTGGTCGGCATCGGCCGCATGCAATGCATAGGCCTGGCCGCAGGCGGACAGGACGGCCTCACGCGCGTGCTCGAAATCCTGGAACAGGAAATCCGCATCTGCCTCGGCTTGCTCGGCGTCAACACCTGGGCCGAACTCGACCAGTCGTATCTGCATCCGGCTCCCCCGGTAGGCGCGGGCGACACGCTGGGCGCATTCCCGCTGCTCACGCTGGAAGAGAAGTCCTTCTACTGAGCCGCTGCAGAATTCTTGACTTGGGAAAGGCAGCACGAACATGCGATGGACTGAACGACGCGAGCGCTTGCGCGCGATACTCGAGGGCAAGGCCTGCATACACCCGGCTTCGGTTTTCGATCCGGTTTCTGCCCGCATCGCCGAAGACCTCGGTTTCGAGCTCGGCATGTTCGCCGGATCGATTGCATCCCTGGCGGTGCTGGGCGCGCCCGATCTGACGCTGATCACCTTGACGGAATTCGCCGAACAGGCGCAGCGCATCTGCCGCGCCGGCACGCTGCCGCTGCTGGTGGACGCGGACCACGGCTACGGCAACGCGCTCAACGTCATGCGCACGGTGGAAGAGCTGGAGACCGCGGGCATAGCAGCCCTCACCATTGAAGATACCGCCCTGCCCCAGGCTTTCGGCGCGCACGCCGCAGCGAGGCTGATCTCGGTCGAAGAAGGCGTGGGCAAGATGAAAGCCGCGGTTGCGGCCAGGCGCGATCCGCGCCTGGCGATCGTCGGGCGCACCAGCGCCATGGGGATCACCGGCCTGGAGGATGCGCTGGCAAGAGCCAGGGCCTACGCAGCAGCGGGCGTCGATGCGCTGTTCTTCCTCGGCGTGCGCACGCGCGAGCAGTTGGAGGCGATCGCCGCGGACTGCAGGATTCCCATCGTGCTCGGCGGCGTCGGCGCCGAGCTGGCCGAGCGCGGCTATCTTGCCAGCCGGGGCGTGCGCATCTGCCTGCAGGGACACCAGCCGTTCATGGCCGCGGTGGCCGCGGTACGGGACACCATGAAAGCGCTGCGCGAGGGCACGCCGCCTGCCGCGCTGGCGAATATTGCGTCGGCGCAACTGATGCGGGAAGTCAGCCGCGACGCCGATTACGCGCGCTGGAGCGAGAGCTTTCTCGGCGGTCCCACGAACTAAACGCCGGCCGATCATGAATCCGGACAGCGCGTCGCGGCACCCGGCGCCGGACGCGCACGCCGTGCAGATTTCGAAAACCAAGGAGTCATAGACCCATGGACCTGCCCGACTACCAAACCCTCAAGACCGAGACGCCTGCGCCGCATGTGCTGCTGGTGACCCTCAACCGGCCCGAGATCGCGAATGCGCTCAACACCCAGATGGGCCGCGACTTTCTCGACCTGTGGACGCGCCTGACCGAAGATTCGGGCGATGTGCGCTGCGTGATCCTCACCGGCGCCGGCGACAGGGTGTTTTGCGCCGGCGCCGACCTGAAGGAGCGCAACGGCATGACGCGCGAGCAATGGCGGCGCCAGCATGAGCTGTTCGAGCGCCATTACTGGGCGCTGACCGACCTGCCCGTGCCGGTGATCGCGGCGGTCAACGGCCACGCCTATGCCGGCGGCTTCGAAGCCGTGCTCTCCTGCGATTTCGCCTATGCCGTGAAGACGGCGCGCTTCGCGCTGACCGAAGTCACCTTGGGCATCATGCCCGGCGCCGGCGGCACGCAGAACCTGCCGCGCGCCGTGGGCGAGCGCCGCGCCAAGGAAATTATCATGACCGCGCGCCCGTTTTCCGCGCAGCAGGCGCTGGACTGGGGCGTGTTGAACGAAATATGCGAGCCGGGCGAGCTCATGGCGCGCGCGCTGGAGACCGCGCGCACCATCGCCGGCAACGCGCCGCTGTCCATCCGCCAGGTGAAGAAATCGGTGCGCTACGGCATGCAGATGGAGCTGAAGACCGCCTACCGCTTCGAGGTCGAGGCCTACATCCACCTGGTGGAAACCGAGGATCGCTACGAAGGCATCAAGGCGTTCAACGAAAAGCGCAAGCCGGTGTTCAAAGGCAAGTGAACCTTCGGCGCCACTACGCGCAGCCGCTTGAGAACGCGGCGAACTCCTCTGCCGGAACCGGATTGCCGGCGAGATAGCCCTGAAATTCGTCGCAGCCGTGCGCGCGCAGGAAATCGAGCTGTTCCTGCCGTTCCACGCCTTCGGCGAGCGCCGTCAGCTTCAGGGTTTTCGCCAGATTGATAATGGCGATGGCGATGGCGCGCTCATCGACATCGGTGCCCAGATCGTCGATGAAGGAACGGTCGATCTTGAGTTTGTCGATCGGATAGCGTTTCAGGTAGCCGAGCGACGAATAGCCTGTGCCGAAATCGTCGATCGTAATCCTGACGCCGAGCGCGCGCAGTCCGGCGAGCGCAGTACCGACGATATCCTTGTCCATCAGCAGGCTCTCGGTGAGTTCGAGTTCCAGGTAGCGGCCTTCGAGCCCGGTGTCCTCCAGCACCCGTTTCACGCCGGCCACCAGGTCGCCGCGGCGGAACTGGATTGCCGACACGTTGACGGAAACCGGCAGCGCGGCATAGCCCGCGACCTGCCACGCCTTGTTCTGGCGGCAAGCTTCGCGCAACACATATTCGCCGATCTCGTCTATGAGACCGCGCGTCTCGGCAAACTCGATGAATTCCGACGGGTCGAGCAGGCCGCGCTCGGGATGGCGCCAGCGCACCAGCGCTTCGATGCCGGCCAGGCGCAAGTCGGCGACGCGCAGTTGCGGCTGATAGAACACCGCGAACTCCCCCCGCTGCACCGCCTGGCGCAGCCTGGACTCCCGCGCCAAGGTCGCGGCCCCCTCGTCTGAAAGCCCCGGAGTGTAGAAGCGGGTGTGGCCGCGACCGTGATCTTTTGCGCTGTACATCGCCGCGTCCGCATTGCGGATCAGATCATCCGCATTGTCGCCATCGCGCGGGAACACGCTGATGCCGATGCTGGCGTTGGCGCAAAGCTCGCGGCCTTCGAGCTCGATCGGGGCCGAGATGACCTGCAGCAGCTTTTGCGCGACCTTGGCTGCATCCTCGGGCGCGGCAAAATCGGCAAGGATCACCAGGAACTCATCGCCGCCCAGCCGCGACACCAGGTCGGC
>JBQMQE010000300.1:0-5332 GCA_052172655.1 Burkholderiales bacterium
GCCGCTCGCCACCACGACCGTGAGGTCGGGGCGCGCGAGCTTCAGCCCGCTCGCGGCGGCGATCGAGCGCCCGTGCACGCCATGAAAACCATAGCAGTTGGTGTACGCGGGAATGCGCGACGAGCAGCCGATGCCCGATACCACGGCGACGTTCTCCGGCCGCAGAGCGAGCTTGGCGAAAGCCTTGGTGAACGAGGACAGCACCGAATAGTCGCCGCAACCGGGGCACCAGATCGGCTTGTAATCGGACTTGAATGCCTGCGCCGTGATCGGCGCGGCAGCGGCAGGCGTATTCATGAGCGGCTCCATTCGGTGATTTGCTGGTGGATTTCGTCGGGACGCAGCGGCAGCGGCCCGGGGTGGCGGAAACTGCGAACCTCGCCCGGCATATCGTATTCCGCGCGCAAATAGCGGTACAACTGGCCGATGTGGTTTTGCTCGACCACCAGCACCCGCTTCGCACCTTCGAGCGCCGCGGCGAAGCGCTCGGGTTGCGCCGGGCTGAGCAGGCGCAGGGACACCAGCCGCGCCTTGATGCCTGCGGCCGCAGCGCGTGCGAGCGCTTCTCGCGCCGCGCCGGTGCAGGAACCGAAAGTGACGATGGCAAGCTCGCCCTGGCCTTCGATATCGGCCCAGCGTTCGCCGTAATCGAATTGCGCGAGCTTCTTCGCGCGCTTGTCGAGCTGCCTGATGTGATCGCCCGACTGGCTCGACGGCAGGCCGCGCTCATTGTGCTCCAGGCCGTCGGCCGTGTACGCGGTGCCCGGATTGCCCGGAATCGCCATCGGCGAAATGCCAGACTCGGTGAGGGCGTAGCGCTTGTAGCCCTCTGCCCCCGCGCCCGGCTTGGCGCGTTCGCCGACCAGGCCGATATCGGCGGGGTGATCCACCACTGCGCGCGTCTGGCCGAAGTATTGGTCGGAGAGCACGATGGCCGGGGACTGCATCGCCTCGGCCAGGTATACCGCCCACTGTGTCGCCGCGACGCAATCGGCGATGGAGTTCGGCGCGACCACGATGCGCGGCGCATCGCCATGCAGTCCGTAGAGCGCGATGCTGACGTCGCTTTGCTCGCTTTTCGCCGGAATGCCGGTCGAAGGTCCGCCGCGCATCACGTCGATGACCACGATGGGCACCTCAGCGGCAACCGCCAGGCCGATCGCTTCGGTCATCAGCGACAGTCCCGGTCCGGCGGTGGCCGTCACCGAGGGCACGCCGCCGTAGGAGGCGCCGACAATCATGTTGATCGAAGCCAGTTCGTCCTCGGCCTGCACCAGAACGCCGCCGATCTTGGGCAGCGCCGGCGCCAGCCATTCCAGCACTTCGGTCGCCGGCGTGATCGGATAGGCGGCGCAGAAACGCACCCCGCCGCGCACGGCGCCGTAGCCGGCAGCCTGATTGCCGGTGATCAGCCAGCGCGCATCCCGGCCTGTGCCGGGCGCAGATTTTGCGCCCGCGCGAGACGCGGCACGGCCGGCACGTTCGCGGCCGCGGCATAGCCTGCTTCCGCCGCGGCGAGGTTGGCGGCCATTTTTTCCCCGCCACCTTTCTTCAGCGATTTCTGCAGCACCGAGCGCACCGATTCCAGCGGCAGTCCGCACAAACCTGCGCCCAGGCCCAGCGCGATCATATTGGGCCAGCTTCCCGGCAACGCCTTGGCCATCTGCTTGAACGGCAGTTGCGCATAGCTTGCGCCGCGCGTGACGAACACCTCGGGCGGCTCGCCCTGCTCGGGATCGCCGACCATCACGCTCGCCGCGTCCAGCGGAATTTCGTCGGCGAAGCGGTGGATGTTCTGCCAGTCGATACCGATCAAGACGTCGAAGCGGTCGTCCAGGCACTCGACCGGCGCTTGCGAAAAACGCAGCAGCGCCGCCGCTTCGCCGCCGCGGATCTGCGGCCCGCTCGAGCGCACCATCAGGCCATACCAGCCGGCCTGGGCGGCGACCTCGAACAGCAGGTTGCCGGCGGTCATCACGCCGGCGCCGCCGCTGCCCGTTATCGCAATCGAAATACTTGCTTTGATGTTCTCTTTGTTTTTTGGCACGGTGTGGCCTCCGTATCGCTGGGCTTTTGGGCTTTGCAGCATCGCCTGCTATGTTGCCTGATCAATTCCAATTTGCGCTTGACTTCTAAATACGCATTCTAGTACCATAATACTTAAATAGGGCCAAAAAAGTCAAGCCGAACTTGAATTACCGGTACAAACTGCAAGCAGGGCAATCTCAATTGGAGCCACAGGCATGAGCACAAGCGCACACCGCTGGATGATGACGGCGCCCAAGGTCGCGATGGTCGAGACGGCGTTCGACCCGTTCCCGCCGCAGCCTGCGGAGGTGGTGATCGAGATCGCCGGCTGCGGCGTCTGCCACACCGATCTGGGCTATTTCTACGACGGCGTGCGCACCAATCACGCCCTGCCGCTCACCCTCGGTCACGAGATCAGCGGCCGCGTCATCGCCGCCGGCAGCGGCGCCGAGAGCTGGCTCGGAAAATCGGTGATCGTTCCCGCCGTGATTCCCTGCGGCGAATGCGACCTGTGCAAGCGCGGACACGCGGCCATCTGCCGCGCGCAGAAAATGCCCGGCAACGACATCCAGGGCGGCTTCGCCAGCCACATCGCCGTTCCCGCGCGCGGGCTCTGCCCTGTCGACGAGCAGCGCCTCGCCGCAATCGGCCTCGAGTTGGCCGAAGTGTCGGTCGTCGCCGATGCCGTCACCACCCCCTATCAGGCGGTGCACCGTGCCGGCGTCACACCGGGCAGCCTGGCCATCGTCATCGGCGCCGGCGGCGTCGGCGGCTACTGCGTGCAGGTGGCGCATGCGTTCGGCGCGAAAGTCGTCGCCATCGATGTCGATGCAGCCAAGCTCGCCAATATCGCGCAGCACGGCGCCGCGCTCACGCTGAATCCGAAAGAACTCGATCCCAAAGCGTTGAAGGGCGCAATCTCCAAGTTCGCCAAGGACAATGGCCTGCGCGCGACCGAGTGGTTCATTTTCGAATGTTCCGGCAGCGCCGCCGGCCAGTTGAGCGCCTACGGACTGCTGGTGCATGGCGCCACGCTTAGCGTCGTCGGCTTCACCATGGACAAAGTGGAAGTGCGGCTGTCCAACCTGATGGCGTTCGATGCGCGCGCGATCGGCAACTGGGGCTGCACCCCCGAGCACTACCCGGCCGCGCTGGAGCTGGTGCTCGCGGGCAAGGTGAAAGTGAAGCCTTTCGTCGAAGTGCACCCGCTCACCGACATCAATCGCGTATTCGAGGCGACGCACAGTCACGAAATCAAGCGCCGCGCCGTTTTGGTTCCGGGACATTGAGAGCCCGTTGCGATATGAACACGCCGAGATTTGTCATCCCGAGGCCATCCCCCAAGGGGACTTTCCCCTCAAGGGGGATCGAGACCTTCGGGGCGAAGGCCGAGGCATCTGCTTTGCTCCGGTGTAAAGAAGCAGATTCCTCGCTGCGCTCGAAATGACGGTTAATTCTGGATTGAACGCTAAGGAGATTTGATCATGCCAACTACCCCGATACGGGAATTCAAGAATCACGAACTCGACGAGGACTTTGCCCGCCCGGGCGTGCGCTACGAAAAGCGCCCGGCGCAGACGCCTGACGGCAAGGTCGTACCGGGCCTGTACAACGCCTGGATCTGGCTCGACAACCCGGGGCAATTCAACTCCTACACCACGGACATGGTCAAGGGCGCGATCCTCGCCTTTCGTGCCGCATCGAATGCGCGCGACGTCAATTGCGTGGTGTTCACCGGCGCCGGCGACAAGGCATTCTGCACCGGCGGCAACACCAAGGAATACGCCGAATACTATGCCGGCCATCCGCAGGAATACCGCTTCTACATGCGCCTGTTCAACGACATGGTGTCGGGCATTCTCACCTGCGACAAGCCGGTGATCTGCCGCGTCAACGGCATGCGCATCGGCGGCGGCCAGGAAATCGGCATGGCCTGCGACTTTTCCGTGGCGCAGGACTTGGCGCGTTTCGGCCAGGCCGGCCCCAAGCACGGCTCCGCCCCGATCGGCGGCGCCACCGACTTTCTTCCAATCATGATCGGCGCCGAGCGCGCCATGGCGGCATGCGTGCTGTGCGAGCCGTTCTCGGCGCACAAGGCCTATTACATGGGCGTGCTCACCGACCTGGTGCCGGCGTTGAAAGTGGACGGCAAGTTCATCGCCAATCCGATGGTGGAAACCAAGCAGATGACCGACGAATTCGGCAAGATCGTGTTCGGCGACTTCAAGACCGGCGAGGCGGCGAAGCAGGCGAAGGCGCTGATGGCCGCTGGCCGCGTGGATCTGTCGCTGCTCGATGCCAAGGTCGAGGAACTGTGCGCCAAGATGCTGCTCACCTTCCCCGACTGCACCACCAAGACCATCGAGGAACTAAGGAAGCCCAAGCTCATCGCCTGGAACGCGAACAAGGAAAACTCGCGCGCCTGGCTCGCGCTCAACATGATGACCGAGGCGCGCGCCGGCTTCGTCGCCTTCAACGAAGGCCCGAAGGACGACCGCGAGGCCGACTTCATCGGCCTGCGGCAGCGGCTCGCGCGCGGCGAAGGCTGGGGCGACGCGCTGCACGACGCGATCCAGCCGAAGAACAAGCACAAGGGCTGATGCCGTGGCCGCGATTTCGCAACCAAACGCCGCGCCACCGAACGCCGGTCCGCTGAAAGTCTGGACCGAGCGCGACGGCGCGCTGCTGCGGCTGCGCCTGGCGCGGCCCAAGGCGAACATCGTCGATGCCGAGATGATCGCAGCGCTGCACGGAGCGTTCGAAGCGCACCGCGGCAAAACCGGCATCCTCGCGGCACTGGTGGACGCCGCGGGACCGCATTTTTCCTTCGGCGCCAGCGTCGAGGAGCATCTGGCCGAGCGCTGTGCCGCGATGCTGGCGAGCCTGCACGCGCTGCTGCTCGCGATGCTCGAATGGCCGGTGCCGATACTGGTCGCGGTCAAGGGACAGTGCCTGGGCGGCGGACTCGAACTTGCCATGGGCGGCAGCCTGATTTTCGCCGCCGGCGACGCCAAGCTCGGCCAGCCCGAGATCCAGCTCGGCGTATTCGCGCCGGCGGCATCGTGCCTGTTGCCGCCGCGCATCGGCCAGGCGGCGGGCCTGGTCACGGCGGCCGGCGCCGCGGGACTGGGCGCGAAGGTGGCGCTCATCGAGAAGCACTGGATGGGTGGCGACTGCCTGAATGTCGGATGCGTCCCTTCCAAAACATTGATCCGCGCCGCGCGCGCCGCGCATGACGCACGTTCGGCCGCACGCTTCGGCGTCCGCGTTCCCCGGGTGGAAGTGGATTTTGCCGCCGTCATGG
>JBQMQE010000301.1:0-5293 GCA_052172655.1 Burkholderiales bacterium
GCTATCACATCCACGCGAGCGATGGCGACATCGGCCACGTACAGGGCTTGCTCGTCGACGAGGAGACCTGGGCCATTCGATACATCATCGTGGACACCAGCAACTGGTGGCTTGGTCACCAGGTGCTGATCGCGCCGCAATGGATCCGGGAGGTGAGCTGGCCCGACGCCAAGGTCTCGGTCAATCTCACCCGGGAGGCGGTGAAAGACGCGCCTGCCTACGACCCAGCGGTGCAACTGGATCGCAAGCAGGAATCGGGTATCTACAAACACTACGGCCGTCCCGCCTATTGGGAGAACGGGGAGTAGCGCGAAGCAGCAATATCACATCATTAGGTCCGCGTCAGAAGTTATGCCGGCAACCCGGTCGACTCGGGCCATAACGCAACAAAGAGACAACACCATGAAATGCAACACGGAAACATGCGGCCTTTGATCGCCGGCAACTGGAAGATGAATGGGATGGCGCGGCAGCTTGGCGAGATCGAAGCCATTGCCGCCTTGGTGAAGGCTGCGCCGCCCTTTGCCGACGTTCTGATCTGCCCGCCGGCGACGCTGATCGCGCGCGCGGTGCAGACGGCTGCAGGCCGCATCAGCATCGGAGGGCAGAACTGCCACCAGGAAATCACAGGTGCGTTCACCGGAGACATCAGTGCGGACATGCTCAGAGATGCGGGCGCCTCTGCGGTCATCGTCGGACATTCCGAGCGCCGGCAACATCATGGCGAGACTGATGCCATGGTGGCGGCGAAGGCGAAGTCCGCCCGGCGCGCGGGGCTTCTGGCCATCATCTGCATCGGCGAGACGGAATCGCAGCGGACGGCCGGCAAGGCCTTGTCTGTGTGCGGCGATCAGATTGAAGGCAGCGTGCCCGAAGGCATGACCTCGTCCGCAATCGCGATTGGCTATGAGCCGCTCTGGGCAATCGGAACCGGGCGTACGCCGACGCCGGAGCAGATCACGGAAGTGCACGCGCATATCCGCCAATCCCTTGTGGCGCGCTTGGGTGCGGAAGGGAAGAAGGTGCGTATCCTCTACGGCGGGTCGGTCAAACCATCCAACGCGCGCGCGATCCTGGCGCTGCCTGAAGTTGACGGCGCGCTGGTCGGTGGCGCAAGCCTGAAGGCCGCAGATTTCGAATCCATTTTCAAGGCTGTTTCGGCAAAAGCTTGACCGGGCACGGATCGATTCTGCTTTACAGTCTGCTCCACGTGACCGGTTAGAAGCTTTGCTATTTCTTGGGAGGGATAATCGATGGAACAATTTGCTGAAGCTTCATTGGCAACGCGTTATGACGGAATATTTCGCCAGATCCAAAAGCGGGTAGCCGATAAGATAAGAATACCCGTTGAAATCCAGCTATGGGGAGATCGCATCTATCGTTTTGGGAAAGGCGAGCCTGCAATCAAGATATTGGTCAAGGATCGTCACGGCCTGGCGGCCCTTAGCGGACTGGATGAGGTAAGGATTTGTGAAGCTTATATGGCGGGCCACCTGGATGTCGCAGGCGACATGCTGGGGTTCGCCAGTCTTCGCGGGCTGTTGAGCGACCGTTATTTACTGCACTCTCTATGGCGGCGAATTGCGCCATTGTTCGTCGGGCGGGTGCAGACCGACCGGCAGGCGATTGCGGGCCACTATGATTTCAGCAACGAGTTTTATCTCAAGTTCATGGACCCTACCCGCTGTTATTCGCAGGCGGTATTCGAGCGCGACGATGAGACGCTGGAAACAGCCCAACACCGCAAACTCGATTTTGCCATCGACGCCTGCCGGCTAAAACCGGGAGATCGCGTGCTGGATGTCGGCGGCGGTTGGGGCAGTTTCACCGAGCATGCCGGGCGACGCGGCATTCATGTCACTTCCCTGACTATTTCAGCACAGTCCGAGGCTTTTCTGACGGACTTGATCGAGCGGCAAAAGCTTCCCTGCAGGGTGCTAAATCAGGACTTTTGGGAGCACGGATCGCCCAATCCTTATGACGCGATTGTAATTCTTGGGGTGATGGAGCACCTGCCCGACTATCCGTCAGTGCTGCGGCATCTTCAAAGTTTGCTAAGGCCCGGGGGGCGCGTATACCTCGATGCCAGTGCGTTCCGGGAAAAATATTCCAAGCCAACCTTCGTTTCCCGCTACATCTTTCCGGGCGACCATTCCTACTTCTGCCTGCACGCTTTCCTGGCCGAAGTGGCTAAAACACAGATGGAGGTGCTGGAGGTACACAACGACCGGCATAACTACTATCTCACGTGCAAGACTTGGGCCGAGAATTTGGAAGCCGCCCGGGAGGAAATTGTCAGCCGTTGGGGTGAAATGCTTTATCGTCGTTTTCGGCTGTATCTCTGGGGCTCAGCCCATGCCTTTCTCAGCCGCGGAATGGATGCGTATCGGGTAGTTCTGGAGCGGCCTGATTGACTTTTCCGCAGCGGACCCGGCAACTGCCAGGGCAACAGGCAACAGCGGCGCCGCCCGGCACCTTGGCCGTCCCCGCCACGGCATGCCCGGCAGCATGAGCGAATATCCACCCTCGCAGCCCTTGCGCCTGTTGACCGTCAACATTCACAAGGGCTACAACGCGTTCAACCGCCGCTTTGTGCTGCACGAATTGCGCGAAGCGGTGCGCGCGGTGCGCAGCGACCTGGTGTTTCTGCAGGAGGTCGAAGGCGCCTCGGGCCCCGCCGGCGCGGCTGCCGTCGGCGCGCAGTACGAGTTCCTGGCCGATCAGATCTGGCCCGACCACGCTTACGGCCGCAACGCGGTCGCCGAGGGCCAGGACCACGGCAACGCGGTGCTATCCCGGTTTCCGGTAGTGCGCAGCCACAACCATGACGTGTCGCTGCCGGGGGCCGAGCCGCGCGGGCTGCTGCACTGCGTACTGGTCCCGCCCGCCGGCCCGCCCGAGCTGCATGTGATGTGCGTGCACCTGGGGCTGAGCGAGGCGCACCGGCGCCACCAGCTGGCGGGGCTGTGCGAGACGGTGCACCGCGAAGTGCCGGCCGATGCGCCGCTGATCGTCGCGGGCGACTTCAACGACTGGCGCTCGCGCGCCGATGCGATGCTGGGTCCGTGCGGGCTGAAGGAGGTGTTCTGCCACACGAACGGGCGCCACGCGCGCACCTTCCCGGCGCGCTTGCCGCTGCTGCGGCTCGACCGCATCTACGTGCGCGGCGTCGCCGCGTGCCGGCCGCTGCCGCTGCCGCGCCATCCCTGGGCCCAGTTGTCCGACCACGCGCCGCTGGCGGCAGAGATCGAACTGCCGGAGCCGCCGTGAACGGGCACTGGGTGCCCGGCAACCGCATCACGCTGCTCGAGAACGGCGACGGTTACTACCCGCGCGTGTTCGACGTCATCGCCGCGGCCGAGCACGAGGTGCTACTGGAGACGTTCATCCTGTTCGACGACAAGGTCGGACGCGCACTGCAGCAGGCGCTGCTGCGCGCAGCCGGGCGCGGCGCCGAGGTGCACGTGCTGGTCGACGGCTGGGGCTCGCCCGACCTGCCGCCGTCGTTCACGCAACCGCTGCTCGATGCGGGCGTCAAGCTGCGCAGCTTCGAGCCGGCTCAGCGCCTGTTCGGCACCCGCATCAACATGCTGCGCCGCATGCACCGCAAGCTGGTGGTGGTCGACCGACGGCGCGCGTTTGTCGGCGGCATGAACTACTCGATCGACCACCTCGCCGAGTACGGACCGCTCGCCAAGCAGGACTATGCGGTCGAGATCGAGGGCCCGCTGGTCGGGCAGATTCAGGCCTTCTGCCGCGCCAGCCTGGAGGGGCCGCAGCCGGCGCGGGGCTTGTGGCTCCAACGCTGGCGGGCGATGCGCGACAAGGATGCCGGCCAAGACGAGAACGGCGCGGCGGCCGCGCACGGCGGCGCGCGGGCCGCGTTCGTTACTCGCGACAACCGCAGCAACCGCACCGACATCGAGCGCCACTACCGCGCCGCGGTGCGAAGCGCACGCGAGCGCGTACTGATCGCCAACGCCTATTTCTTCCCCGGCTACCGGTTGCTGAGGGACCTTCGGCGAGCGGCGCGGCGCGGCGTGCGGGTCGACCTGATCCTGCAGGACCAGGTCGACATGCCCTGGGCGCAGCGGGCATCGAAGCTGCTGTACGGACACTTGATGCGCGCCGGCGTTCGCGTCTACGAATACAGCGAGCGGCCGCTGCACGCCAAGGTGGCGGTGGTCGACGACCGCTGGGCAACCGTCGGCTCGAGCAACCTCGACCCGACCAGCCTCAGCCTGAACCTCGAGGCGAACGTGGTCGTGCGCGACGAGACCTTCGCCAGGCATCTGCGTGAGCAGATCGAGCGTCTGATGCAGCAGCGCTGCGAGCGCGTGCAACTGCCGACGCCGGGTCCGCTGCGCTCGGCCTGGATCGCGCTGCGCAGTCTGCTCGTGTTCCACGCCATGCGCCACTTCTCGGCCTGGGCGCGGCAGTCGCCGGATGGCGCCCCGCGGGTCGTTCCGCTGCAGGCCGATTCAAAATGAGGCCGGCGGCGCGGCGGGCCTGGTCGTGGTTCAAGTGGGGAGCGCCGTGGGGCTTGGCGGCGCTGGTGCTGGCGCTGGTGGCACGTCAGGCGCATACGGTGGACTGGCCGGCGGTCTGGCAGGAACTGCACAGGCAGTCACCCGGCCGGCTGGCGACGGCGGCGGCGCTGGCGCTGGTCAGCTACGGCCTGTACGCAAGCTTCGATCTCGTCGGACGCCGGCTGACCGGCCACCGCCTGTCGGCCGCGCGAACGCTCGGCACCGCCGCCATCAGCTACGCATTCAACCTCAACCTCGGAGCCTGGGTCGGCGGCATCGGGCTGCGGCTGCGGCTGTACACCCGCTGGGGGCTGTCGGCTCCGACGGTGATGCAGATCATCGCGCACAGCATGGTGACGAACTGGCTCGGCTATCTGTGGGTTGGCGGCACGGTGCTAGCGTGGGCGCCGCCGCCGCTGCCCGAAGCCTGGATGCTGCCCGGCGCCGGGCTGCGCGCCATCGGGCTGGCGATGGTCGCGGTGGCGATGTCCTACGTAGCGATGTGCCGCTTTTCGCGTCGGCGCAAGCTGAAAGTACGCGGGCACACACTGACATTGCCGAGCGGCCGCCTGGCCACCTTAGAGGTGTTGGCGGGCGGCGCCAACTGGCTGCTGATCGGCGCCATCGTCTGGGGCCTGCTCGGCGGGCGCATCGACTATCTCACTGTTCTCGGCGTGATGCTGCTGGCGGCGGTGGCCGGCGTCGTAACGCACGTCCCGGCCAACCTCGGTGTGCTGGAGGCGGTGGTCGTGTTTGCGCTGGGC
>JBQMQE010000302.1:0-5284 GCA_052172655.1 Burkholderiales bacterium
CAGCAGCCGGTATTCGATCTCGCGCCGGTAACGCCAGACGCTGATGCCGTGCAACAGCGTGCCGCAGGTCGCGGCCATCAACACGATGGTTGCCGGCGGCAGAACGTAGATCCAGATACCGGTGGCGACCATGGCGAACGCGAAGCCCGCGCTGCCGATCGCCAGCGCCGCCAGAAAAGCGCCCGCGGCGATCAGCGCAAGTTCGGCCGTAACAGGCATGTCCGCTCAGACGAGATTGAGCAGGAACGCGAGCCCGGCGGCTATGCTCACGCCGGTTGCCGCCGCGAGCAGGCTTTTCTGCCAGTTGCGCCACGCCAGAAACTCCAGCATCAGCAGGCGCACGCCACCTGTCATGTGCGCCGCGAGCAGAAGGACCAGCGCGACTTCAGCGCACTTCACCAGTGGCTGCTCGGTCCAGCGCAGAAAGCTGTCGAGCCGCGCCTCGCCGCCGAGTGACTGGCCCAGCGCCCAGAAGTGCGCCGGCAGGTACAGCGAAAGCAACAGCCCCGAGACGCGATGCACAACAAACGCCCAGTAGGCCGGATGGTTGCGCGCGCGGAAATCGTTTTTCATGGCCTAGGTTCCGAACACGGCATAGACGGCGCGCCAGCCCCACAGCGCAAGGAGCACGCCAAAGACCAGGACCACGACATCGAGCGCGCGTCCGCGCCAGTCGAATGTTTCGGAGAGGAAGGTGCGCAAGCCAATCGGCGCGTGCACCGCCACAGCGGCGACGAACAGCGCGTAAAAACCCGCCAGGGCAACATTGCCTCGCGTACGACCGAGAATCTCCGCTGCCGAAAGACCGTTGCGCACAGCGTAAATCATGGTGGCGAGATGGGCGATCACGCACAGCGCGAGGACCATGGCGCTGATCCGCTGCGCACCCCACAGCAGCACTTGCGTGCGGATGTTCACAGCTCTGCCTTGAACGCGGCCGCCAGCACCGCGCGTTTCAGGCCGGCGATGCCAGCCGTCGGCGACAGTTGCTTGGGACAGCAATCGGTGCAAGTCATCTGGGTGTGGCAGGCATGGCAACCGGCATCCCCCGCCACCGCCGCCAGCCGCGCCTTCTGGTCGATATCGCGCACGTCGTTATACAGCGTCCACGCGCGATTGAGCGCGGCCGGGCCGAGGTACCCGGGATTCCACGAAACCACGTCACATGAGCTGTAGCACACGCCGCATCCGATGCACTCGATGGCCTCATCGACCAGCCTGCGCTGCCGGGATCCGGGTGAGACACGCGCAAATTCATCCTTGCGTGTCTGCGCCCCCTGGAAACGGCCCCTGGCCTGCGCCCATTTGTCGAAAAACACGCTCATGTCGGTGACCAGATCCTTGAGCACCGGCAGGTTGTGTAGCGGCGCGATTTCGAGAGGATTGTCGCCTGTAACCTTCGCGGCATTGGTGCGACAGGTCCAGCGCGCCTTGCCGTTGACCGTCATGGCACACGATCCGCACATGCCGACGCGGCAGGCAAAGCGGTAGGAAAGCGTCGGATCGAGGCTGCGCTGGATATGGGTGACGACGTCGAGCACGGTCTGGCTATCGATCCGCGGCACCTCGAATTCCTGGTAGCGCCCCGATTCGCCGCCGCGCCAGACCTTGACCTGTAGCATGCTCATGTCACCCCCGAAAGCCAATCAGCCACAGAGGACATAGGGTGCGCAGAGAAAGCAGAAGCAACAACGTCAAATCAGCGCGTGTTAAACCTCTGCGTTCTCTGTGGCTATTCTTGCTTTTATGCCGACTCGTAAAGACGGGTCAGCACGAACTCGCGATGGCCGAGGGCCTCGGCGGCGGTGAGCCGGCCGTTGCAGGTGCGCAACATGACTTGCAGCAGCTCTTCGCCGGTCTGGTCGAGGTTTTTCTGCCGCTGCAGCAGACCCGTGCAGTCATAGTCGACGTGCTCGCTCATGGTGCGCACCGTGCGCGGGTTGGCGCTGAGCTTGATCACCGGCAGGATCGGGTTGCCAATGACGTTGCCCTGGCCGGTCGGGAAAAGATGCACCACGTAGCCCGCCGCAGCCAATAGCGTCACCATCTCGGCCGCGGCCGAAGACGAATCCATGTACCACAATCCCGGCCCGGTCGGCGACTCGGCCTTGTCGAGCACGCCGATCACCTTGCATTTCTTGCCGATTTTCTGGATGTTGCCGATTGCTTTTTCCTCGATCGTGGTGAGGCCGCCCTCAATATTGCCCTTGGTCGGCTGCGAGTCCATCAGATCGCTGGTCTTGTGGCGCTCGATCACTTCCTGGTAGCGGTTGAACATGAACATGAAACGGTCGCGCACCTCCTTGGTGGCGCAACGATCGGCAACAATCTGCTCGCCGCCCGTGATCTCGGTGGTCTCGCCGAAGCACATTGTCACGCCCAGCGGCTCGAGTTTGTCGAAGGCGCTGCCGACGGTGGGGTTGGACGCGCAGCCCGAAGTCGTGTCTGATTCGCCGCACTTGGTCGACACCCACAGATCGCTGATCGGGCATTCCACACGCTGGAGCTCGGACGCCCATTGCATGTATTCCTTGGCGACCTTGGAGGCACGCATGATGGTGTCGTGATCGCCATGCTGCTCGATGCCGAAACCCGTGACCGGTTTGCCGGTCTTGGCGATGCCGTCGACGACGCGCTTGGCCCATTTCTCTTCGATGCAGATCACCACAACGGCGGCGACGTTCGGGTTCGATCCCGCGCCAATCAGCGTGCGGAAATGCAGGTCGAGGTCGGCGCCGAACTGCAGCCGGCCGTAGGGATGCGGGATCGCCATCGCGCCCTTGATGTTGTTGGCGACCGCTTCGGCAGCGGCGTTGGACAGGTCGTCGACAGGCAGGATGAGGACGTGATTGCGCACGCCGGCGCGGCCGTTCTCGCGCCGGTAGCCCAGGAAAGTGGTTTTACTGGAAATCATTGTTGAATCCTCGTGAAATGTGAAACGTCCGGGGAAAGGCGCCACGCGGTTCTGCGTTTCACCTTTCACTATTCACGTTTTGCTTACCAGCGTTTGGTTTTGATGTTATGTACGTGCGCGTGCTCGCCGACCTTGATCTCGGCAACCGCGCGCCCGATGTCATACCCGTATTTGATCACCGTCTCGTCCTTCTTGATCGGCTTGGTGGCGACCTTGTGGCCGATCGGGATATCGCCAAGCGCCTTGACCTTGATGGTCGAGTCGTCTTCCATCACCCAGCCGATCAGTTCCTGACCGGCCTTGATGCCTTCGATCACGGCAACGCCGACCGAGTCTTTCTTGTCGTGCACCAGAATGTGAATCATGTCGTCTCCTTGCTGCGGTTCGTGCGAAATGAGGGGAATATTGCCGACTGCCAGTTATTCTGTGGCTGCCATCCTACCCAGACTGCCGCGCGAGGTCAACTATATGACCTATATGAATGTGGCAAAGGCTGATGTTAAAATAAGTGCACCGAATAAAGCCTACACCACCAATGGCCAACACGCTTGCCGCAGGCAATCTCGCTTTCAACCCGCTCTACAAGGAAGTCAAGATCCGCATCACCCGCAGCCTCGCCGCCGGCGAATGGAAGCCGGGGGAGGCGATACCGAGCGAATCACGCCTGGCCCGACAGTTCAACGTGTCGATCGGCACCATCCGCAAGGCGATCGACGAACTGGTGGCGGAGAATATCCTGCTACGGCAGCAGGGGCGCGGCACTTTTGTCGCGACGCACACCGAAGACCGGACATTATTTTATTTTTTCCACATCGTCGGCAAGGACGGCAGCCGGGAGCGGCCGGTGTCCGAGATGCTGTCCTTTCGCAAGGGCAGGGGAGAGGCCGAAGATTCATCGTCGCTCAAGCTCGCGCACGGCGCAAGAGTATTTCATATTCAGAATCTGCTGAAACTTGCCGGCAAGCCGGTGGTTTTCGACGAAATCTCCTTGCCCGCCGCTTTGTTTTCCGACCTCGACGAAGATATTTTCAGCAAGCGCGACGGCACCATCTATGGGCTTTATCAGTCACGTTATGGCATCAATGTCATCCGCATCAGCGAGCGGCTGTCGGCCGCCACTGCGCCCGCAGCGGTTGCCGCCGTGCTGGGTATGCGAGTGACGACACCAGCGCTCGTGATCCGGCGTGTCGCCTATAGCTACAACGATACGCCGGTCGAATACCGGGTAAGCTGGGTCAATAGCGGGAACCACGAATACCTGAGCGATCTGTGGAAGAACGAAGCGCTGTAGCCGCACGCTGACGCCTTGTTTTTCCCTCCCCGATGTCCATCGTTGCCATATTTCTGCCCGATTTCACGTGCCTTACCGCACGACGGCGAGCGCGGCGCGGAACTTTTACGCGACCCGGCGCGCAGACATCAGTATCGATTAAACGGAGAAAACAATGACAAACGAATTCGTCGCTGTGGTCAACGCCCTTCCGGGCTGGGTGAAGGAGATGGGGATCGTGATTCTCACCGCCTCGCCGGAGGAGGTGAGCTGCGAGTGGGAAGTGAGCGCGAAGCACCATCAGGGCTACGGCATCGTGCACGGCGGCGTGCATTGCGGGGTGATCGAGACGCTCGCTTCGGTCGGCGCCGCGGTCGTCGCGCATCCGCGTGGACAGCGGGTGGTCGGCCTGGAGAACAACACTTCCTTCATCCGCGCGGTGCGCTCGGGAAAGCTGCACGCCCTGGCCAAGCCCGTCACGCGCGGGCGCTCGAGCCAGGTGTGGGAGGTGTGGATACGCGACGAAAAAGAGCAGCTCGTGGCGCAGGGGCGGGTGCGCCTCCTGTGCGTGGACGAGAATCGCGCGCTCGGCTGAGCGGGTAAATCACGAAAGGAACCGGGCCAATGAAAATGATCATGTCCTCACGTCTTCTGGCTGCGAGCCTGCTGCTGGCGCCCTTGCTCGCCAACGCCGACACGGTCGGCTGCGTCACGACCGCCTGGAAGCTCATCGGCGCCAACCACAAAGTTTGTGTTGACGCCTTCCATGATCCCAAGGTGCCCGGCGTGACCTGCCACGTGAGCCAGGCCAGAACGGGGGGCATCTCCGGCTCCCTCGGCCTCGCGCAGGATCCTTCGCAGTTCTCGCTCGCCTGCCGCCAGACCGGCCCGATCACCCTGCCGGCCAAGTTGCCCAAGGAAGAAACCGTCTTCACCGAGGACACGTCCATCCTGTTCAAGGAAACACGCATCCTGCGCATGTGGGACGAGGCGAACCGAACCCTCGTCTATCTGGCGATCAGCCGCAAGCTGATCGAGGGGGCGCCGGCGAACAGCATATCCACCGTACCCGTCATGCCCTGGGGAGGAAAGCCGTAGCC
>JBQMQE010000303.1:0-5268 GCA_052172655.1 Burkholderiales bacterium
CCGGCAGATAGCCATCCATGGTCATGCGTAGAATCTTAAGTAAGTGCCATTCGCCCTAGGTGCGCCCTCACGGGTAGATTACCTGCACGTTTTCGGGCCGCAGCCATTCGCGCAGCGACTGCATCAGAGAATCGTCCGGCCGCACGCGCCAGTCCTCGCCCAGGCGCATTTCACAGCTCGCGGCGCCGTTGTGGTAGCAGACGCTCACCGGGCACGTGCCCTTGCGGTAGGGTGTGAGCAGGTCCTTGAGGCGTGCGGCCGCGGCGGGGCCTTCGCTGCTGGCCTCGCCGTTGATCGACAGGCGTATGGCTTTGGCGAACTGGCTGCGCGCGGCCGCGAGATCGTAAATCCTGTCGGCGATCACGCGGGTGAAGCTGACATCGCCCTCCTCGCCCGCGGCGGCGCGCCGCACAGTCCTTATCTTGGCTTCGATTACCAGCAGATTGTCCTCCTTGCACAGCTCCCGGAACTGGTCGAACAATTCGCTGTATATGGTGACTTCCTGCGCGGCGTCGCCATCGCTCAGGTTCAGGATCACCATGCGTCCGCTCTGCGTCCTCTGCATGCGCACCGACTCGACCACGCCGGCGATGAGCTGGCTCTTTTGGTGGTAATCGCCGTGGGCGCCGGGCTGCAGGTTCCTCAGCGAACCGCGCACGAAGCGCTGCACCTCCGCGCGGTAGGCGCTGTAGGGATGCCCGGAGAGATAAAAACCGAGGCTCGCCTTTTCCTCCTTCAGCACGCGCCCCTCGTCCCAGCGCTCGGCGCCGATCAGCTCCGGGCGCTCGGCGCCGGCGCCGCCGGCATCGCCGAACAGGTTGACCTGCTGGGCGTGGCGCTCGCGCTGTTCCGCGGCCTCGAGCGCAATACCGACCGAGGCGTACAGGCGCGCGCGGTCGGCGTCGATACAATCGAATGCCCCGGCGCGCACCAGCGCCTCTACCACGCGGCGGTTGACCACGCGCTTGTCGATACGCTCGCAAAACTCGAACAGGTCGCGAAACGGCCCGCCCTCCTCGCGCGCGCGCACGATGGCGCCGATGGCGGACTCGCCCGTGCCCTTTACCGCGCCTAGGCCATAGCGGATGCTTTGCTCGTCCACCGGCACGAAACGGTAGGTGCCGCCATTTACGTCGGGCGGCAGCATCTTCAGACCGTTGGCGAGGACGTCGACGTAGATGGCGTGCACCTTGTCGGTGTCGTCCATCACCGCCGACAGGTTGGCCGCCATGAATTCGGACGGAAAGTGCGCTTTCAGGTAGGCCGTCTGGCAGGCGACCAGGGCGTAGGCCGCGGCATGCGACTTGTTGAAACCATAGCCGGCGAACTTTTCCATCAGGTCGAACAGTTCGCTCGCCTTCCTCTGGTCCACGCCGTTTTTTTCAGCGCCGGCGACGAAAATGCTGCGCTGCTCGGCCATCTCCTCGGCATTTTTCTTGCCCATCGCGCGGCGCAGAAGGTCGGCGCTGCCCAGGCTGTAGCCGCCGATCACCTGCGCGATCTGCATCACCTGCTCCTGGTAGACCATGATGCCGTAGGTCGAGCCGAGGATGGGCTGCAGACGCGCATCCAGGTATTCGACGCGCTGCTTGCCCTGCTTGCGCTCGATGAAATCGGGAATCAGGTCCATCGGGCCGGGGCGGTACAGCGCCACCAGGGCGATGATGTCCTCGAAACGGTCGGGCCGCGCCTGCTTCAGCAGGTCGCGCATGCCGCGCGATTCAAACTGGAACACGGCGGTGGTATTGGCGCCGCCGAAGATTTTGTAGATGGCGGGATCGTCGAGCGGGATCGTCTCCAGCGAAAATTCCAGCTGCGGCGCGCCGTAGTTGCGGTTGCGAATATGGCGCATCGACCAATCGAGGATGGTGAGCGTGGTCAGGCCGAGAAAGTCGAATTTCACCAGGCCCACCGCTTCGACATCCTTCATGTCGAACTGCGACACCACGCTCTCGGCGCCCTGCGCCGTGTACAGCGGGCAGAAGTCGGTGAGCTTGCCCGGCGCGATCAAGACGCCGCCGGCGTGCATGCCGACGTTGCGCGTCAGGCCTTCGAGCTGCCCGGCGAGCGCGAGCAGCTCGCGTGTTTCCTCGTCGTTCTGCTCGCGCTCGGCCAGGCGCGGCTCCATTTCGCGCGCCATCGCGAGCGTGATCAGCTTACCCGGCGCGAACGGGATCATCTTGGCCAGCTCGTCGGTGCGGCCGTAGTTCCACTCCATCACGCGCCCGACGTCGCGCACCACCGCTTTCGCCGCCATGGTGCCGAATGTGGCGATCTGCGATACCGACTGCGCGCCGTACTTGTTCTTCACGTACTCGATCACGCGGTCGCGCCCATCCTGGCAAAAATCGATGTCGAAGTCGGGCATGGATACCCTCTCCGGGTTGAGGAAACGCTCGAACAGCAGGTCGTAGCGCAGCGGGTCGAGGTCGGTGATGCCGAGCGAATAGGCGACCAGCGAACCCGCGCCCGAACCGCGCCCGGGCCCCACCGGTACCGCGTTCGACTTGGCCCAGTTGATGAAGTCGGCGACGATCAAGAAGTAGCCGGGGAAGCCCATCTGCGCGATCACCTTGATCTCGAATTCCAGGCGCGCGCGGTACTCGGGTTCGCGCCGGGCACGCTCTTGCTCCTCGGGGTAGAGTTTTGCCAGGCGCAGTGCGAGACCTTGCGCCGCCTGCTGCGCCAGGTAGTCCTCCAGGCTCACGCCCGCCGGCGTCGGAAACGGCGGCAGCTTGCTCTTGCCCAGCTCCAGCGTGAGGCTGCAGCGGCGCGCGATCTCCACGCTGTTGGCGAGCGCCTCGGGAATATCGGCGAACAGTTCCGCCATTTCCGCCTGCGTCTTGAAGTAGCTCTGCGGCGTGAATACGCGCGGCCGGCGCTGGTCGGCGAGCACGTAGCCTTCGGCGATGCACACGCGCGCCTCGTGCGCGAGGAAGTCCTCGGGCCGGAGGAATTGCACCGGGTGGGTCGCGACCACCGGCAGCTCGAGCCTGCCGGCGAGCGCGACGGCGCGCGCGATGTATTGTTCGGTGGACGCGGCACCCGCGCGCTGCAGCTCGATGTAGAAGCGCCGCGGAAACAGTTGCGCCCAGTCTCCTGCCGCGCGTTCGGCCTGCGCAATATTGTCCTGCATCAGCGCGCAGCCGACGTCGCCCGCATGCGCGCCGGAGAGCGCAAGCAGGCCGTCGGCAGCTTCGGCGCTCAGCCAGTCCTTCCTGATCTCGGCGCGGCCGCGCGCCTGGTTTTCCAGCCAGGCGCGGGTGAGCAGCTCGGACAACTGGTGAAAGCCCTCGCGGTTGCGGCACAAAAGCAGCAGGCGCGAGGGCTTGTCGCGCTCCGCTTCGTTGCCGATCCAGACGTCGCAGCCGATGACGGGCTTCACCCCGGCGGCGCGCGCCGCCTTGTAGAACTTCACCATGCCGAACAGATTCGCCAGGTCGGTGATGGCAAGCGCGGGCATGCCGTCCGCGGCGGCGCGCGCCACCGCCTCGTCGATGCGCACGATGCCGTCGGTGACGGTGAATTCGCTGTGCAGGCGTAAATGGACGAAGGCGGGATTCATAGGGTGCGCAGAATGCGGTCGCCGAAATTTTACCACCCGCGTAGAGCCGCGCATGACGTTCGAGCCAAATCAACAACCTGGAGCGCCCCCGGCCCGGTTAGGCCGCGACTAGCGGTCGATGCACTGCCTCTCTTGTACAATTGCGGTCCCGCCGCGCCATCACGCCGGCGCGAGACTGCCATGAATATCCTCAATATCGCCGCGTATCGATTCGTCCTCGTCAACGACCTGGAGCAACTGCGCGCCGCGCTCAAGGCGCGCGGCGCAGAGCTGGGGCTGAAAGGCACGATCCTCATCGCCGCGGAGGGCATCAACCTGTTCCTCGCGGGCACCGCCGCGAACGTCGAGGCCTTTCTCCAGACGCTGCGCTCGGACGCGCGTTTCGCCTCGATCGAGGTCAAGCGCAGTTGGTCGGCCGAGCAGCCGTTCAAACGCCTGCTGGTCAAGATCAAACGCGAAATCGTCACCATGCAGCGTCCCGAAATCAATCCCTGCGCGGCACCGGCGCCGCGGCTCGCGCCGCAGGAACTGAAGCGCTGGCTGGACGAGGGCCGCGAGATCGCGCTGCTGGATACGCGCAACCGGTTCGAGGCGGAGCTGGGCTCGTTCGAAAATACGCTCAGTCTCGGGCTGCAGTCCTTTAGCGACTTTCCGCGCGCGACGCCGGCACTGCCTCAGGAGTTGAAGGACCGGCCCATAGTCACTTTCTGCACCGGCGGCATACGTTGCGAAAAGGCCGCGCCCTGGCTGATCAGCCAGGGTTTTCGCGAGGTCTACCAGCTCGATGGCGGCATCCTCAACTACTTCGAGCAATGCGGCGGCGCACATTTTCGCGGCGCGTGCTTCGTGTTCGATGAGCGCGTGGCCCTGGATGCCGGCCTGCGCGAGAGCGGCAGCGCGCAATCGCCGGCTCCGCCGCCGGCATGAGCCTGGCTGACGCCCCGCGCAAGACCCTCGCCTTCGCCGCCCTGCTCCTGGGCGCCGCGGCCATCGCGTTTGCGCCGATTTTCGTGCGCCTGGCGGACACCGCGCCCAGCGCCAGCGCGTTCTGGCGCGTGGCGCTGGCGGCCGCGCCGCTGTGGCTGTGGCTGCGCCTGTCGCCGCGCGCCGACGGCGCCGCACGCCTGCCGTGGAAACCGCTGCTCATCGCCGGGCTGTGCTTTGCCGGAGACCTCGGCGCCTGGCATGTGTCCATCATGTATACCTCGGTGGCCAATTCCACCCTGGAAGCGAATTTCGCGCCGATTTTCGTCACCCTGGGCGCCTGGCTGCTGTTCCGCCAGCGCGTGTCGCGGCTGTTCCTGATCGCGCTGGCCGTGACCCTGGGCGGTGCGACGCTGCTGATCGGGCCCAACTTTGCGCTCGGCGGCCGCGCCCTGCTCGGCGACGCGCTCGGCGTGCTCACCGCGGTGTTCTACGCCGGGTACATGCTGGCGATCAAATCGGCAAGCGAACGCACGGGTACCGCGGGCATCATGGCCGTCAGCACCGGCGTCGCCGCGCTCGCCCTGCTTCCCTATGCGCTCGCCACCGCCGACGTGTTTCTGCCGCAATCGGCAACCGGCTGGATGGTGCTGATCGGCCTTGCCCTCATCCCCCATATCGCCGGCCAGAGCCTGATCGCCTACGGCTTCGCGCACTTGCCGGCGGCATTCTCCTCGGTGAGCCTGCTGCTGCAGCCGGTGCTGGCGGCGGTCTACGCC
>JBQMQE010000304.1:0-5248 GCA_052172655.1 Burkholderiales bacterium
CCTCGTGCTCCCCTAAGTCAGACCGTAACAAAATGACTTTTGTTACGGATTCCAAGATGGAGCGAGAACGATGAACCGCGTCATTCTGCATTTTTCGCATGCCAATGGCTTTCCCGCGGCCTGCTATCGCAAGTTCCTCGGCTATCTGGAGCCCGATTTTCGCATCGGCAGCATCGACTGCATCGGCCATGACCCGGCCTATCCGGTGACCGACGGCTGGCCCCACCTGGTGGCGCAGTTGATCGACCATCTTGCCGGCCATTACCGCTCGCCGGTGGTGGGTGTGGGGCATTCGCTCGGCGGCTATCTCACTTTCATGGCGGCGGTGCAGCGCCCGGAACTGTTCAAGTGCATCATCCTGCTCGATGCGCCCATCATCGGCTATTTCAAGGGCACGGCCTTCGGCATGTTGAAGCGCCTCGGTCTGGTCGATCGCATCACCCCTGCCCACGCGACGCGCGAGCGGCGGCGCCACTGGCCTTCGGCGCAGGAGATGGTCGCGCATTTTCGCCGGCGCAAGATTTTCCGGCATTTCGACCCGGACTGCCTGCGCGATTACGCCGCGCTCGGCACCGAGCGCGTGGGCGGCCACCTGCGGCTGCTGTTCGACCCGGAAATCGAATACCAGATCTACCGCAGCGTGCCGCACGACCTGGTCTATTACTGCAACCGCCTCAAGGTGCCGGGCGGCTTCATCGGCGGGCGCCACTCGGACGTGCTGCGCCAGGTGGGCCTGGCGCATACGCGCCGCAGTTTTCGCGTCAAGCGCATCGAGGGCGGGCACCTGTTCCCGTTCGAGCGCCCGCAGGCCGCGGCGGAGGCTGTGCGCCAGCTCACGGCCGAGCTACTCGCCGCCTGAGGCGATTTGGGCTCCGTTTCAGAATTATCGAATTGACCCCCGACTGTTGCAACGGGCATTCAGATCATGTTCCTGTGCCGTTGCTCGATCAACTGTTCGAGCAGAAGGATGTTGCGCTTGACGCCGTCCATGTTCGGATTGACCTCGAGCGCGCGCTGGAAATACGCTAGCGAGCGCGCGTAATCCTCCAGCCTGAGGTAGATCTGGCCGTAGCCGGCCAGCGCGCCGAAGTGATACGGGTTGCGTTTGATCACCTGGGCGCAATCGGCGAGGGACTTGCGGTATTCACCTGCCAGAAAATAGAGCGTGGCGCGCTTGTTCCAGCCCTCGGCAAACCCGGGTTTGAGCTTGATCACGCGGGTGAAGGTGGCGATGCCCTTCTGCAATTCTCCGCCGCTCATTTGCTCGACCCCGACGCGGTAGAGCTTGTCGATGCGCGCGTCCCCGGACCGTCCCCAGATCTGCCACATCGCCTGTTCCGCATTCGCGCGCGTACCGACGTCGGCATCGTGCAGCGCTCGCAGCAGTACCGGGGTGTCAGTCATCACGCCGACTTCGCCCAGCCGGCTGGCGGCCTGGCGGCGCACTTGCACTTGTGCATGGGAAAGCGACGCCAGCGCCTGCTTGCGGCTGAGCGCCTGTTCCGGCGCGGCCTGTGCAGTGCCGGCGAGGAATAAAAGCGACAGCAGGAATGTTAGCCAGCCATGGGCAGGCCATGGTTGCTTCCATTTCAATTGCCTGGCGCCTGTCATGAAAGGCATTGTGGACTCAAGTTCGCACCAAATTCAAGGTCAAGGAGAAAAATCATGCTGAACCATGCTTTCTTGGCGCTGTCCCTGCTCTGTGCATTGACGCTATCCGGACCGGCAGCAATTGCCGCCGGAGGGGATAGTTCTTCCTCCGCGCAGACGGCGCAGCCGGAGGATCCAGACTATGCCGCCGGCAAGCGGGCGGTCGAGGCCATGCGCTGGCCAGCGGCGCTGGACGCTTTCAACAAGGTTGTGGCAAAGGACCCGGGCAATGCCGGTGCGCACAACTATCTCGGCTATACCTACCGCAGGTCGGGCCAGCTCGACCTGGCTTTCAAGCATTACGAGGAGGCCTTGCGGCTCAATCCCGAGCATCGCGGCGCGCACGAATACATGGGGGAGGCCTACCTGATGGTCGACAACCTGGCCAAGGCCGAGGAACAGCTCAAGGTGCTGGACCGGCTCTGTCTGTTTGGCTGCGAGGAATATGACGACCTGAAAAAAGCGGTGGCCGAGTACAAGCAGAAGAACGCGAAGAAGTAATAGGTCGTCTCAGGTCTGCCGCAACAGCCTCCAGCGCAGGCGAGCAACGGAGAACCTGTCCCGCATGTTGAAACCGGGGCAGCTTTCTCGCCCCGGCATTGCGCCCGCGCCCGCGTGCGGGCACCGCCCATGACGCGCAAACGACAAGGGCGGCTCTGGGCCGCCCTTGTCGATAGAGGCAGCCGGAACCCTACTTCAGGTGCTTGCTGACCAGTTTGGTCATCTCGAACATCGACACCTGCTTCTTGCCGCCGAACACGTCCTTCAGCTTGTCGTCGGCATTGATGTTGCGCCGGTTCTTGGCGTCTTGCAGCTTGTTCTTCTTGATATATGCCCAGATTTTCTTGGTCACTTCAGTGCGCGGCATCGGGCCCGCGCCGATCACCGCTCCGAGCGAGGCGCTCGGGGTCATCGGTTTCATGAACGCAGCGTTCGGCGTGCGCTTCACTTTTGCCTTGACCGGTTTCTTGCTTGCGGTTTTCTTGCTTGCGGTTTTCTTGCTTGCTGCCTTTTTCTTTGTGGCCATGAGTTTCCTCTCCTTAGGTGATTGACGGCGACTGCGCTTGCTCTCGTGGGGGAACACGCAGCGGCAGAATGAATCAGCCTGTGAAATTTGTCAATCGGTATCGTGCGCAAATTGCGTAAATTGCGCAGAGGCGGCGCCTCATTTCCGTGGTGCGTTCGCGCCCCGTCTTCTATAATCCGGCCTGTCCCATAGCCGAACACTGCGCCTCGCCGGGAACATTTGGTGGGCACAATGCGTCCCCTCACATGGAAAACGCCAAGAAGAACGTCGCCCTGCTCGCCGGCTGCCAGGCGATGCTGTTCACCAACAACGTCACTTTGATATCGCTTGCGGCGCTGGCCGGATTCTCTCTTGCCGACAACAAGATGTTGGCCACGCTGCCCGCCACCGCCTACGTCGTCGGCGCGGCGCTGACCACGCTGCCGGCCTCGTTCTTCATGAGGCGCTACGGCCGCCAGACCGGTTTCCAGGTCGGCACTTCGATGGGTATCGTGGGCGCCGCGGTGTGCTGCCTCGCCCTGTGGCTGCACAGTTTCTGGCTGTTGTGCGCGGGCGTGCTGGTGCTGGGGGTCTATAACGCCTTCGGCCAGTATTATCGTTTTGCCGCCGCCGACGCCGCCAGTTACGCATTCAAGCCCAAGGCGATCTCGCTGGTGCTCACCGGCGGCCTCGTCGGCGGCATCATCGGACCGGAGCTGAGCAAGCACACCAGGGACATGTTCGCCGTGCCTTTCCTCGGTGCCTATGCCTCGCTCATCGTCTTCTGCCTCATCACCATGGTGCTGCTCGCCTACATCCGCATACCCCAGCCCAGCGTGGCCGAGCGCCACGAGCCGGTGCGGCCGCTCGCGAAAATCATGGCGCAGCCGGCGTTCATCGTCGCCGTGACCGGCTCGGCGCTGGGCTACGGCGTGATGAGCCTGCTGATGACGGCAACGCCGCTGGCGATGGGGCTGTGCGGCCATCCCTACAGCTCCGCCGCGACGGTGATCCAATGGCACGTGATCGGCATGTTCGCGCCTTCGTTTTTTACCGGCTCCCTGATCAAGCGCTACGGCGTGCTCAGGATCATGCTCGCCGGCGTGGCGCTGGAGGCGCTGTGCGTGGGCATCGCCTTGTCGGCGGTGCTGGTGGCCAATTTCTGGTGGGCGCTGCTGCTGCTCGGCGTAGGCTGGAATTTTCTCTATGTCGGCGGCACCACCTTGCTCACCGAGTGCTATCGTGTGTCGGAGAAGGCCAAGGCCCAGGGCATGCACGACTTCCTGGTGTTCCTGACCACCGCAACGTCTTCGTTTTCCTCCGGACTGTTGATGAACCGCAACGGCTGGGCGATGCTCAACTACGCCGCCATGCCGGTGCTGGCGGTGATCGGCGCGGCGATTGCGTGGCTTGCGCTGCAGCGGCGCGCTGCCATCGCAGCCTGAGGCGGGAGGCGGCCTGCAGCTGGCTGCCGAAATTGCCTACACGGCGCGCGAAACAGTGCGTATGGACAAGTGGGCCCCACAGGGAAAGGAATTGCGGCAGCCTCTGGGTCGGGGGATCTAAAACGGGGCGTGCCTCGTTTTTCAACAAACTGTGAAAGGATAGCCATGCCAGTCGATCTGCAAATGCAGGCAGTGATGGAGCGTGTAGCCAAGTCCGCGCTGCCGCCGTACTACAGCGTCAGCGCGGTCGAGGCGCGCCGGCTGTACAAGGAGACGCGTGCGGCCTTGAGCCCGCCCGTTCCCGCGGTGGAAGCGGTGCGCGACCTCGCCGCGAGCGGCCCGGCGGGGCCGATTGCCTTGCGGCTGTATCGCGGCCTCGGCACGGCGGCGGGCGCGCCGCTGCCGCTGCTGGTCTATCTTCATGGCGGTGGCTGGACCATAGGCGACCTGGACACGCACGACATCATCTGCCGCACGCTCGCCAACAACGCGCGCTGCGCGGTCGTCGCGGTCGACTATCGCATGGGGCCGGAGCATAAATTCCCCGCAGCGGTGGAGGATTGCGTCGCCGCCACGCGCTGGGTCGCCGGGGAGGGGGCCGCGCTCGGCATCGATGCCGCGCGCATTGCCGTGGGCGGGGACAGCGCCGGCGGCAATCTGGCCGCGGTGGTGGCGATCACCCTGCGCGACGCGGGCGGGCCGCCCCTCGCGTTCCAGGCGCTGGCGTACCCTGCGACCGACCAGCGCATGGATTCGGCTTCGCACGCCAGGTTCGGCGAAGGCTATCTGCTCACGCGCGACAACATGCTCTGGTTTCGCGACAACTACCTCGCGCCCGGGGACTACGACGACTGGCGCGCTTCTCCGCTACGCGCCGCGGATCTCGCGCGCCTGCCGCCGGCGCACATCATCACCGCCGGCTACGATCCGCTGCTGGACGAAGGCCGCGCCTATTCCGACCGGCTCCTCGCCGCCGGGGTGCCGGTGCTGTACGAATGCTTCGAAGGCATGGCGCATGGCTTTCTCACCATGGGCGGCGTGGTCGCCGCCGCCAACCACGCTTTGTACCGTTTCGGGCAGAGTCTGGCGCAGGCGTTCAAGCCGGCGCCCTGATGCGCGCGCTGCATCGCGCTTTCGATTTTCTCGG
>JBQMQE010000305.1:0-5196 GCA_052172655.1 Burkholderiales bacterium
TGGTGTATTTCTTGGCGATCGAGATGACCAGGCGCAGGTTGGCTTCGGTCATTTCACGTTTGGCGCGGCGTGCCTTGGCCTCGCCCGTGGACATCTGCTTGTTGATGTCCTTGAGCTCTTTCAGCGGAATGCCGATCTTCGCCTGCAGGTCGAGCAGCTTCTGCTGGTTTTCCATGATTGCCGGCTGATGGCGCGCAAGCTGGCCGCTGTAGGGATGGCGCGCGGCGATCTCGTTGCCGACCCAACGCAGATTGGTCTCGTTGCCGGGGAACACCTTGATGAAGTGCGGCCGCGGCATGCTGCTTTTGGTCACGCACAACTGCTGGATGTGGCGCTCGTGCCTGCGCGTCTCTTCCACCAGGCTGCGCAAGGCGTCGCACAGGCGCTCGACGATGCGCGCGGAGAAGCGGATATTCATCAGCTCGCCCCAGATCTTGTCGCGCAGCTTCAGGTACTCCTTGCTGCGCGATCCGTGCTTGATCAGCGCCGATTTCTTCCTCTCGAACAGGCGATGGATGACGTCGAAGCGCGCGAGCGCATCTTCCTTGAGCTGCTGCAGGCTCGCCGTGATGGCCGCGTTTTGCGCCTCTTCGTCGAGTTCTTCCTCCTCTTCTTCCTCTGCCGCGGGCTCCGCTAGCTCGGCGACCGGCTCGTTCTTGGCGTTCGGGTCGATCAGCCCGTCGACCAGCTCGTCGATGCGCATCTCGTCGCGCGACACCCTCCCGGCGAGCGCGAGGATTTCGGCGATGGTGGTCGGGCAGGCCGAAATCGCCTGGATCATGTGCTTCAGGCCGTCTTCGATGCGCTTGGCGATCTCGATCTCGCCCTCGCGCGTCAGCAGCTCGACCGAGCCCATCTCGCGCATGTACATGCGCACCGGGTCGGTGGTGCGGCCGAACTCGGGGTCGACCGTGGACAGCGCGGCCTCGGCCTCTTCCTCGGCGTCTTCGTCGGGAACGACCGCCGGCGCGTTTTCTGAAATCAGCAGCGTTTCCGCATCCGGGGCCGCGTCGTAGACCTGGATGCCCATGTCGCTGAAGGTGGTGATGATGGACTCGATCTGCTCCGCATCCACCAGGTCGTCAGGCAGATGGTCATTGATTTCGGAGTAGGTGAGGAAGCCGCGTTCCTTCCCGAGCTTGATCAGGTTCTTCAGCCGCGTGCGCCGCGCCTCCACGTCCTCCGGCTTTTGCTCGCCTTTGCGCAGGTCCTGCTTCTGCTTCGCAGTGAGCTTCGCCGCCTGTTGCTTGGCGATTTGCCTGGCGATTTGCTTGGCGGACTGCTGCGGCTTCGCAGCGGCGGCCTCCTGCTGCGCGGCATTGCCTTTTACAGGCAGTTTGGCCGGCGCATTGCCGACAGAAGGCTTGGCCGTGGCCGGCGCAGCCGATTTGGCCGTAAGCTTGGTCGCGGGTTTGGCCCCGGTCTTGGTCGCAGGCTTGGCCTTCTTCGCCAGAGGCCTCGTCTTCACCGCCGGCTTCGCCTTGGCCAGAGGCCTCGTCTTGGCCAGAGGCCTAGTTTTGGCCAGAGGCCTTGTTTTCGCCAGAGACTTTGTCCCGCCCGCAGGTTTCTTCTTCGGCGGCGAGGCCATCTTGTGCGTGGCCTTCGGCTTGGCGGCCTTCGCTTTTGCGACTGCGCTGGGTTTCTTGGCTTGCTGTGCTGCCATGAGCTTGTCCTAAGTCGGTGAAGTATTGGAAAAAAGCCGCGGATTATACCACGGGGCGGTTTGCACCCGGGCGCTGGTCCAGCGTCCCCAGGCGCTTGGTCAGCGCGTTCATCAGTTCTATATCCGCCGCGCTGAGCGCCCCTGCTTTGTTCTTGCGCTGCAATTCATTCAACTGCTCGTGGATGCGCCGGCGCTCGAGCGCCGGCAGCGCATCGCGGAATGCGCCTTCGGCCTGCTCCGGCGAAAGCGCCAGAATCATGAGTTCCGATCGAACCTGTTTCAGCAGGGTTTCGTAGGAGCTGCCGCGAAAGTGGTCGATCAACATCACTTCCGAACCGGCGTCAGGGTTGCCGCGCGCGTACTCGGCGAGGGCGAGCAGGGCTTTGGCCTCGGGATTCTCGCCGCGGATGATTTCGCTGGACAGCTCGGACGCAAGCGCCGGTTTAACTAAGACACATTCCAACAAGCGCAGTTCAAAACTCTTGACCGCCGCGCGCGCGACCTTGGCCGGCGCGGGCCGCTGCCACGCACCCGGTGCAGGCGCGTCGCGGCGCAGCTCGCACAGGCGCTCGACTTCCTCCTGGGTCATGCCGCTGATGGCCGCCACCTGTTTCAGCAACTGCAACTGCAGCCCCGGCGCGGCCACGCTCTTGAGCAGGGGCTTGGCCTCGTGCACCAGGCGCGAACGCCCTTCCGCCGTGTTCGTGTCCACGCGTGCGCGCAACTGCCCGAGCAGATAGGTCGAGAGCGGCTCGGCTCGCCCCACCAACTCTTCGAACGCCTCCTTCCCCTTGTTGCGCACATAGCTGTCCGGGTCCTCGCCTTCGGGCAGGAACAGGAACCGGATCGTTTTGCTGTCGAGTGTCGCCGGCAGGCTCACTTCCAGGGCGTGCCAGGCGGCTTTCCTGCCGGCCGAATCGCCGTCGAAGCTGAACACGATTTCGTCGGCCTGGCGCAGCAGCTTCTGCACGTGCACGGGCGTGGTCGCCGTGCCCAGCGTCGCCACCGCGTAGCCGACGCCATGCTGCGCCAGCGCCACCACGTCCATATAGCCTTCGACCACCAGCACGCGGCCGGCATCGCGTATCGCCTGGCGCGCCTGCGGCAGCCCGTAGAGCTCGCGCCCTTTCTCGAACAGCGGCGTCTCCGGCGAGTTGAGGTATTTCGGTTCGCCCGCGCCGATGACGCGCCCGCCGAAACCGACGACGAAACCGCGCTGGTTGACGATCGGGAACATGATGCGCTCGCGGAAACGGTCGTAGCGCTTGCCCGCGTCGTTTTCGATCACCAAGCCCGCCTCCTTCAGGCTCTTGTCGTCGTAATCGGGAAACGCGGCTTGCAGATTCTGCCAGCCCTCGGGCGCATAGCCGATGCCGAAGTGCGCCGCGATCTGGCCCGACAAGCCGCGGCGCTTGAGGTATTCGATCGCCTGCGGCGACGCCTTCAACTGCTCGCGGTAGTACTGCATGGCGCGCTGCATGATGTCGTACAAATCGGGGCCGGTCTCTTCCTTCTTCTTGCCGAAGCGCGGCTCGAATTCCGGCATGGTCATGCCGGCGCCCGCGGCCAGTTCCTTGATCGCCTCGATATAGCCCAGGCCGGAATACTCCATCAGGAAGCCGATCGCATCGCCATGCGCGCCGCAGCCGAAGCAGTGATAGAACTGCTTCGAAGGGCTGACGGTGAACGAGGGCGATTTCTCGTTATGGAAGGGGCAGCAGGCGCTGAAGTTGGCGCCGGTTTTTTTGAGCGCTAGATGGCGCTGAATGATATCGACGATGTCGACGCGATTGAGCAAATCGCGTTTGAAGGAATCAGGAATCACGCGCGGCAGGGGGCTGGAATCTAGGGCCTGAAAAAAACTTTCCCCGGCATCCGCGCCTGGGGAACATGTGTTCTTTATAGGCCATTTCGGCCGGAACGCAAGTCAAAAAACGCTACGCCCCTGCCACGGGTAGGGTGCAATAGGCGAGGCCGTCGCGCGGCGATTTCCTTCGCTCGTATTGCACCGATGAATCGTCAAGCTATCGGGCGCAGTACGCTGCGCTATTGCGCCCGATTTAGCCGAGTTTCGCCTTCACCAAGGCCGACACGCGGGCCATGTCGGCGCGGCCGGCAAGCCTGGGTTTGAGCAACGCCATGACCTTGCCCATGTCCTGCATCGCCTTGGCGCCGGCTGTTGCGACTGCGGCGGCCACCTCCGCCGCTATTTCCGCCTCCGGGAGCTGCTGCGGCATATAGCCGGAGAGCACCCCGATTTCGAATTTTTCCACGTCGGCCAGATCCTTGCGCCCGCCCGCCTCGAATTGCGTCACCGAGTCGCGCCGCTGCTTGAGCATTTTTTCGATGATGGCGAGGATGTCCGCGTCCGACAGTTCGATGCGCTCGTCCACCTCGCGTTGCTTCATCGCTGCGAGCAGCAGGCGGATCGCCGACAGGCGCGCCGCATCCTTGGCGCGCATCGCGGCCTTCATATCTTCGGTGATTTGTGCTTTGAGCGACATCAGGACGGCGGCGCTGCGTGAGCGGCCAGGCGGGAACGGGCCTGACCCTCGGCTATTGCCGGTCAGGGCTAGAACAGCTTGGGCGGGAGTTGCTGGCTGCGGATGCGCTTGTAGTGGCGCTTGACCGCGGCGGCCAGTTTGCGCTTGCGCTCGGCAGTGGGCTTCTCGTAGAACTCGCGCGCGCGCAGCTCGGTCAGCAGCCCGGTTTTCTCGATCGTGCGTTTGAACCGGCGCAGCGCCACTTCAAACGGCTCGTTTTCCTTGACTCGTACGGTAGGCATCAATACTCCGGCTTTTTACTTGGGCGGAAAACCGTGAATTATATCAGGAGTTTCCGTGGCCGGACAAGGGCTGTTTCGGGCTGTTTCAGCCAAGGCGCGGGGTCGGCCGGCTCTGGCCCCGCGCCCGCTGCGCGAAGTCGCGTATCATGTCGGGCCGCATCTGCACTTTAGCCGCAGGGACGACCCTCAGCGCCATGATACCCGCCCGATGCTGATCCTGGGCATCGAAACCTCCTGCGACGAAACCGGCATTGCGCTCTATCACAGCGAGCGCGGCCTGCTCGCGCACGCCCTGCATACCCAGATCGCGATGCACCAGGAATACGGCGGCGTCGTGCCCGAACTCGCTTCGCGCGACCACATCCGGCGCGTGCTGCCGCTGATCCGCCGGGTCATGCGAGAGGCCGGGGCCACACTGCAAGGCATCGACGCTGTCGCCTACACCCAGGGGCCGGGGTTGGCCGGGGCACTCCTGGTCGGCACCAGCGTCGCCAATGCGCTCGCCTTCACGCTCGGCATCCCGGCGCTCGGCATCCACCATCTCGAAGGTCATTTGCTCTCGCCCCTGCTCGCGAGCAATCCGCCGAAATTTCCGTTTGTCGCGCTGCTGGTATCGGGCGGCCATACGCAACTGATGCGCGTCGGCGCAGTGGGCGCATACGAACTGCTCGGCGAAACCGTGGACGACGCGGCGGGCGAAGCCTTCGACAAGACCGCGCAACTGCTCGGTCTCGGCTATCCCGGCGGG
>JBQMQE010000306.1:0-5186 GCA_052172655.1 Burkholderiales bacterium
GGGAGGTGATCACGCGCCAGCTGGCCGACGGCGTCAAGCAGCGCCGTGTGGGCCTGCTCTCCTCGGGCCCCCCCGCCCGCCAGCACAGCCCCATCCTGGACGGGGAGGGGCGCACCGTGGGCGAGATCTCCTCCGGCGCCCACAGCCCCTGCCTGAAGAAGAACGTGGCAATGGGCTACGTGGAGAAAGCGCTGGGCAAGGCGCTCATGTGCTGCGCCGTTCCCCGATCCGACCTGGAGATCGAATACGAGGCCGGCGACGCGGCCGCGACGGCAAGCGTGCAGACTTATATCGGACGCGTGCACAGCATGGAGCGACTGTCCGACGAAGTCATGCGGCTGCTGCTTTCCTTACCTGAGGGCGAGAAGCTTGGCTTCGTCGCCGGCCAGTACATCAACATCCTGCTCGCCGACGGACAGCGGCGCGCTTTCTCTTTCGCCAATCCGCCGCATCAAAGCGAGTACATCGAATTGCATGTGCGCCTGATCCCCGGCGGCCGGTTCACCACGCACGTGTTCACTCAATTGAAGGTCGGCGACGATTTGCGCTTCGAAGGAGCGCTGGGCTCGTTCTGCCTGCGCGAGAGCGCGCGGCCGATTATTTTCGTCGCCGGCGCCACCGGCTTCGCGCCGGTCAAGAGCATAGTCGAGGACGCGTTTCATCGAGGCATGCAACGGCCGATGCTGCTGTATTGGGGGGTGCGCCGGCCCAAGGATCTATACCTGATGGAGCTTGCCCAACGCTGGCAGCAGGAGCACGACAACTTCAATTTCGTGCCGGTGCTGTCGGAGCCCAAAGCGGAAGATCATTGGCAGGGCCGCAGCGGACTCGTGCACCAGGCCATTCTGGCTGACTTTCCGCATCTCGAAGGATACGAAGTCTATGTCTGCGGCTCGGCGAAAATGGTGGACACCGCATTCCCCGCCTTCCTCGAGCAGGGGCTGTCCGAGGAGCATTGCTTCTCCGACGCTTTCCTGCCATCGGGTGCTTGATCGATGCGCAGCGCGACCATCACGCCCGGCCTGCCAATCGCGCGGCCTGCCCTGACAAACTGCGCCGCGGAGCATCCATCGAGATGAAACCCGGACCTATGCGCTGGCTGGTGCCGGCGGCGCTGCTGCTGGTGCTGATCCTCACCACGACCAGTGCCTATATCCGCCTGTCGCAGGCCGGGTTCGGCTGCACCGACTGGCCTGCCTGTTACGGCCGCATCGTCGCTATGCCCTCGGCCGGACAGTTGCTGCCCGAACGCTCGGCGCTGTTCTGGGCGCGCGCCTTGCACCGCTTTACCGCGAGTTCGGCGGGCATTCTGCTGCTCCTGATCGTGTTTCTGGGCTGGAATGCGCTGCAGGGCGCGGCAGCGCGCCTGGCAGCAGTCGCGGCCGTGGCGCTGGCCGGATTCCTCGCCTGGCTCGGGCTGATTACACCCTCGAATCTGCCGGCGGTGACCGTCGGCAACCTGCTCGGCGGCATGACCCTGCTCGCATTGCTCTGGTGGCTGCACCTGCGCGGCCGGGGCGCCGGCGCCGGCCGCACGCTGCATAGTCTCGCATTGGCGGCGCTCGCCCTGCAGATCGCGCTCGGCGCAATGGTAGGCGCGCGCCACGCAGTACTCTCCTGCGTGACGCTGCCCGCGTGCGCCGGCGGCTGGTGGCCCGATGCGCTCGACTGGCGCCTGTTCAATCCATTCTTCGCCCTGTCCGGATCGGATATGGAAGCAGCGGCGGGCGAGGCGCTGATCCTATCGCACCGCTACGGCGCGGTGCTGGTGGCGGCGATTCTGTGCGTGTTGGGCGTCAAGGCCATCCGGCGCGGCCCGCGCGCCGCCGCCGGAGGCTGGTTGCTGCTCTGCCTGCTGGGGCTGCAACTGCTGCTGGGCGCGGGCATGGTGCTGGCGAATTTTCCACTGCCGCTGGCGCTGTTGCACAACCTCGGCGCGGCGCTGCTGCTGTGCGCGACCGTCGGTCTATCCTGGCGGAATTCCGAAACCGAGGAGGAAGCATGAAAATCGTCGATGCCCGCGGACTGCAGCACCCCGAGCCGTTCGAGCGCGTGGTGGAGGCCTTGACCGAACTCGCACTGGGCGATCAGATCAAGCTGATCATCCATCAGGAACCGCGTCCGCTGTATCGTTTTCTCGAACGCAATCGCTACGCCTACAAGGCGGAGAGTTTCGCCGACGGGCGTTTCGAGATCACTATCTGGGAACTGCCCGCCGACTAGCCCTCAGTCGGAGTAGCTGCGCAGCCTGGCGACATCGGGAATGCGGATCGAGCGTCCATGCACTTCGATCAGGCTGCGCGCGGCAAGATCGTGCAAAATCCGCGAGAAGTGTTCCTGCGTCAGGCTGAGGCGCGAAGCGATCACGCCTTTGTTCGCCGTCAGCGTCACTTCGAGCGCGCAGCCGGCCGCGGAATTCTCGTCGCTGCCGGACAGAAGGTAGCCGATTACGCGCTGCGTGCCCGAACGCAGGGAATCGTTCTCGAGATCGCTCATCAGGCGGTGCAGCCGGCTCGACAGTCCGGCGATGATGCGTCGCACGAAGCGCGGATCGCGCTCCAGCTCCTGAAACACGATTTTCCTGGGAATGTACAGCAGCAGCGAGTCGCACAACGCCTGCGCCGTCACCACATGCGGGCGTTCCATGAACATGACCGCCTCGCCGAAGCTTTCCCCGGGACCGATCAAATCCACCACTTTTTCGTCCCCGCGCGGCGACGAAAAGGCAAGCTTCACCTGACCGAAAACGATGATGTGAAAGCCCAGAGCAGGGTCGCCGCGGCGAAACAGGACTTCCGCGCGCGGCGCCCGCACTTCGTGCGTGTTCGAGGCAATACGGTCGAGCTCGTCGCTCGCGAGTTCCTTGAACAGCGGCACGTTGGCGAGGAACGACTGTACCTTGATCGGAACATTGAGCAAGACGGTACCCTTTGCGGGATGTTGTAGTTGGCGCGATTTCCAGGCGCAGGCCGATTCTCCCGCTATTCCGCGCGTGTGGCAACGCCGGACCGGCGGCAGGACCGCGGTTGATCTTCAGTCGCGCGCCAGTCCGCGCAGCACAGCCGTGATCGTGCCCAGCACGAAGGCAAGCAAAGCGATGCCGTTGAGCGCGCCGCCCCAGGCGCGCCACTGCGACAACGTCATCCAGTCGCCCGCCAGGCGTACCAGCAGCGAGATGTGCAGCAGCGCCAGCGGCAGGTAGAAATACGGCGTATAGGGAACCGCCACGCGCAGCACCGCCGGCAGGATGATGGGTGCGTGACCGAATACCATCGCGAACACGAATCCCAGCAGCACCGCGTGCAGCGCCGCATCGTAGCCGGGGCCGCCATAGCCGAGCCCGCCCGAGCCCAGGATGACGAGCCCGGACAGCGCGAGCCAGGCGTAACCGGTCAGCAGACACACGGCGATGAAGCGCGGCAGCCCCCTGCCCTTCACCGTGCGCCGCGCGAGGTCCTGGCGCATCAGCCACAAAGCGAGCAGCAGCATCCCCGCGCCCAGCAGCAGCGTTCCCGCGCTCCAGGCGAACACCGATAAAGCGATGCCGGCGAGCAAAACCGAGATGGTCGCGACGAACGCCCGCCGCGCCGCGGCGGAGGGCGGCAGCACGCGCGACAGTTCCAGGCGCTCTCCGGCGATGGTGAGCACCAGAAACGCAATCCAGAACGGAACGGCAACATGAACCGGGTGCCCCGCCAGCCACAGCAGATTCCCCAGCAGCCAGCAGAGTGCTCCGAGGGCCAGCGTCAGCGTGAACAGTTCGCGCTGACGGCGATAGAACAGGATCGAGGCTGCGAGTAGAACGCCACTGCCCATTGTGACGAGGATCGGAGCGATTGCGAATGGCGCGCCGAGGATGCCCGCCGCCGCACCGACGCCGCTGAGCAGCGGGCCAAGATAACCCCAGCGCCGCGACAGCGCCACGGCGCGCTCAAGGCTGATCACGGTGCCGAAAAACCCGGACGCCATCAGCGGCCCGTGCAACGCGGCCAATTCCGCGACCGGGGCCGGAAACGGCCAGCCCAGACGCGCGAGCCCCGCGGCCATTCCCGCAAACAGCGACACGAAGGCCAGCACCAGCATGGGTGCCCGCCATGCAACCGCAACCCCGGTGCTCATTCCCCGTCCGCCTCAGTGCCCGGCGCTATGCGCTCAATCGGTCCCGGTCGAGGGTTTAGCCCGGCCAGCCGAACGTTTGCCGCGCGCTCTCCGACATCATGTCCGGCGTCCACGGCGGTTCCCATACCAGCACCACGTCGACCGCCACCTCCTGCGGCAACACCGCGGCGACAGCCCGGCGCGCGTTGTCGGTGATCATGTCCCCCATGGGGCAGGCGGGCGTCGTCATGGTCAGCTCGACGCGGACTGATTCAGTCGCGATGTCGATGCGGTAGACCAGCCCGAGGTCGACGATATTCATTCCGACCTCGGGGTCGTCGACCGAGCAAAGTGCATCGCGAACGCGTTCCTCGGTCGGCAGTGCGGGCTGCGCTTCCATCTCGGTTCCTTAAGCGGCATACGAAATACGTCTTTACTATATTACACATTTCAGGCAAAATCAATACTGCCAATACATCTTTCATCTGTCCCTGGTACAACCATGCGCCTGACCACTTTTTCCGACTACACCCTGCGGGTGCTGATCTATCTTGGGGTCCACGACGACGAAATCGCGACCGTCGGGCAGATCGCCGCGGCCTACGGCATTTCGGCCAATCATCTGATGAAGGTGGTGCACTACCTGGCGCAGGGCGGATACATCGAGACCGCGCGCGGCAAAGGCGGGGGCATGCGCCTCGGGCTTGCGCCGGAACACATCAATCTCGGCGAATTGGTGCGCGGCACCGAGGACAACGGCAAGCTGGTCGAGTGTTTCGACCGCAACACCTCCGACTGCCGCATCGAGTCGGCCTGCGTGCTGCGCGGCATTCTGGGCCAGGCGCTGGACGCCTTTTTCCGTACGCTCGACGCCTACACACTGGCCGATTTGCTCGCACCCAAACCCAGGCTGGCGAAAATGCTGGCGCCGACGCGAAAGCACGCGAGCTGACGTTGGTCGCCCTTAAGCTGATGGAGACCTTCGATGAGCGCGGCTAAAATTTCTTTCCCCGGATTCGCTGCCCCTGCTGCGGGCTTCGAAGCGCCGCTGGAGATGCTTGCGGCCTGCCACGGCCGCGTGGAAAGCC
>JBQMQE010000307.1:0-5154 GCA_052172655.1 Burkholderiales bacterium
GCACCAAACCCGGCGCGGTGCGCGCGCCACTGGCAATTTTCGCCGAGGCGCGCCGGCGTTTTGTCCTGCCGCTGGTGGCAATCGGCGGCATTACGCTGCACAATGCACCCCAGGTGTTTGCCGCCGGGGCGAATGCCGTGGCCGTGATCAGCGACTTGTTCGACGCCGGCGACGTCGCCGCCAGTGCCGCCGGTTTTACCAGACTCTATCAACAACAACGGAAGCAGCAATGAGCAACGAAACTCTGTTTGCCAGGGCCCAGCAGTTCATTCCCGCCGGGGTGAATTCTCCGGTGCGGGCGTTTCGCGCCGTGGGCGGCGCGCCGCGCTTCATCGCGCGCGGCGAGGGCGCTTGCATGTGGGACACCGAGGGCCGGCGTTATATCGATTACATCGGCTCCTGGGGGGCGATGGTGGCTGGCCATGCCCATCCCGACGTGGTGGCTGCGGTGTGTGCGGCGGCAAAGAAAGGCCTGTCGTTCGGCGCGCCGACCGAAGCCGAAATCGAAATGGCCGAGTTGTTGTGCAAATTGCTGCCCGGGATGGAGCTAGTGCGGTTGGTGAGTTCGGGTACCGAGGCCACGATGACGGCGTTGCGCCTGGCGCGCGGCCATACCGGCCGCAACTGCGTGATCAAGTTCGAAGGCTGCTATCATGGCCATGCCGACAGCCTGCTGGTGAAAGCCGGCTCGGGCGCGCTCACTTTCGGCCAGCCGAGTTCTTCGGGCGTACCGCCCGAAACTGCCGCCCATACGCTGGTGCTCGACTACAACGATGCCGGGCAATTGGAGCGCAGCTTCGCCGAGAGGGGCAAGGACATTGCCGCGGTGATCGTGGAGCCGGTCGTGGGCAACATGAATCTGGTTGCACCTAAACCCGAATTTCTGCGCAGCATGCGCGAATTATGCACGAAGCATGGCGCAGTCCTGATTCTGGACGAAGTGATGACCGGCTTTCGCGTCGGCTTGGCCGGCGCGCAGGGGCGCTACGACATCCAGCCGGACCTCACTACGCTGGGCAAGGTCATCGGCGGCGGCATGCCGGTGGGCGCTTTCGGCGGGCGGCGCGAAATCATGCAGAAAATCGCCCCGCTCGGGCCGGTGTATCAGGCGGGCACACTCTCGGGCAATCCGGTGGCGGTGGCCGCCGGTCTGGCGACGTTGAAGTTGGTGCAGGCTCCGGGCTTCTACGAAAGACTGGGCGCCAGCACGCTGGCACTGACTGAAGGTCTGAGCGCTGCCGCGAAGAAACACAAGGTCGTGTTCTCGGCGCAGGCAATCGGCGGCATGTTCGGCATCTATTTCCGCGCCGCCGCTCCGCAAAGCTTCGCCGAGGTGATGCAATGCGATAAGGAAGCGTTCAACCGTTTCTTTCACGCCATGCTCGAGCGCGGCGTGCATTTCGCGCCTTCGGCCTTTGAGGCGGGCTTCGTGTCCGCGGCGCACAGCGGCGAGGACATCGCTGCAACCGTCAGCGCCGCCGAAGTCGTGTTCGCGACCATGGGCAAATAGACGGCAAGCGCGCGTATCGGGCCGCCCGTTTCGGCAATTCTGAAACGGCCTCTTAGCGTGGCTTCAGGTTGTCGCGGATTTCGCGCAGCAGCTTCACTTCCTCCGGCGGCTCCGCCGGCGCGGGAGTCGGCGCTGCCACCTCGGCGCGCTTCAATTTGTTCATCCAGCGCACCAGCATGAAAATAATGAACGCGAGAATGGCAAAGTTGATGGCGATGGTAATGAAATTGCCGTAGGCGAACACCGGTACGCCCGCTTTCTTCACCGCTTCCAGCGTCATCGCCGTGCCCGGCGGAACGTCCTTGAGCGCGACGAAGTAGTTGGAAAAATCCAGTCCGCCCAGCGCCCGTCCGACCACCGGCATGATCAAGTCGGTCACCACGGAATCGACGATCTTGCCGAAAGCGGTGCCGATGATCACGCCCACGGCCAGGTCCATTACATTGCCCTTCAGTGCAAATTCCTTGAATTCCTTGAGCATGGTTCTGTTTCCTTTCCGGTGACGAAATCGCAAATTCAGCTTGCACGGCTCGCGCGGCGTGGGGTGTACGATCGCGCAGGCTGATGGCTAGATCAAAAACAACGTCGCCAAGCCCAAAAATATGAAAAACCCGCCGCTGTCGGTCACCGCAGTGATCATCACGCTCGAGCCCAGCGCCGGGTCGCGCCCCAGCTTGTCCAGGGCGAGCGGGATGAATACCCCCATCACCGCTGCCAGCACCATGTTGAGCATCATCGCCGCGGTCATCACCAGCCCCAGCTCCGGGTTGCCATAAATCCAGAAAGCGACAAAGCCGAGGATGCCGCCCCAGATCACTCCATTCAACAGGGCAACGCTGATTTCCTTGGTGAAGAGTTTGCGCGCGTTCTGCAGCTGGCCCAGCGCGATAGAGCGCACGATCATGGTGATGGTCTGATTGCCGGAGTTGCCGCCGATGCCGGCAACGATGGGCATGAGCGCCGCCAGCGCCACCAGTTTCTCGATCGAACCCTCGAAGACGCCGATCACGCGCGAGGCGATGATGGCGGTAATCAGGTTGATCGCCAGCCAGGCCCAGCGGTTCTTCACGCTGTCCCAGACCGAGGAAAAAATGTCTTCCTCCTCGCGCAGTCCGGCCTGCGCCAGTTGTTCGGCTTCGGTCCTGTCGCGAATGTAGTCCACCACGGCGTTTACCGTCACCCGTCCGATCAAGCGCCCGGCGCGATCCACCACCGCTGCAGATACCAGGTCGTAGCGCTCGAAAGCCTGCGCCGCCTGCTGCGCCTGATCGTCCGGATGCAGTTTCACCACCTCGGTGGACATGGCCGCACTTACGGTGACATCGAGATCGGTTACGACCAGCTTGCTGATCGGCAGCGCGCCTATCAGGCGCTGCTCGCGCTCGACCACGAACACCAAGTCGGTGTGGTCGGGCAGCTCGTCCAGGCGACGCAGATACCGGGTCACCACCTCCAGCGTCACGTCCTCGCGCACACTGACCATGTCGAAGGCCATCAATGCGCCCACCGAGTCCTCCGAATAGGACATGGCCGCGCGCAATTGCTCGCGCTCTTCCGCCGGCAGCGACTGAAACACGTCTTCGAGCACGTCTTCGGGCAGATCCGGCGCGAGATCGGCAATCTCGTCGGTATCGAGCTGCTCGGTCGCTGCGACCAGCTCCTCGCTGTCCATGCTTTCGATCAGCGTCTCGCGCACCGCATCTGAGACTTCGAGCAGGATTTCGCCGTCGCGCTCGGCCTTGACCAGATCCCAGACGATCAGGCGCTCTTCTAGCGGCAGCGCTTCGAGCACGAAGGCGACGTCGGCGGGATGCAGGGCATCGAGCCTCTCGCGCAGCTCGGCCAATAGCGGGTCCGGAAGAGCTGCGGCGGCGGGCTCTGCGCTGGCCGACTGAGCGCGTTCGGCACCGGCTTCCGCGTCCTCTTTCCGGCGCAGGAATTCGCGCAGCTCGCGCAGGCTTTCCTGCAGGTCCTCGAGCTCCTTCTTGTGGCTGGTGTCGATCAATTTCGCCTCGGCCAGGGTGGCAACGCGGCTGCGCACGCGCAGCCGATTCTAGCAGTCGGGTTATGATTGCAACACCGGTTTTTGGAGATTTTCATTTATGGCTGAGGGGCACGTGCGTGGCCGATCGGAGCAGGACGTACGCCCACTGGAAATCTGGGCCTGGGCGATGTACGACTTCGCCAACTCGGGCTACACCACGGTGGTGCTCACTGCGATTTTCAACGCGTACTTTGTCGCGGTCGTGGCCGGCGGCGCGCCTTGGGCGACCTTTGCCTGGACCGCCACCCTGTCGCTTTCCTACGCTTTGGTGATCGTCACCGCGCCGGTGATTGGCGCCTATGCCGATTTGCGCGCAAACAAGAAGCGGCTGCTGGTTATCACCACCGCCGGTTGCGTGCTCGGCACCGCGGCCCTGGCCTTGGCCGGTCCCGGCGATCTTGCGATAGCCGTGGTCTGCGTGATCATATCGAATTTCTTTTTTTGCACCGGCTGCGATCTCATCGCGGCATTCCTGCCGGAGCTGGCGCGCGGCAGGGACTTGGGCAAGGTATCGGGGTGGGGCTGGAGCCTGGGCTATATCGGCGGGCTGGTTACGCTCGGCGCATGCCTTGCCTACGTGTCCTGGGCGCAGGCGGCCGGCCAAACGGCCGCGCAGTTCGTACCCGTGACCATGCTCATTACCGCGGTGCTGTTCGCGCTCGCCAGCCTGCCCACGTTCGCGCTACTGCGCGAGCGCGCCGCGCCGCAGCCGTCGGCTTCGGGCGCGTCTCTGACGGGTGCGGCGTTCGCGCGCCTCGCCGACACCTTGCGCCATGCGGCCCGTTACCAGGATCTGCGCCGCTTTCTCGTGTGCATCGTGTTCTATCAAGCCGGGGTGCAGACGGTGATCACCCTGGCGGCGATCTACGCCCAACAGGCGATGGGCTTCAACACCCGCGACACGCTCATATTGGTTCTGGTGGTCAATGTTACTGCCGCACTGGGGGCATTTTTCCTCGGCAATGTGCAGGATCGTTTTGGCCACGTCCCCACCATCGCGTTCACGCTCGCCGGCTGGATCGCGACCGTGTTGATTGCCTGGGCGGCCGATACGCGAGTGCTGTTCTGGATCGCCGCCAACCTTGCCGGGCTATGCCTGGGCGCGTCCCAGTCCGCGGGGCGCGCGCTGGTGGGCTATTTGAGTCCGAAGGCCCGTCGCGCGGAGTTCTTCGGCCTGTGGGGTTTGGCGACAAACCTGTCTTCCATCCTCGGGCCCATTACCTACGGCGCGGTGAGTTGGATATCGCAAGGCAACCACCGGCTCGCCATGCTTATCACCGGCGCCTTCTTTGTGGCCGGACTGCTGATACTGCACGGTATCGACGCGCGCCGTGGCCGGCGCGCCGCGCTGAGAAAGGCTTGAGCGGACCAAGGATACACAGGGGGAGAAATTCCTTCATTTTCAAACAGGATCTACGGCAGCTCGGCCGAGGGCATGCGCGCGCGTATGGTTTCACTGTAGCGCCGCAGGAATTCGGAGTTGCGGTTGCGCTCGTAATAGAGCGGCCGCGGCAGCATCGCTGCCAGGCGCGCCGCCTGTTCGGCGTTCAAGCCGGCGGCGCTGACATTGTAGTAATGCCGCGCCGCGGCTTCGGCGCCG
>JBQMQE010000308.1:0-5153 GCA_052172655.1 Burkholderiales bacterium
CTACGCCAACTGCTTCGTGCGCCGCAACCGACCCACCCAGAACATCGACCCCGAGACACCAGCGGCGGCCCCGCGCAATACCGGACTCGCCCTGCGCGATCTGTCCGCGCGCAAACCCGAGGACAAGGAGAATTACTGATGTATCTCGCCCACTTCGGCTTTACCCATTATCCCTTCGAGCGCGCGTTACAGCCCGATGAACTGTTCGCCTCCAGCGCTGCGCGCGAAGCCCAGGCGCGCTTGACTCACCTGGTCGAGCTGCGCGGCATTGGTCTCATCACCGGCGAGGTTGGCTCGGGCAAGACTAGCGTGTGCCGGCAACTGTGCGCCTCTTTGCATCCGGGCCTGTACCGCCTGTTCTACGTGCCTCTTTCCACCGGCAACGTACTTGACATGTACAAGGGGATCGCCTGGCAACTGGGACTGCCCGTCGAGCGTAACCGCGCTAGCGCCTACCGCGCCATCCACACCGAGGTCTCGCGCCTCACCGTCGAGACCAAGATCCACCCCGTGCTCGTCGTCGACGAAGCGCAGCACCTGCGCAACGACGTGCTCGAAGACCTGCGGCTTCTGACCAACTACGCCATGGACGCCGAGCGGCGCCTGTGCCTCCTCCTGGTCGGTTTGAGCGAACTGCGACGGCGCTTGACCATGGCGGTGCACGAATCCCTCACCCAACGCATCGTCGTGCGCTACCATTTGGGCGGACTCACGCGCGAGGAAGTCCCCGCCTACCTCACTCACCGCCTGCAACTGGCCGGCTGTTCGCTGCCGCTATTTGAGCCAGCGGCCATCGAGGCGCTGTTCCAGGCCACTCAGGGCTTGCCACGCAAGATCAACCGCGCTGCCCACTACGCGCTCTCCGCCGCCGCGCTCGCCAAGCTCAGACAAGTCACCTCCGAGCACGTCCAGACCGCCCTCGAAGAGGTCCAATGAAACACCACACCGTCATCCTGCCCTTCCTGCTTCCGCGCCTCACCGACAAGGGCGCAGCACAACTCGTCGAGTTGCTCCACGAACTCATTCGCGGCATCGAGCACCACTACGCAGCACAGCTCCACCGCTATCACAAGCGCCAGCAGGAAATCCGATATCACCAACAATCACTGTCATCGCAGTTCACCGATCCGCCGTTCTGAGCACCAGGCACGCGCAGCCCGGTTAACCTCGGGCAGCGCAGCTTCACTGCATTGCCCTACCCTCACTTTGGTCCACCCTCCCACATTGCTCCAACCGGGCGCGCTATCCGAGAGATCGCTCGCCTTCCATCACAAAATAACGCGAGCGACTGCAGGTGAGATAAACAGGGGGACAACACACCATGCCGACATTTTCTTTCACCGTGAGCGCGCTGAACAGCGCGCCGCGCTCGAACATGACACCCCAGCGGCGGCGCAGCGGCAGCGCGTCCTCGTCGCTCAAGCCGACCACTTCGCGGCCGAACACCCGTATCGAGCCCGATACTGGTCGCTGCAATACTATGGTTTCGCGCAACAAAGTGGACTTGCCGCAGCCGCTGGTGCCGACCAGCGAGAAAATCTCGCCCCGGCGCACCGCCAGGCTTACGTTCTCGTGCACGACGGCGTCGCCGAAACGCGTGTTCAGGCCGCGGATGTCGATCACGGCGTCGCCGGCCTGCGCGCTTGCCATGGCGCCGCTCATAGGTCGAACCAGCTAAAGACTATGGAAAACAACGCGTCGGTCACGATCACCAGGAACACCGACTGCACCACGCTGAGCGTGGTCTGCCGGCCGACGCTGTCGGCGCTGCCGCCGACCTGAAACCCCTGGTAGCAGCCCACCAGCGCGATGATCACGGCGAATACCGGGGCTTTGCCGACTCCGACCAAAAACGAGTTCAAGGTGATCGCCTCGTCCAGACGGTCGAAGAACGCGCCGAAACTGACGTCCAGTTGCGCGCGCGCCATGATTGCGCCGCCGAGCACGCCCATGACGTCTGTGTAAACCGTCAGCAGCGGCAGCGCCACGACCAAAGCGAGCATCTTTGGCAGGACCAGCAAATCCAGCGGCCCTACGCCTATGGTGCGCAGTGCGTCGATCTCCTCGGTCACTTTCATCGTGCCGATCTGCGCCGCATAGGCCGAGCCGGAGCGCCCGGCGACGATGATCGCGGTTAGCATGGGCGAGAGCTCGCGCACCATGGATAAGCCGACCAGGTCGGCGACATAGATATTGGCGCCGAATTGGCGCAGTTGCTCCGCCCCCTGGTAGGCGATCACGATACCCATCAGGAAGGACAGCAGGCCGGTGATCGGCAGAGCTTCGAATCCGGTCACCTGCAGGTTGTAGCCTATGGCGCGCCAGCGGATGCGGCGCGGTTGCATGATGGAGCGCAGTAGCGCAGTCGCGTTTTCGCCGAGAAACGACAACATGCCGAATGCGTTGGCGAGGCTATGCCACGCCTGGCGTCCGATCCTGGTGAGCCGGCCGGGTGTTGCCTCGAATTGCGGTGCGACCTCGCGCGTGGCGATCAACTGCAGCAGGGCCTCGAATTCGGGGCGCAATCCGCGCAGCCGTACGCTGCGTCCGTGTTGTTTCAGGGTGCGCATGGTCCGGTGCAGCAGCCAGGCACCGGAGGTGTCCATCGCGCTTAGCGCGGACGCGTCTATGGTCAGTTCCCCGCTGCCGGACCAGGGGAGACTGGCCAGTCTGGGTTCGAGCTGTGAGATCCCGCGCAATACCCATGCTCCGGCGCAATGCAGTTCGTCCGGCGCGCTTCCGATTTGTATGTCCGCGCCGGTTTCGGGTCCCGGGTCGTGTCTGGCTGTCATGGTTCCGACTATAAAAGTGCACGTCTAATCCGGCGCGATGGCGCGCCGTACGAAGCGGCTGCGGCAACCCGCAAAATCTACTCGGACAAGTTATCGCATGCAGCGCGGCGGGATATTGACATCGGTCAACGATGCCGGGCGTTTTGTGCGCAAGCGCGCCGACGTACTGATACCATAGCCGGCGCGACAACAGCAAAGCGCGACACATGGATCTGGAAATTGCCGGAAAAACAGAGCTAGTCACCGCAGCGAGCTGCGGCGACGGCGGACTGCTGGCAGCCGCGCGGCCCGGCCAGCTCCCGCCGCGCGCGTTTTCGGTCGAATATGCGAGCAAGGATTTGTCCTATGCGCCGCGGCCGGCGCGGGAGAGTGCAGTCAATGCCAGCGGAGCGCGCAAAGCCGACGGCTGGTTGCGCCAGGCGATCGAGGCCGGCGATGGTGAGCTGTATTTTCCGGTGATCAGCCGCTTGATCGGCCGCAAGCATTAGTTCGACACCCGATTCAGCGCGGAGCGCCGGCCGCTGGGACGCCATCGTCATCGGCGCCGGCGCCGCCGGGATGATGTGCGCGGCGCAGATCGGGCAGCGCGGCCGCCGGGTGCTGCTGATCGAGCATGCGCGCAAGCTGGCCGAGAAAATTCGCATCTCCGGCGGCGGGCGTTGCAACTTTACCAACCTGCATTGCGGGCCTGCGAATTTCCTCTCGCAAAATCCGCACTTCTGCCGCTCGGCGCTGGCGCGTTACACGCCGCAGCATTTCATCGCGCTCATCGAGCGCTACCGCATCAAGTACGAGCAGAGGACCCTGGGCCAGCTATTCTGCGTCGACAGCGCGCAGCAGATCATCGACATGCTGAAAAGCGAATGCGAACGCGGCGGGGTGCACTGGCGCATGCCGTGCGAAGTGCGCGCCGTAGTTCGTGAAGGGGAGGAATTCGTGCTCAACACCGACCAGGGCGTTTTCCGGGCGCGCTCCCTGGTGGTGGCTACCGGCGGACTGTCGGTGCCGAAGATCGGCGCCAGCCCGTTCGGCTACCGCATCGCCGAGCAATTCGGGTTGAACATCGTGCCGCCGCGCCCGGCACTGGTGCCGCTCAGCTTCGCGCCCGAAACGCTGGCACGCTACGGCGATTTATCCGGAATCGCCATAGACGCGGGGGTCTCCTGCAATGGCGGCCGCTTCCGCGAAAACCTCCTTTTGACTCACCGCGGGCTTTCGGGGCCGGCCGTTCTGCAGATTTCTTCCTATTGGCGTGCCGGCGATGCGATCGAGATCGATCTGTTGCCGGGGCGCGACGCCGAAGCCTGGTTGTTGTCGGAGCAGGCTAGCCGGACGCAGTTGAACAACCTGCTCGCGCAAGCCCTGCCCAAGCGCTTCGCCCAGCAATGGTGCGAGGCACACGCTGCGGTGAAGCCGCTCAACCAGTTTGCGCTGAGCGCGCTGCGGCTGCTGGCGCAGGACCTGCATTGCTGGAAGGTGAATCCCTCAGGCACGCTGGGCTACAATAAGGCCGAAGTGACGCTCGGCGGCGTCGATACCGGCGGACTGTCGTCGAGAACCATGGAGGCAAGGTCGGTGCCGGGCCTGTTCTTCGTCGGCGAGGTGGTGGACGTGACCGGCCACTTGGGCGGTTTCAATTTCCAGTGGGCCTGGGCGAGCGGCCACGCTGCGGGGCAGGTGGCGTGAGCGCCGGATCGTATTGCATGTCGCCGCTGGCTGCTTGCTGACAACAGCGTCGCGGCATCGACAATCGGCGCGATAGCAGACCTTCGGCGCCAAGCGTATCATTGATATTGATCAAACAGCCGGATAGCACGACCGTATAGATTTGGGGTGACGCAGGGAAGGGGGCATGCCCAGCGTGTTTTCTGAAGTGTCAATTCTATTTGTTCAGGTTTGCCATGAAAAAAGTGATACCGGTAACACCTCCCGAGTACGATAGAGCGAGGATAGTCGAGCGCCCCGATGGTTTTTACTGGCACTCGAGGGACAGCGGCAAGGAGTCCGGCCCGTTCCCGACGCTGCTCGAGGCGGTCGAAGACATGCAGTACAACGCGGACTCGGACTACGAGCCCGGAGAGAGCGTGGCGCAGGCGGAGGCCGAGATCGGCATTGCCGACTGGGTCGATCCGGATACCGGCGAACTGGCCGAAGAGTTCAGGCCGCGCATCGAAGACCACTAGAGCAATAGCCAATCGTCTGCGGCGCGCCTTCAGGCGCGCGGCCGATCTACGGCGCAGCATGCTACTCCTGCAGCGGGTTCTGCCGCACGCGCTGCAGCAGCGCGGCGAAATCAACGCGGTCCGGCTTGCGTACATCGTTCGTGATGCCGAACTTCTCTGCCGCTGCGCAGCACGCAGC
>JBQMQE010000309.1:0-5153 GCA_052172655.1 Burkholderiales bacterium
ACCGGTTCTGCGCGTAGCGCGCCTCGGCCTTGGTGTTGCCGGGCGTGGGCGTGCCGTAGAAGAGTGTGACGTGGTGCTGGTTGTGCTGCACGCCCTTGCGCAGCACGTCGATCACGCCGCGCTTCGCGATCTCGCCCTGCAGGCGGGCGAAAAACTTCAGCCGCGGCGGCCCGTCAGCGCCAAGTCCCAAGGCTTCGAATACGGCTTCCTGCGTCGTTTGCTGGAACGACAGAAGTTGGTAGCGATCGAGGGCGTGCTCGCGGTCATAATGCTGAGCATTGCCGAGCAACCAGCCGGTGCCGCCCTGAGGCGTGGGCGGCTTGTGCGCTCCGGCCTGCGTTGCGTCGACGCCGCCCGGCACGCCCGTCATCGCCTCGACGATGAGGCTTTCCAGGCCTTTTTCGCTGGTGTCTGTGGCCATTGGTTTGATTCGCTCCCGTGAGTCAGCGTCGGCTGCTGATTGTGCGCGGTAGACTACCTACATATACCGACGGCTGAGTTTCGGACAGCGAATGGGGTTCGAATACCATCGCCTGCACCTGCTCCACCGCGTGCATGGCAGACTCGATCCGAGGACGTACGTCGTTCCAATTGAGGCCGCCCAGGCCGCAGCCCAACGCCGGCAGTGCAATGGAACGAATTCCATGCGTCCTGACGGTCTCGGCGAGGTCGATCAGACCAATTTCAATGTCCTCCATGCGGCTACCTTCGCGCCAGTGCCGTTTGGTGGGGAAATTGATGACGTACTTCGGATTTGCCGGACGGTCTGTTTCGAATACGAACATTCGGCCTGGCTGAACCTGCCCACGCGCGCACGCTGCCGCGTAGGCCTTGAAGTTCTCGGGGAAAGCTTTCTTGAATAGGAGTGCCACGCCACGGCCCATGACGCCGACGCAATTCACCGCGTTGACCAGCGCTTCCGCGTCGGCATTCAGAATGTCCCCTGTCCTGAATTCGATCATTGCTTTGTGACCATAATCGTGATCGTGCAATTGGTACGGGTACGAGGGAAGCAGCGCAGTCCAGTCAGGCGACGCATGAAGGTTGCGCCAGCCGTCTTCTTGCCAAGGGGTTCGTTACAAATGGCCACCCATCAAGTACGCGGTAAGCCCTTAACCCATTGACATACTAGCATTTTCTACCCGTGTATCCGCCCTCCACGACATGTTCCATCAAGTGTGGGCGGCTTGTGCGCTACGACCTGCGTTGAATCCAAGCCACTGGGCACACTGGTTGCCGCCTCGACGATTAGAACTTACCAGTAGCTTCCTCCAGCCGTCTTCCGAATCGCAACTCGGGATTGTCGTGAATCATCTCTTCTGCGAGTGTGAAGTCGCCATCGCAGGAAAAAACAAAGCGTTCGGCCGTCGAAATCTGAAGAGAATTAAAGTGGGTAACGCTTTCGGGTTGGTTCAGCAAAGCCGTTCCGCTGCGAATCGCCTCAACAATCCTAACCCCGTCCTCCCAAGCCTTGAGGTAGGGGCGCACGAGGTCGGGCGAATGCTCGGCGAGAGTGTCCAGACGTTTGAAACCATCGAGAAGCTCCTGCTGAAGCGAGGGACACCACATTGCGAGGGCCAGCGTACGACTCAAGGGAAAATATAGCTCGATACCCTTCACCTTCAGACCCAGGTCACCGCGAGGCGAATGGTCGGTCTGGTTGAACATCGTAAAAGGATGATCCCCAATTAGATACGGTACCTCGCCCTCCGTCTTCAACAGGACCCAGTCTTTTTCAGCGATCGTCGGTCCGAAATCCAACGCCGCATTGGAAATCATCCTCGCTCGTTGTGCTTTTTCCGCATTCTCACCGCCACCGACCAGCGGGTCCGGTTTGAAGAATTCCTCCGACGCACCCTCCTGACGCAGCCACGCTTCCATTCTTCCAAGGAAATCCTGATGCTTCTGCCAGACGGCGCGAGTTCTAATCATCTGCACCGCAAGGAATACCGCCAACGTGCTCCGTTCGTTTGGATCGGAATGATTTAACGTTTCCTCTTTCAGGATGCGCTCGATCATAGGAGCCGCTTTGGACTCTAAAGCTGCAAGCGCTGGTTCCATGGTCATGGGTACGCCCATGAACTCGAAGTCATACATGCCACGTTCCGCGGCGATTTCGATGGCGGATTTCTTGGATGTTGAAATATGGAAACGCCGCCCCGTGCGCTTGTCCATTACATGCAGGACGCCACCGTCCTGAACGAAGCGGCGCAGCAAGAAGCGCGGAACGTAGTGATGAAGTTGAGCCATCACTATTTACTCTTGCTTTCCGGGGCGTCGCCGGGACAATCGAGCTTCGTCAGTGCGTAGACGCTCGGCGGCCCGGACAAAGCGATCATTCAGGTCGCCGTACAGCTCCACAAGCATTTGGCCGTATACAAGGCTGTCTAGTGTTGTATCTATCGTAAGCAAGCCTAGCGTAATGGTCAGCAGAGAATGCGCGGCAAATCTTCCTGGGTCTTCCAAACCGGCATTGCTCGGACCAGCGAGAAGTATGTTGGTAGACGGTCCCAGCAACCCCAATCGATAGTTGGCGCCTTTTGACGTTGCATGAACGTTATAGCTCGCCAGCTTGTAGTAAGGACGCAAATGGTTGAAGCTCGCCGCCTTTTCCAGATGATCGAAATTCGGGTTCGGATTGTTTACCAGCTTGGCTGCCCATCCATAGCGCTTTGAATATTCGTGGCCAAATCGATCCTGAAGCGCCTTCTCCATCCGAACGAGTTTCTCGAATTCTCTTTTGGGCAGCGGTTTTTCACCAATCTGGCCCGCGTATTCCTTAAGTTGTCTCGCTGCGCTCAAAGATTCGACCACCTCATGCTGCAGATATCGCTCCGCTAGTTCGTCATCGTGTTCGGATAGCAAAGCGGCCACGACGGCAAGCTCGTGGAGGGTTCTCCAGCGCGCATGCGCCCCGTCCGCATACCCTGACTCCAAAAGCGTCAGGACCTCGCCCGCAACCTGAACAGCGCGTGCGTGAATCCGTACCATTGCATCGACGAGGGCACCGGGTTTGCCCCCCTTTTCTGAACGCAGGTATTTGTTTGCTGCGCTGCCGGCATCGATGGCAACAGCCAAGAAACTTTCGTAGCTGTCGAACGCTTTACCCCATCTAGCCCCCAGATTCTTTCTGAACTTTTCAAGGTCCTCCCGACGGGCACGCATCCCTTCGTAGTCACGGCGCCGCACGCTGGAGAGATAGAGTTTGGCAATTTTTTCTGCCATGGGAAGCATTTGCTTACCGAACCCTTCGCCGAGATCCTTGGCATACATTTCTATATCTTCAGCCGACAGCCTCAGCTCCACAGTCTTCCGAGACCGCGTGCCGTCTGAAACGACGATCGTGGACATACCATCGCTGGGGGCTCCAGACCGAAGGCTTTCGGCGAGTTGTTCCCCGATGATCATGCTGCGCCTGGCGGAACACCTGATCCCTTGGGTTTTGAGTTTTTTTGCGACGATGGCAGCCAGCACCCGCGTCGGCACTAACTCCTTGCGTATGGCCTCTTGAAAGAGACGGTGAAGATTGTCCATATCTGCAAACGGTTTATGGCCCTGGTCATTGATCAACGCGATTACCAGCAAATGCTGCGCTTGCGCGATTGCTATTCACGAGGAGCTTCAAGCGGTTGCTCTATTGTCCGAATGAGGGGGATGAACACCTGTCCGTGCAGCGTCCACTTCTGATTCCATACTTCCGCTGGAAACAGGTGCTCGCTGTGCGATCTCACGAGCGCATCCCATTCGGCATCGCCGGCGAACGGCACTTCGCCAGTTGTGCACATATCCTCGGCCCGGAGGAAACCGAGATAGACGAGAATAACGGGCACACCGAGTTCAGTGAGCTTCCAGGACCATGCGAACCGATTAGACATTTGGTAGCAACGATCCCGCGAAATGTGCCACGGCAGTGACGTTGCATCTTCAAGCCCTGCGCGAGCACCCTCGATCGCAGCGAAGATGGTCTTATGGCTCGCCTTTCGGTCATCAGATGAACTTGCCGGGAGTTTCCTCCCAGCGGCTACCTTATTCAATTCTTCGCAGTGCGCCTTGGCTTCTACGAGCAACAGCCCCGGCACTTCCCCAATCGTGCAGGTACTTGCGATGTCGAAGTTGGGTGTCCTTAGATCCTCGCTGCCTGCTGGCAACCACCATGAAGCGAGTCGCGCGCGGATATCGGGATTCAGCAAACGCGGAGCCTTGTGCAACTGGGCTTCCTGGCGCTGAACAAACCCTTGCGGCATCCACCGATCACTGGCCGAAACATGGCCGAATGGCGCGATCAACGCGGTTAGGCGCCCGGCGACCTCTTCCGCGGCTCCGTGTGTCAGAAAGTGACAACGTGGCTTGCTTCCACGCCGTTCCTTGGGTTTGAGTAGATTTAGTAGATTGCTCATGCATTGGCCTCCTCGGATAAGGTGTCAATATTGCCGACGGCGGCGTCTTCCTCGCCCGCGGTCAGTGCCTCGCTGCCGTCGGCTGCCTCCGGCTCGTCGGTCTCAACGGGCAGGTTCGCCGCCGCCGCGCGCACGTCCAGCTTGCCCGTTACCACGTCGGCGATGAGGCGGGCGCGGTATTCGCGGAGCAGGGAAATTTCGCTTTGAGCTCGATCGATGGCGGCGCTACAGGTGCGCGTTTCAACTTCCACAGATGCGAGTATCGCGGCCTGCTCAGAAAGGGAAGGCAGGGCGAGCCTGAAGTGGTTGATGTCAGCACACGTCAGTGCGCCCTTCGTGCTACCGGAGTCGTCGCTGATGGATCGAAGCTGAGCATAGGCGCCATGCAAGGCAAGGCGGACGTAGTCTGCGGAAGCGATTTGCTCACGCGGCGTGATGTATGCGATGTGCTGATTGATTGTCGCTTCAATTCGAAGTACTGCCGCCTTGCCCCGAGTCTTGCCTTGGCCTGTTATAGCCACCAGAACGCTGGCTGGCGGAACAATAGGCAGATGGCATTCTCGTAGTGCAGTGTCCGTTACAAACTGGTCAGCTTGAGTGACGGATTCCTGATTGGCGTACGCGCTGTTGAGCCATGGATAATGTCCGCCGCTCCAGTAGGCTGCGTTTCCGCGCGACGGCGTCGAGCCATTTCCAACTCGCGAAAAGTGACCGATCTGCCATACCTCCCAATGCTCCGGCACCTCCCCGAGCCAT
>JBQMQE010000310.1:0-5027 GCA_052172655.1 Burkholderiales bacterium
TGCGTGGCGCGTCTGGTTTCGGGATGCGGCGTGTAGGAATTTGCCTTACAAGCCACCGGGAGCTCGGCCTGCAATGCACGCGCAGCGGGTAACCCAGATGCTGTCAGGCCTGGGGCCGGTGCTCGGTGGCCTGCTGCAGGCTGCGCCTAGAGTTCGCGAGTGCAATCGATTCGAGTAAACCTTATCCTATCTAACATAAACTTCGGTTTTTACGAACCGGAGGAGACATGCTGAACTTTCGTCATCTTCACTACTTCTGGGTCGTTACCAAGGAAGGCGGTTTCGCCCGTGCCGCCGAACGGCTGGACATGGCGGTGCAGACCATCAGCGCCCAGGTGCGCGAGCTGGAGAAGGCGTTGGGCCACCAGCTTCTCAAGCCCTCAGGCCGTGGCGTGGCCCTCACCGAGGCGGGGAAGGTCGCCTTCGCGCGCGCCGAGGAGATATTTCATCTGGGCCAGTGCATCCCTGACGAGGTGCGCGAAGCGGCCAGCGGCAAGGTGGCGCGCCTAGCGGTCGGGCTCTCCGATGGGATCTCAAAGTTGGCAGCTCATGCGCTGCTGAAACCGGTATTGAGCACACCCAACCTTCGGCTGGTCTGCCACGAAGGAGAGTTCGAGCAGTTGCTGGGCGAACTGGCGCTGCATCACCTGGACTTGGTGCTGGCCAGTCAGGCCGTTCCACGCAACCCGAACCTGCGCCTCACCAGCGAGCGGCTTGTCGATTCGCCGGTCGAGTGGTACGGCCCGGCACGGCTGGTCGGCAAGGCCGAGCGCGATCGCTTTCCGCAATGCCTCAACGACCTGCCGGTGCTTCTGCCCACGGGGCATTCCGCCCTGCGACCGACGCTTGACCACTGGTTCGAAGCGCAGGGTTTGCGGCCCCGCATCGTCGGCGAGTTCGAAGACAGTGGGCTGCTCGCGGTGTTTGCTGCGCGCGGATTGGGCGTGTTCCCGGTCAGCCGGCTCGGCGCGGACGACGTGGGCCTGATGCGCGGACTTCGTCTGCTCGGCAGCAGCGATGCTGTGAAAGAGGAAATACACGCCATCCGTTCGCGTCGCGGACAGCACCACCCCCTGGTACTGCAGGTCATCGCGGCGGAGCGACGCTGAGCACCACGGTTCGATGGCAATCGAATCCTTGGCAGCAATCTTTAAGCTGGTTCATGGCGATCCCTCGAAGCGTTCGGAAACTGTGTGCACATTGCTTTCGCGGCGGCGGCCTTGCTGCTGGCCTGGGGCTTGTTCATCTGGCTGAGTCAGCGCGGGGAGCGTCGGCAAAGCCGATTTTTCGACCTGGTTGCTGACGCGCCGCGATTTCGATGGCCTTCAACTGCGCAGAAGGCTTGCGACATCAGACTCGATGACAGCCGTCGCCCCGGCACGACCCCAGTGACGACCAATCGCGTCCAGCACGGCAGCCTCACCCTCGGACAGGTGCTTGTCGGCATCGACGACAGCCGCAGCTATACGCATCACCTGGTCTCGCAGTTGCGGCCGATCGACCTCGCCCAGCAGTGAGGCCAATGAACCGTCATCAACATACCGCAATATGGAACCGCCAACGAAGCCATCCATCAGAAGGTCTTCGCACAGCGTTTGCACAATGCCATGAAATGCCCTTGGCGGCATGTCCAGGGCACACGCCGCATCGACTTCGCTCAGCGTTTCGAATTCCGATCGGCAGACGTGGCTGTCGGCGATGAGGACAAGTGCCACGATGCGCGCGGCCGCTTCGGGACTGTTGGGAGGATAGGAGCGCATGGTGGCCTTCTTTCTTGAGGAGTGCTTGTCTGAGATTTGCTTGAAAGCAGGCAAGTTTGGGCAGGAACATCGAAAGGAGAAAGCAGAGCTTTCGTGACCAGATCTTCGAAAAAAGCGCAGTTGGCCTTAAGGCTCTGGACAGTCACGACCGGTCGGTTGCGAAGGCCGACTTGCGAACCTACGGGCTGAACGGCCGGCATTCGCGGCACAGTCGGAAGCTCCCCAGGTGTGCGGCCGAACCCTCCGTCCACATTCAGGTTTTTCGGATGCTCAGGTTCTCGAAAGACTGCTTTTTCAGAATTTACGGGAGACCTACATTCCATTCCTCACCCAACCGATGGAGATCCGTGATGCAAGTGCTGTTCAACTCCCGCCATCCGCAAGCCACCCAATTTCGCGACCTGACCGAGCGCCGTGTGCGCTTCGTTCTGCGACGCCTCGGCTGGATGGTGCCACGCGCGGAAGTGAAGATGTCAGACGTGAACGGGCCGCGCGGCGGCATCGACAAGCGCTGTCAGGTGGAACTCCGCACCGATGGCGCTGGGTCGCTGGTCGTCGCGTCCGTGGCGAACGACTGGCGCACCGCGCTGGACAACGCGCTGGCGCGCGCCGCACGGTTCCTCATGCGCCTGTGGCGCCGCGGGAGTGACTCCCGCCGCATGCGCCAACGTCTCATCGATCACGAACGTTGAACCGAAACAACACAGGACTCGGCACTATGAACTCCATGATGTTCATCCCCTCGACCACTCGCTTGGAAGCGGTCCAACCGTTGCCGGATGCTGTGGGCACCGCTCTGCCCTGCGATATCGCGGGGAGGAGCCGAGTGCTGCGCAACAGCCATGCCTTGCTGTCGATGGCGCTGCTGTTCAGCGGGGCCATCGCCGCTGCCAGGGGCGTACAGGTTGCCGGCGCCGGGCGTTCTGCTGACCCTGGGCGGCTGCTTCGGACTACTCTTCGCCGTCTACAAGTTCAAGATGTTTACGAGACTGCTGAGCCTGTTCGGCTTTGGCAGCGCTAACGAATAAACCCTCACAAGGAGCACATCATGCAATGCCCAATCTGCACCGACACCGCACTCGTGATGAGCGAGCGCCAAGGCGTCGAACTCGACTACTGCCCGAAATGTCGCGGTGTGTGGCTGGACCGCGGCGAACTGGACAAGCTGATCGAGCGCTCAGCGACCATGGCGCCAGCCCCAGCCGGCAACGTCGCAGCCCGATCGCAGCCTCAGTTCGTGGACTCCGATTACGAGCACGGCCGGCGCCCGCATAGCAACCGCAAGAAGTCCTGGCTCAGCGACATCTTCGACTGACCCGTGACCGACAGCACCAAGGAAGACCCATCATGCGCCGCTATCCCGTAAACAGCCCGCAGGCGGCTGCCCGCATCGTCGCACTGACGGTGATCGCCGATGGCGACATCGGCGAAGCCGAGATCGAGTGGCTCGACCGCCTGTCCGTGCATGAACAACTGGGTCTGGCACGGCATGAATTGCATACGCTGCTGGACACCTTCTGCGAAGACCTGCTTTCGAGCGGCCAGTTGAATTGGGCCGACGCCTGCCCGGTGGACGAGTGCACGCTGGCGGACCTGATGGGCGAGATCCAAGACCCCTCACTGCGACTGAAGTTGCTTCGTTGGTGCGTCGAACTTGCAGAATCAGACGCGCATGTTGCGCAGGGCGAATCGATCGTGCTCGTCGCCGCCGTCGAGCATTGGGGTTTGCACCGTGAGATGTTTCGGTCCTCGCCCTGAAACTGATCGGCTTTCTGCAAAATCACTTATAAGGCAGTCATGCAATCTAGCGGTTCTCCACTTATGTGGACCTTGTTCGCGGCGTTCGTGCTCGCAGCGCTGGTTGTCGACTTCTTTGCCATGAGAAAGCAGGGCGCGCACCGCGTCAGTACCCGCGAGGCTGCCATCTGGTCGCTCGTCTGGGTCGCCGTTTCTTTTGTTTTCGTAGGCTGGCTGTGGTGGCACCTTGGGGGTGCCGGCACGGATGAAGCAGCACGCTCGCTGGCCAATGCCAAGTCGCTGGAGTTTCTGACCGGCTACCTGATCGAGAAGGCGTTGGCGGTCGACAACATCTTCGTGTTCCTGATGTTGTTCACTTACTTTGCGGTACCGGCCGAGTTCCAGAAGCGTGTTCTGATGATCGGTATTCTGGGCGCCCTTGTGCTGCGTGCGGTGATGATCCTGGTTGGCGCCTGGCTGATCGCGCAGTTCCACTGGGTCCTCTATGTGTTCGGCGCCTTCCTGCTGTTCACCGGCGCCAAGATGTGGTGGGCTGCCGGCCAGGAACCCGATCTGGACAACAACCCCGCCCTCAAGTGGATTCGCAGTCGCTTCAAAATCTCCCCGAAATACGACGGCGAGAAGTTCCTCACCATGGTGGGCGGCGTCAGGATGGCCACGCCACTGCTGGTGGTGATCTTGCTCATCGGCATCGTTGACATCGTGTTCGCTGTCGACTCGATCCCGGCCATCTTCGCGATCACGACCGACCCCTTCATCGTGCTCACCTCCAACGTGTTCGCCATCCTGGGGCTGCGCGCGATGTATTTCTTGCTGGCCAACATGCATGAGCGTTTTCATCTGCTCAGCTATGGTCTGGCCATCGTGCTGGTATTCATTGGCGCAAAGATGCTGCTGATCGACATCTATAAGATCCCTGTGGTGTTTTCGCTTGGCTTCACCGCGGTCACGCTGGCCGTGACAATGGTCCTTTCACTCAAGATCCCACCCAAGGGCACACCTGGCGGCGCGTATCCGTTCGGTACGAAGAAGCAGGGCGAGCAAACATAGGTGCTCACAACAGACCGCGTACGCAGGGACACCGACAGGTGCGAGCCTGCTCGCGCTGATGGACGATCATTGTTATGTGCAATCGCTACACCCCTCCGGCCCTGCAGGACATAGAACGCGAATGGGCAGTCGGCAGGCCCAATCCGCTGCGCTGGTGGGATGAGGTTCTTTTCCCGCGCGGAACTGGCCCGTTCATTCGCCGTGCGCGCGAGTCAGCGAGCTACGAACGCGAGCTGGTAGCCGGGCAATGGGGATTGATCCCATGGTTCGCAAAGGAACCCAAGCTCAAGTACCCGACGAACAACGCGCGCAGCGAAGAACTGGCGGACAAGGCCAGTTACAAGCATCCTTGGGCCCGGGGGCAGCGCTGCATCATCCCGGCCAGTGACTTCGATGAACCCAACTGGGAAACCGGGCGCAATGTCTGGTGGCGGTTCAAACGGGTCGATGGTGCGCTGT
>JBQMQE010000311.1:0-963 GCA_052172655.1 Burkholderiales bacterium
AAATCAATTCGTGTGCCGGGCGCGCGTTGGGGCGCGCCGATGGCCGTGGCCGGGCTGGTCGGCGGTAGGAAGCGCGGGGCATGGCGGATGACGTCGGACGTGATGGAGTGAAGCACGTAGAATACCGGACTCGGAGCAGTCGTTCCACACTATCGCTCACCATTTTTGCATCGAAAGCACCCATGGCCCAATACGTCTATACCATGCGCCGGGTCGGCAAAGTCGTGCCGCCCAAGCGTTTCATCCTCAAAAACATCTCGCTCAATTTCTTCGCCGGCGCCAAGATCGGCGTGCTCGGTCTGAACGGCTCGGGCAAGACCACTTTGCTGCGCATCATGGCGGGTGAGGACAAGGATTATGACGGCGAAGTGGTCGCAAAACCGAATATGCGCATCGGCTATTTGCCGCAGGAGCCGCAGCTCGACCCGGACAAGAGCGTGCGCGAGGCAGTGGAGGAGGGCCTGGGCGAGGTGTTCGGCGCGAAGAAGCGCCTGGACGGGGTTTATGCCGCCTATGCCGAGCCCGACGCGGATTTCGACAAACTTGCCACAGAGCAGGCGGAACTGGAGGCGATCATCGCCGCGTCCGCCGGCGACAACGTCGAGCACCAGCTCGAGATCGCCGCCGACGCGCTGCGCCTGCCGCCGTGGGAGGCGAAAATCGGCCCGCTCTCGGGCGGCGAGAAGCGCCGCGTATCGCTGTGCCGCCTGTTGCTGTCCAAGCCCGACCTGCTGCTGCTCGACGAGCCCACCAACCACCTCGACGCCGAGAGCGTCGAGTGGCTGGAGCAATTTCTGCAGAAATTTCCCGGGACGGTGGTGGCAGTGACCCACGACCGCTATTTCCTGGACAACGCGGCGCAGTGGATCCTCGAACTCGACCGCGGCTACGGCATCCCGTGGGAGGGCAATTACAGTTCCTGGCTGGCGCAGAAGGAGGCGCGCCTGGCGCAGGAGGAGTCGA
>JBQMQE010000311.1:973-5026 GCA_052172655.1 Burkholderiales bacterium
GGGAAGACGGTCTTGTCTACCTGTTTGGCTAGATCGGCGCGGCAGAAGACCATCAAGCGCGAACTCGAATGGGTGCGCCAGAATCCCAAGGCGCGCCAGGCGAAAAGCAAGGCACGCCTGGCGCGCTTCGACGAGCTCTCCTCCTACGATTACCAGAAGCGCAACGAGACGCAGGAGATCTTCATCCCGGTGGCCGAGCGCCTGGGCGATGCCGTGATCGAGTTCAAAGGCGTGAGCAAAGGATATGGCGAGCGCCTGCTGATCGACGATCTTTCGTTCCAGATCCCGGCCGGCGCGATTGTCGGCATCATCGGCCCCAACGGCGCGGGCAAGTCCACGCTGTTTCGCATGATCATCGGCAAGGAGAAACCAGGCAAGGGCGAGGTGGCGATCGGACCCACGGTGAAATTGGCCTACGTGGACCAGTCGCGCGATGCGCTGGAAGGCGACAAGACCGTGTTCGATTACGTCGCCGCCGGCGCCGACGTCCTCAACGTCGGCAAGTTCGAAATGCCTTCACGCGCCTATCTCGGCCGCTTCAACTTCAAGGGCACGGACCAGGGCAAGAAAGTCGGCAATCTCTCCGGCGGCGAGCGCGGGCGGCTGCACCTCGCGAAAACGCTGATCGCCGGCGGCAACGTGCTGCTGCTGGACGAGCCCTCCAACGACCTCGACGTGGAAACCCTGCGGGCGCTGGAAGACGCGCTGCTGGAATTCGCCGGCAGCGTGCTCGTCATTACCCACGACCGCTGGTTCCTCGATCGCATCGCCACCCACATCCTCGCTTTCGAGGGCGACTCCAAGGTGGCCTTCTTCGGCGGCAATTACCAGGAATACGAAGCGGACAAGGTGAAACGTCTCGGAGAAGAAGCGGCCAAGCCGAAGCGGATACGCTACAAACCCTTGAAATAGCAGGCTCTCGCCGCGACCAACAGGCCGCTTGCGCAATCCGATCGCCCCGGGGGCGGGCTTGCGCAAAACGAACCGGAAAGCGGCTTTAGTCCGAGATCGGGGCGAGATGCACCGAGAACTGGATGATCCCCGCAGGGTATTCGGAGAATGGCCGTCCGAGCAGGATGGCGCCGGAGCCGTGCAACATCGTGTCCTCGCCCACTATATGCACCGTGTCGCCGCCGCTGACCTGGACGTAGGTGCCCGTGCTGCTGCGGTCGGAGATGAAAAACTTGCCCAACTGATATTCCACGACTGCATGCTGGTCCGAGGCGAAATCGTCGCGGACCACGATCGAGCAGACCTCGTCGCTGCCGAGGCTGGCGCTCATGTTACGCTCGCTGAGCGTGACTTGCTGTTCGAAATAGCGCAGGACCAGTTGCCACTCCAGGCCCTCGGGTTTGCGATGGGCGGGGTTGCCGACGCGGACAAAGCCGCGTTCGTCGCTTATCCATTCGATCTGGAACAGATCGAGCTGTGCTTTCCTGCCCTTGATGCTGGCGCGCCGGATATGGCGCGCTTTTTTGCGCAGATCCAGCGGCAGCGCTTCGACCGCGGCATGGGTCGCGAGAATCTGGCGTGCGCGCGCCACTTCGGTGATGCGCGCGGCCACGTTGACTACGTCGCCGTGCACGTCGTTCGCCTCACGCAGCACCTCGCCATAATTGAATCCGATGCGTACGTATATCGGCGTGCCGCCTCCCGGCATTCCGTTTTCCACCGCGTCCTGCATGTCGCAGGCAGCGCGCAACGCCGCTTCCGCGCTGGGGAAGGTGCACATGATTTCGTCGCCTATGGTCTTGATCAGCGTGCCGCGGTGCGCCGCCAGCCTGGCGGTCATCATGGCAAGGCAGCGCACGACCATCAGGCGCGCCACGGCGTTTCCCAGCGTTTCATACAGCGTGGTGCTGCCGCTGATATCGGCGAACAGGATTGCCAGTTCTTCAGTGTGCTGTGGCGTGGTTGGCATGCTGCCTCAGGGTGACAGTTCGTTGCTCGTGATGCCGGCTCGTGCAATGGCGGCGCTAATGGCTAATGTTACTATCAACCGCCAAAGCGATCCGGTATGCGCGGCGTAGCGGGAGAATATACGAGAATAAGCCGGATACGTCCACGCCTGCCGCTATTCGCGGTCCGGGCCGGCGATGACCCGAGCGCGCTGCGGACGGAGGAGAGGACATGCAGCAGATTATCTTGATGGCCGTGCTGGCGACCATGGTCTACGCCGTTTCGCTGGATCTGCGGGTGGAGGATTTCCGCTACGTCGCGCGCCATCCGCTGGCGGTGGGCGCTGGCCTCGCGGCGCAGTTCGTGCTGCTGCCGGCCGCCACCCTGGGCGCCACGCTCGCACTCGATCTTCCGGCGGCGACCATGGCGGCGATGATGCTGGTGGCGGCCTGCCCCGGCGGCGCGCTGTCGAACGTGGTCACTTATTTCGGGCGCGGCAACCTGGCGTTGTCGCTTTCCATTTCGGCGGTCTCGAACGTGCTCGCGCTCGTGTTCACGCCGCTCAATTTCAGCCTGATGATCGCCGCCAACCCGCGCACCGCGGCCTGGGCGCGCGCCATCGCGGTGGATCCGCGCGACCTCGTCGTCAGCCTGGTGCTGCTGTTGGCGCTGCCGATGAGCGCGGCGCTGCTCACCTCGAATCGCGCGCCGAAGCTGGCTGTGCGCATGCGCCAGCCCCTGGGACGGTTCGCCGTCGCGGCGCTGATGCTGTTCATCGTCGGCGCAGTTGCGGCGCAGTGGAAGCTGTTCCTGATCGAGCTCACCCGCACCCTGCCCATCGTAATCGGGCACAACGCGCTCGGACTGGGTCTCGGCTACGGCGCTTCGGCGCTCGCGCGCCTCAAGGTCGCCGACCGGCGCGCGGTGGTGATCGAGGGCGGAATGCAGAATTCGGGCCTTGCGCTAGGCATCATCGCCGCGCAGTTCAACTCCGACCTGGCGATGGTCGCGGTCGCGGGGTTGTGGGGCATTTGGCACATCGTCTCCGGCGGCTCGCTCGCACTGTTGTGGCGGCACCTGGACCGGCGCGCGCGCCGGCGGGCATGAATTGCGCCGTCGCGCGCGCCCGCTTCCACGGGGCCGGCGGGCGGCCGCCGGTTTGCCGCACTCGACGCACCGAGCGGCGCTTTGTTGACCGAAATCACGCCGGGCCGCCTGCGTTGCCGCATGATCATGCGACAGGGGAACGCAGTCGAATTTGCCGTTCGCCGGCGCCTTCGATGATCAGCCGCGTCCGACGAACGGCATTTTCGTCGCCATGATGGTCATGAACTGCACGTTCGCATCCAGCGGCAGGTTGGCCATGTAGAGCACGGCGCTGCCTACGTGGGCCACGTCCATGCGCGGCTCGACCGCGGTCGTGCCGTTCGCCTGCGCCACCCCGTTCTTCATGCGTTCGGTCATCTCGGTCGCGGCGTTGCCGATGTCGATCTGGCCGCAGGCGATGTCGTATTTCCGGCAATCGAGCGAGATGCATTTGGTGAGGCCGGTGACCGCGTGCTTGGTGGCGGTGTAGGGTGCAGAGTTGGGTCGCGGCGCGTGGGCCGAAATCGAGCCGTTGTTGATGATGCGTCCGCCGCGGGGGTCCTGGCTTTTCATGATTTTGATCGCTTCCTGCGAGCACAGGAACATGCCGCTGAGATTGACGTCGACTACCGCCTTCCATTGCTCGAAGGAGAGGTCTTCCATCGGAATCGCCGGCGCGCCCATGCCGGCGTTGTTGAACAGCAGGTCCAGCCTGCCCCAGGCCTGGCGCACTTGCGCGAACAGGGATTTCACCGATTCCGGATTGCTCACGTCCGTGGGCAGGACCAGCGTGTTCGCTGCCGCCGGCCCCGCATCCTGCGCCGTCTTGTCGAGCAACTCCTTGCGCCGCCCGACCAGCCCGACGCGATACCCGTCGCCGAGCAGCGCCAGTGCAGCGCTCTTGCCGATGCCGGTGCCGGCGCCGGTGACGACGGCTACTTTGCCTTGTGCACTCATGTTTCAGTCTCCCTTTGTCTGATGTCCCGATCCCATGATCCGGAAATCTTCCTGCCGCTACGGCGACAATCCGCGCGCGCGGCAAACGGCGCGAGCGCAGGTCGCGACTTC
>JBQMQE010000312.1:0-5011 GCA_052172655.1 Burkholderiales bacterium
GCTTAAACCCCTCTCACGCATTTCGAACAACGCTCACGGCCGCGCGACGCCGAACTGGATTGCCTGGATCTGCCGCGATTCGGCTTCCGCGCATATCGCCAATGCGGCGGCCAGCGCCTTGCGCGTGTCGCGCGGATCGATCACGCCATCATCCAACAGCAGTCCGCTGGTGTAAAAGGCACTCATCTGGCTTTCGAAATTGGCAATGATGTCCTGTTGCATCTTGTCCAGCGCTTCCCTGTCCAGCGGCCTGCCCTTGCGCGCGGCCGTGGCCTCGGCCACGATGGCCATGGTCGTGGCAGCCTGCTCCGGTCCCATCACCGCGGTCTGGGCGTTGGGCCAACTGAAGACGAAGCGCGGATTGAACGCGCGCCCGCACATGCCGTAGTTGCCGGCACCGAAGGAAGCGCCGCACATGACGGTGATCTGAGGCACGCTCGCGTTGGATACCGCCTGGATCATTTTCGAGCCGTGCTTGATCATGCCCGCAGCCTCGGACTTGGTTCCGACCATGTAGCCGGTGGTGTTCTGCAGGTAGACAAGCGGCGTTTGCGCCTGGCAGCAGAGCTGGATGAACTGCGTCGCCTTGGTGGCGCCGGCCGGATCGAGCGGGCCGTTGTTGCTGATGAAACCGACCTTGTGCCCGCCGATCGCGGCCAGGCCGCACACGGTGAACCGGCCGTACGCCGGCTTGAATTCGAGCAACTCGGAATCGTCGACGATGCGCCAGATCACTTCGCGCATGTCCACCAGCTTGCGCATGGTGAGCGGCATCAGGCCGGCGATCTCGTCCGCATCCAGTCGCGGCGGGCGTTGGTCCACTGGCTGCGCGACTACCCGTTCCCACTTGAGATTGCGCAGCAGGTCGCGCGCGATGCGGATCGCATCGGCGTCGTCCTCGGCGACGAACTCGGCCAGGCCGGACACGCGCGCATGCATCTCGGCGCCGCCCAAGTCCTCGTCGGTGGCGATCTCCCCGGTCGCCGCCTTAAGCAGCGGCGGCCCTGCGAGAAAAGCCTTGGCGCGGCCGCGCACCATGATGACGTAATCGGATAATCCGGGCAGGTAGGCGCCACCCGCGGTGGAGGAACCGTGCACCAGCGCGATCACCGGCAGCCCGGCCGCCGACAAACGCGCGAGATTGTAGAACAGGCCGCCGCCGGCGATGAAGCGCTCGACCTTGTAGGTGAGCAGATTGGCGCCGCCGCTCTCCACCAGTTGCACGAACGGAAGCTTGTTCTGCAGCGCGATTTCCTGGCAACGCATGACTTTGCGCCCACCGAGCGCGCTCAGGGCACCCGCGCCTATGCCCGAATCATTCGCCACCACCATGCAGCGCATGCCGGAGATGACACCTATGCCGGCGAGCACCGCAGCGCCGGGAAGGCTGCTCTCCGGATTGGCATCGTCGGTGCAGTAGCCGGCCAGGCTGGCGAGTTCGAGAAACGGCGCGCCAGGATCGAGCAACTGCGCCAGCCGCTCACGCGGCAGCAGGGCGCCGCGCTTGTCGAACGCCGGTTTCGCGGCCGCCGAAGCGGCAACGGCGCGGCTCTCCAAAGCGTGCAGTTGCGCGATCAGCCCGAGCATGGCGGCGCGCTGCTGTTGAAAAATTTCCGACTGGGGGTCGATGCGGGTCTTGGGCGGGTTCATTGTCGCGCGCGTCGCAGGGGGTGGCGTCATTATGCCTTGGACCCACGCCGGCTGCGCGGCAGATACCGACGATGCAAAAGGAAGGACAGCGCGCCAGGGATCGGATTTGGCTAGTGGCACGAGGGCTGCGATAATGCCGACGCCCTGCATACTCCACGGATACCCCATGCCTCCCGCCCAACCGCCAGTCGATAGCGCGCGCTGTGCGGACCGACAGAAAATCGGTCCGCTCGAACTCTTCCTCGCATTTTCACAACTGGCAATGTCGGGTTTCGGCGGCGTGCTGCCCTGGGCACACCGCACCCTGGTCGAACGCAAAGGTTGGCTCACGCAGCGCGAATTCGTCGAGACGCTCGCGCTGGGGCAACTGCTGCCGGGCCCGAATATCGGCAATATGGCGGTGATGATCGGCTACCGTTTCGCCGGCTACGCCGGAGCCGCAGCGGCCTTTGCCGGTCTGGTGGGCGGCCCGTTCCTGCTCATGCTCGCGCTGGCTCTGCTCTACAGCAGCTACGGCGCCATGCCGCTGGTGCAGCAGGCGCTCTCGGGCATGTCGGCGGTGGCGGCGGGCCTGGTGCTCGCCACCGGGTTGAAGATGGCCGGCAGCCTGAAGCGGCATTGGCGCCCCTGGCTGTTTACCGCGCTCGCCCTGGCCGGCGTCGGTGCGCTGCGCTGGCCTTTGCTCGCCGTCGTAGGCGCATTGGCACCCTTTGCGATCGCCGCCGCCTGGCGCGACGAGGCCTGATGGACGCAGTCGATCTGCCTGCCCTGTGCCTGCATTTCGCGCTGCTGTCGCTGATGGCGATCGGCGGCGTCAGCTCGATCCTGCCGGACATGCAGCGCTACGTGGTCGAGGCCAACCACTGGTTGAGCGGCACCCAGTTCGCCGACGCCTACGCGCTCGGTCAGGCCGCCCCCGGCCCGAACATGATGTTCGTGACGCTGCTGGGCTGGCAGCTTGCCGGCTGGGTCGGCGCCATCGCAGTCACTTCGGCGATCATCTTTCCGCCGATCCTGCTGACTTTGGCGGTCACGCGCCTGAACGCGAACAAGCCCGATGCGCCTCTGGGCCGCGCGGTGCGCATCGGGCTGAGCCCGATCGCGATCGGACTCACGCTCGCGAGCGGCTGGATCCTCGCGCACTCGGCCGATCGCGACTGGCGCGCCGCCCTGCTGACGCTCGCCACCGTGGCGCTGATGCTGCGTACCAAGCTCAATCCGGTGTGGCTGATCCTGGCCGGCGCGCTCGCCGGAATGAGCGGCATGCTCTAAAGAAATAGGTGCGGCATCACTTTTCGCCGATTCACTGCAGTACCATTTCGCACCATGATTCGCACCTTCTTCTCCCTGCTATGTTTGGTCCCGGCTTCCCTCGCCGCGTGCGCGGTGTGGGCAGCCGATACCCTGCCGCTGGCCGAGCTCGCCAAGCCTGGGCGGGTTCTGATGCTGCGCCATGCCTACGCTCCCGGCACGGGCGATCCGCCCGGCTTCAGGCTCGATGAATGCGCAACGCAGCGTAACCTCGACGCTACCGGCCGGGCACAGGCGGCGGCACTGGGCAAGCGTCTGAAACAGGCTGGCATCACGCGCGCCCAGCTCTATTCCAGCCAGTGGTGCCGCTGCCTCGAGACCGCGCGCCTGCTCGAACTCGGCAGCGTCGAGACGCTGCCTGTGCTCAATTCGTTCTATGGACGCCCGCAGGAAGGCGGTGCCAGGATCGCCGCGCTGCGCAGCTTTCTGGCCGGGCTTCCCGAGGAGGGCCCGCCCGTGCTGCTGGTGACGCACCAGGTCACGATCAATGCTTTCACCGACGCGGGCACGCCTTCGGGCGGCGGCAGCGTGTTCCGCTTGAACGGCTCGGGCACGCCACGCCGGCTCGGTAGCATCCGGGCCGATTAAAATCATCATCCGGGAGGTAAGCAAGCATGCGCACCATCGTTTTCGCAGCATTCCTCGCATTCAATACGCTGTGCTGGGCGCAGCCGCTACTGAAGGTTACCCAATTGGCCGAACTGGCCGATGGGCTTGCGCAACCGCACGACGCGGCGTTCTCGCCCGACGGCAAACTGATCTACCTCACGGACATGCGCAACAGCCGCATCCGCGTGCTGGAAGCGATGACGCTCAAGCCTGTAGCCGTGTTTGGCGCAGGAGAATTGTCCTACCCGCACGACGCCGAGTTCGATAAAAGCGGCCGGCTTCTGGTCGCCGATACGGGCAACGACCGCATCGCGATTTACCAGATCGAGCGAGCGGGGGCGAATCTCGTAGGCGAGTTGAAAGGGCTGTCCGGCCCGGAGGGTGTGGCGGTTGCGCCGGACGGGCGGATTATCGCCACCAACACGGGTTCGGGTACGCTGGCCGTGTTTCGCGACGGCAAGCTCGAGCGTATCTTCGGGCGCGATGGTGCGAGAGACGGCGAGTTCTCCAACCCGCACGATGTCGAGGCGGCGGCAGACGGCAGTATTTACGTCGTCGATTCGGCCAATAACCGGGTGCAGGTCTTCGATTCCACGCTGAGGCACCGCAGCAGTTTCGGCACCGCGCTGAAGCTCAACGGGCCGAAGTACCTTAGCTTCGACGCGAACCGCATCTGGCTCGCCGACGAGGACAACCATCGCATCCTGTTGCTGGATCAGGGCCATCGCTTGCTCGGCGTGCTCGGCACCGGCAAGCGCGGCCGCGGGCCCGACGCCTACAACAAACCGGAGGCGGTACTGGCGCGCGCGCCGCATGTATGGGTCATCGATACCTACAACGACCGTATCGTGCTGCTGCGCGTCGAGGAGAAAAAGCGGAAAAGTTACGCTGACTCTATTTTTTCCGCACCGAACGTCGAGGGCCGCAGCTCCGGCACCGTGGCCGCGCGGCGCGCGAGCCAGTAGCGGTAGGGCGGCGGCGCCAGCATGAACTGCGCGTCGAACCCTAGCTTCTGCGCGGCGTCCATGGCCCAGCTCGGGTTGTAGAGCATTTCGCGCGCAAGCGCGACCAGGTCGGCTCGGCCCTCTTGCAGGATGCGCTCGGCCTGCTCCGCGTGCACGATCAAACCCACGGCCATGGTCTTGATGCCGGCCTCTTTCCTGACCTTCTCCGCATAAGGCACTTGGTAGCCATAGGCGGGTTTTAGCGCGCCCGCCGGCGGCTTGGCGAGGATGCCGCCCGAGCTGCAGTCGATCACGTCCACCCCCATCGGCTTCACCAGTTTCGCCAGCGCCACGCTCTGCGCCGGCCCCCAGCCCGCATCGTCCTCGGCCGACAGGCGCAGGAACAGCGGCTTTCCCGGCGGCCAGGTCGCGCGCACGCACTCGCACACCTCCAGCACAAAGCGCATGCGCTTCGCCTCGGAACCGCCGTATTCGTC
>JBQMQE010000313.1:0-4988 GCA_052172655.1 Burkholderiales bacterium
GTTTCGGCGTCACCGTCGTGGCCGACGGTCTCGGTGGCTACACCCATAATGCCGCGATTCACCTCGTCGATCCTCAAGGCCGCATCGTCGAAATCCTGGACTCCGGCGCCCCGGACGCAATCGTCCAAAGCCTGCGCCGATTCGGTGTGACGTGATCCCGACGAGACGTGCCGCGCCGGTTGCGGCCCTCCTCTTTCTCGCGTTGGCGTCGCCGCCGCTGCGCCACGCGCTCGAGGCGAGCATGACGGCGCAGATGCTGGTGCAACTTCCGCTGCTCGCCGGCGTGGGATATCTGCTTGGACTTGCCCTACCCGTGCGCGTGGCTGCGTCGCTGGTAGCCTGGAACCATCGCGGAATCACTGGACTCGTGCTCGCGAGCCTCGCCAGCGCGTATTGGATGCTGCCGCGTCTGCTCGACGCCTCGGCGACCGAGCCGGCGACCGCCGCGATCAAGTTCGTGTCGGTGCCGTTGCTGGTGGGCCTGGCGCTCGCGCAGTCCTGGCCGCGCTCGAGCTTCGTCGTTCGCGGGGTATTCCTGATCGAGCTGATCGCCACCTTGTTCCGCCTCGGCTGGCTTTACCTGGTGTCGCCGGTGCGACTGTGCAACAACTACCTGCTCGACGACCAGCAGCGACTGGGCCAGATACTGATCGCCGTCGGCGCAATGCTATTCCTGTGGATCGCCTGGAAGCTGCTGTGGGGACGGTTCGATCTGACTCGATATGCCGGCGAGTGGACGGACGGCCGTCCGCCGTCACCAATTTTCCGAGGAGACCCTGAATGACAAGAATTGAAGGCAACTGCCGCGATGTCTGTGAAGCGACCGAGTTCATCACGATTGTCACCAGCGGAGATGACGGTCCCCACGTAGTCGGCAATTGGGGCGATTACATGCGCGCCCTGGGCATCGGCGCGGATACGATTGTTTTTCCCGCCGGCCGCTATCGTCAGACGGAGCAGAACCTGCGCAAGAACAACCGCGTACATCTGCTGGTCGCGTCCAGGACCGTGCAGGGAACGCATGGCCCCGGCCAGGGCTACCTCATCGCCGGCACCGCCGAGATCGTCAGTTCGGGCGAAATGGCGGATGCGGTCAAGGCGAAATTTCCGTGGGCGCGGGGCGCGCTGGTGATACACGTCGAGGAAGTGACGGCGCAGTTATGACAAAAGGACCGGCCATGCCGATGCAATACCCAGAATTTTTTGACCAGGTAAAACGGATCGTCCTGTACGATCCGCTGGCCGAGTTTCTCGGCGCCGCGAAGGACGGCATCATCGAGTACAGCTACCTCGACGCCGTCAAGCTCGCCGGTCACTCCTGCCCGACCGTGGCGGGGGCCTATCTGATGACGATGAAAGCGCTGCAGGCCCTCTATCCCGGGGCGACGCCCGAGCGCGGCGCGGTACGTGTGCGCCTGCGCGACGAAATGGAACACGGGGTCACCGGTGTGATCGCGAACGTCGTCGGGCTCATCACCGGGGCCACGCAGAAGAACGGCTTCAAGGGCATCGCCGGCCGGTTTGACCGGCGCAATCTGCTGTTCTTCAACGCCGGCATCGACGCCGATCTGCACTTCGAGCGCGTCGATTCGGGCGCGGCCGTGAGCGCGGCCTATCGTGCGGAGTTGGTTCCGGGTTCGGCGCGGCTCAGGGCGCTGGCCGGCAAACTTGGCACCCTGGGACTGGGCGCTGCGGAGCAGCGCGAATTCGGCGCCGAATGGCAGGCCCGGGTCGGCCGGATCCTCATCGACGAGGCAGACAACCCCGCGTTGGTCGTCGTGACGGCCGCCGGTCCCGAACATTCCGGCCGCTAGGCTATTCCTGGCGCGTGTCATTCGTCAGGGTTCCATGCGGGGCGCGTGCGCGGCCTCGCTTGCCCAGGAAAATGGACAGGGTGCGGGCAACCGTGTGTACCAGTCCGATGAAACGATCAGCCAAGCCACAAGTCAGGCGCTGCTTCGCGTCGCCCGCACGCCGATGTAGCCCTTGATCGCCGCGATCGTTAGTGGCACGGCGCCGAAGATGATGAATACCAGATCGCCCGGAAGCCGCAGCCATTCGATCAATCGCGCGGTTGCGGAGCCGGTGTAGGCCAGGCTGCGAGCGTGCCAGTAGCCGTGCTGGACCACATCCCATACCTGCAGCACGCCGCCGGGGAACATGTTCATCGTGACCATCATCGACAAGCCGATGTTGGTGCCCCAGAAACCGACCTTGACGTATTTTTCCATGCTCGCCCAGCGGGTCTCGTCGGTTGTCTGGCGCAGCACGAACACCAGCATCGCAAGGGCCAGCATGCCGAACACGCCCATCAGCGCGGAGTGGCCATGGTTGGGGGTGAGAATGGTGCCGGCTTCGTAGTAGCTCACGATCGGCAGGTTGATCAGAAAGCCGAACATGCCGGCACCGACGAAGTTCCAGAAGCCCACCGACATCAGAAAATAGAACGCCCACTTGTGCGGAACGGCGATCGGCTTGCCGCACACGTCGCACTGGCCGCGGGTAGTGCGCACGAAGTGCCAGGCATCCAGCGTGAGCAGCGTCAGCGGCACCACTTCCAGTACCGAGAACATCGCCGACATCGCCATGTTGAAATGGGTCTGGCCGGTGAAATACCAATGGTGGCCGGTGCCGATGAGGCCGCCGAGAAAGTACAGGATCGCATCCAGGTAAATTACGCGCAACGCGGTATTGCGACGGGTCAGGCCGAGCTGAAAGAACAGCAGCGCAACGACCGTGGTGGCGAAGAATTCGAAGTAGCCTTCCACCCACAGGTGGATGATCCAGAAACGCCAGGTGTCGACCACGGTGAAATTGGTCTTGGCGCCGAAGAACAGCGCCGGCAGGTAGAACACCGGGATCGCCAGCGACGCATACAGGAACATGCGGGCCAGTGGGCGCGCCTGCGGATCGGCCACCGCGCTTGGCCGCGCCAGCCACCACAGAAGCGCGAACCAGGCGAGCAAACCGGCCACCAACAGATACTGCCAGAAGCGGCCGATCTCGAGATATTCCCAGCCCTGGTTGCCGAACCAGAACCACCAGTCGCCGAGCAAACCGCTTATGCCCAACCATTCTCCGAGCAGGCTGGCAGCGATGACCAGCGCGAACGCCGCGAACAGCAGATGGACCGCGGTCGCGAGCCAAGCTGGCTCGTCGGTACGCAGTGAGCGTGCCAGGAACAAGGCGGCCGCCACGTACGCGGTGGCGATCCAGAAGATCGCTGTCTGCAGATGCCAGGTACGCAGCAGATTGCTGGGGAAAATGTTTTCCAACTGGAAGCCGTAGAAACTGCCGGGATCGGCGCGAAAGTGGGCGACCCCGCTGCCGACCAGGGCCTGTACCAGGAACAACAGCGCCACGACCACGAAAAATTTCACCAGTGCGCGCTGCCCGGCGCTCGCCTGCCCCGGAATCATTTGCGGGTGGACGTGCTGGCCGCGCGTGACCCAGCCCAGATTGTCGAATCTGCCGAATGCCAGCAACACGGCGGCAACGCCGGCGAGAAATACCAGCAGGCTCAGTGCGCTCCACAGCAATGCGCCGGGAGTCGGCCGATTGCCAACGTCGGGATCGTAGGGGAAGTTGTTGGTATAGGAGAAGTCCTCGCCCGGACGGTTGGCAACCGAAACCCACGCCGCCCAGGTGATGAACGCGGTGAGCTGATGCAACTCTGCAGGGTCGGTGATCAGGTCGGGCTTGAGGCCGCCATTGCCGACCGGATCGTGGAAGTAGCGGGTCCAGTAACCGATCTGACTGCGATAAGCCTGGGCTTCCAGCGCCGTCAAACGAAGTGTGTCGCTGGCTCGGTCGTAGCGGTTGGTTTTCAGCGTCAGCGCGACTTCGCTGCGCATTGCCGCCATCTGCGTCGGCGTCAGCGCCGCCAGCGGCTGGCCGTATTGGCGCTGCGCCAGCGCCGCGGCGATGTTCTCACCGATGCGGTGCAATGCTTCGGCGGAATAGTCCGGTCCGAGGTAGGCCCCATGGCCCCAGATGGTGCCGTTGTTCATCAAACCGTAGCGCAGGAACAAGGCTTGCCCGCTGCCGATGTCGTCGCCGGTGAACAGGCTCGTGCCGCTCGCGTCGACGATGCGCGCCGGAATCGGCGGAGCATTGCGATAGGCGAGCGAGGTGATGGTGATCAGGCCGGCAAGACCGACTGCCATCACGAGCATTACCGAGCGTAGCCACCATGGCGACAGCGGCGATTCTTCCGCTACGTTCCCGGGTTGTGGCGCGTCGCTCATGGTTCTCTCTCCGGACAAGGATGGTCAGCGCCAGCATAATGTAAGCGCGAGCAGGCACAAAATCAAGGAACGGGCAACGGATGCGCTTGAGAATCGTCGCGAACAATCTAAAGAGCTGAAAGCTTGCCCAGGACTGCAGGACGGACTTCGTTTTCGCCTCCGACCACGACGAGGTGCTGGCGCAGTTGGCGCGTATGCGGCGGACGAGCGCAGCCTTTGCCGCCCTTGCTCGCCAGCTTGCCTGCACGACGCCACGCAATGACGAATGGGAGCGGAACTATCGCGCGCTGCAAAGGCGTGCGCGGGCTAAAAAACACTTGCCAAACATAGAACATGTACATAAAATACATCTTATACGCGCCCTATAGCGCACCCGCTTTCACTTACATTGTCGACAGATAGGGGGATAGTCTGATGAAGCGCAGCCAGGAATTGATTGCGTTGACGCGTGAGCATCATGCGGCACTGGTGCTCGCGCGCCGCGCCATCGTGTCCCCCCGCGATGGCCCGGCAGCGCGCGAACTCGCCGCCGCGCTACCGCGGATATTTGCGCGCGAACTGGAGCCGCATTTCCGCGTCGAGGAAGAGGCGCTGCTGCCGCCGCTGCGCGCCGCAGGAGAGTCGGCGCAGGCCGCGCGCATGCTTGAGGAGCATCGGCTATTGCGCGCGCTTGCGCAGGCTTGCGCGCAAGGCGACGGCGCAGCCCTGGGAAACGTCGGAGCGCTGCTCGAAGCGCATGTG
>JBQMQE010000314.1:0-4973 GCA_052172655.1 Burkholderiales bacterium
GGTAATTCCCATGCTTCTGTCATGGGAATATGTGGGAAAATATTCCGCCCGAAATTGATGTCAAAATGCGCGGTGCACGCGCATCGCCGCGCAACAATTTTCGCGATCCAGATGGGGAAGGCCGGATGACCGAACAAGACGAGAAGGTACAAGGCTTGGAGGCGCACCGGACGTATCTGCTGCGCTACGCGCAATTTCACCTGCGCGATGCTTCGCTCGCCGAGGATGCCGTCCAGGACACGCTCATGGCGGCGCTCGCCCAGCGCGAAGGCTTCCAGGGTCGCTCCCAACTGCGCACCTGGCTCACCGGCATCCTCAAGCACAAGATCATCGACCTGACCCGCAGCCACAACCGCGGGCTGCCTGCAGACGCATTTGCGCTGGGCGAGAACGAAGAATCCGGCGAGGGCTCCTTCAACGCCAAGGGCAAGTGGATCGATCCGCCGGCGGATTGGGGAATGCCCGATGCCGCGCTCGAATCCAGCCAGTTCTGGCAGGTCTATCAGGAATGCTGCCGGCATATGTCCAAGCGCGATGCGATGGTGTTCTCGATGCGCGAAGTAATGGGGCTGTCATCGGAAGAAATTTGTAAGAACATCGAGATTTCGACGACTAACCTGCATGTAATACTGTTTAGAGCGAGACTGAACTTGCGTACCTGTATGAACAAAAACTGGTTTGGGCGGCGGCATGAGTAGGGAGCAGGGGCCCCGTTATACGGGGATGCGACCGGCCACGATTGCCGCCGGACGCCGACAGCGCTTCAGCTTCAATCGCAACGACGGTGCGGAGGCGGCGGCATGAGTAAGTTTATGTATTCGTGCGAGGAGGCCTCCAGGCTATCGTCGCGGGCGATGGAGGGACCGCTGTCGCCGGCGGAACGCGTCTTGCTCCGCCTGCATCTCGCGATGTGCGCGCGCTGCACCAATTTCACGCGCCAGTTGGATTTTCTGCGCCGCGCCTCGCGCAAGCTCCCCGAAATCCTCGAAATCGACAAGGGCTGAGCCGGCGGACCTGCGAGTACGGTCACGCTCGCAGGTCCGCTAACCGCCCCGTCTCGCCGCACGCGGTCAGCGCGGGGGCGATAGTTCAATCTCCTGAACGCGTTCGCCGCATTTGCGCCGCAGCCGCAGATCGCTATCGAGCATGTGCCTCGTAAAACCATAGCGCGTATTGCGCCTTCGCACTAAATCCCGCCGCGGCGCCATGACGATCCGGCACGCAGCGCGATATCGGCGGAAGCGGGCGCCGCGCGCCGGCAAATCGCGCGGTGCCTGCTCGCGCCTGCGTATCGTGACAACGCCCTGGCCCGATTCAGGGGACGATGCCCGGTACAGGCTCCTGCGCGAATCTTTCGTAATGCAGTGTTGTGGGGCTTGACGCAGTGCCAATAAACCGGATAAATGACTGATCCGATATTGGAGAACCAAACCGATGAGCACGAAATTACTACTTGATGTCGATGCCTGCGTATTCGATGCCTACGGCACGCTGTTCGATTTCAACAGCGCGGCGAGCGCCGCCCGCAGCGAGCTGAGCGAGGACTGGCAGCGCGTTTCCGATCTGTGGCGGCAAAAACAGCTTCAATACACCTGGCTGCGCGGCCTGGCCGGGCATCATGCAGATTTCTGGCAGGTCACCGGCGAGGCGCTGGATTTTGCGCTCGCCACGCTCAAGCTCGAGCGCCCGGGCCTGCGCGGGCGGCTGATGGATCTGTACCTGAAGCTCGCCACCTATCCCGAGGTGGCGGAGACGCTGCGCCGGCTGAAGGCGACAAGCCGGAAGCTGGCTATCCTCTCCAACGGCACCCCCGCCATGCTCGAGGCTGTCGTCAATAGCGCAGGACTGCAGCAAGTGTTCGACGCCGTGCTTTCGGTGGAAGAGGTGGGCGTGTACAAGCCGCATCCATCCGTCTATAGGCTTGCCTGCGATCGCCTGGCACTCGCGCCGTCGCGTATCTGCTTCCTCTCCTCGAACGCCTGGGATGCCTATTCGGCCAAGGCATTCGGCATGCGCGTGGTTTGGTGCAACCGCTTCGGCCAGGCGCCGGAACGGATTCCGGCGACCCCGGACGACGAGATAGCGGAGCTAAGCGTGCTGCCGGACCTGCTCGCGGCAACACCGGGTTGACACCAAGCCTTCCGGTAAATCGGAAGCTACTCCAACTTGATCATCACGTAAGCCTGCGCTCGAATACCATGCCATGGCCCCTACGGGGCGAATTTCACTGAAGGAGGACGACGCCATGACCATTCCGACCGAACCCATCGGCAGCTTGCCGCGCCCAAAGGAACTGATCGAAGGCGTGCAGGCTTTCGCCGAGGCGCGCATTTCGCAGTCCGAGCTCGACGCGCTGTATCAGTCCGCGATCCGGGACACCATCCGCCGCTTCGAGGCGACGGGTTCGCCCGTCATCACGGACGGCGAGCAGAGCAAGCCGAGCTTTGCCACCTATCCGATCCATGGCCTCGCCAATCTCGCCCCCGACGGCGTAAAAATACCATTCGCCGACGGCCACTTCCGCCAGTTGCCGCGCCTGACCGCGGGGCCTTTCCGCTACAGCGTCTATTGCGACAGCTATCTCGAAGAAGCGCGAAAGCATACGGCGCTGCCGTTGAAGCAGGCCGTCATTTCCGCCTCGGCACTGAGCCTGCTGTATCCGCAGGACGGCATCCCGGGGTATTCGCAGCAGGCGTTCCTCGCCGATCTCGTGCGCGAGGCCGAAAGCGACATCCGGCGCTGCCTGCGGAAGGGCGCCGAGAGCGTGCAGGTCGACTTTACCGAGGGCAGGTTGTCGGTGAAGCTGGACCCGAGCAAGGGCCTGCTGCGGCAGTTCATCGGCCTCAACAATCGCGTGCTCGATCGCTTTTCCGCGGAAGAAAGACGACGCATCGGCGTGCACACCTGCCCCGGGGGCGATCAGGATTCCACGCACAGCGCGGATGTCGACTATGCCGATCTGCTGCCGGACCTGTTCGCCCTGAATGCGGGAAATTTCTTCATCGCGCTCGCGGGCGAACCGGATCGCGTCAGGGTGTTGCGCATCATCCGGGAGTGCGCCAAACCCGATCAGCGCATTTTTGTCGGCGTGATCGACCCGATCAAACAGGCAGTGGAGAGCCCGGAGCAGGTGCGCGATCGCGTGCTGGAGGCGGCGGAGTTCATCGCGCCCGAGCGCCTGGGCACGACCGACGATTGCGGATTTTCGCCGTTCGGAGACGATACCTCGACCGCGCGCGACCTCGCCTTCGAGAAGATTCGCGCGCGCGTGCTGGGCACGGCGCTCGCCGCGGAAAAGCTCGGATTGAAGCCGCGCTGAACGCGTTGGCCGGGCCGCGACAGCCGCGGAGAAAAACCGCTGCGGCAGCGGCAAGGTCCTCAGGGCGGGCGCGGCGAATCCGGGCGGCGCCGGGCGAACATCACAGCCTGAATCAGTTCCCGGCTCGCGCCGGCAAATCGAGTTTGAGTATGGCGCCGTCGTAGCCACGTACATTGTGGCGCCCCCGTATCCGTACGCTTTGAGGGGAATCGCCGGGCACGCTGACACCTTGCAAGTCGCGGGTAAAGGGCTGCTCGTCGGTGTGATCATGCAGCAATCTGCGCACACCGATTACGCGCGCGCTGGGCGTCAGCACTTCGAAGCGGTCGCAGAAATAGGCCGCGCCCCTGTCGTCGCAGCGCATGGTGACTTCGAAGCTCCAGGTACCGTCGGCCGCCTGGCGCGCCGTCGCGGCGATCACATCCGCCGCACCGGCCAGTGCCAGCGGACTGGTAAAAATCAGCGACAGCGCAAGGACTGCGGCGCGCAATCGGGTTGTCGTTTTTGTTGGACTGGGCATGATCCCCCTTGGTCGGCTAACTGGCCAAAAGCTTACACCAATCGGCAACACAGTCCGGCGCGCGTTTGAATCGTCTCGGGCGTACATCCGATCCGCGCAGCCGTGACCCATTTAGGGCATCTCCAATAATCCCGATTCTGTCTGATGATGGTAGCCGTCATGCCTATGGCCGGCGCCGGCGTCCTCGGCATAAAGTTCGGCATGGTCGCGCCGATCATGACACTCGTGCTGCAAGTGATCTTTGGGGCCGTCCCCGGCGGCGTCTGCGCGGCGCTTCCAAGCGGAGCGCACGTACACCAATCCGCCCATTCCTGAGGAAATCGGTTCGCTGGGCCTCAAACTTAGCATCCCGATGCAGTCATCGCCAGGGACAGTGGGCAAGAATCAATCCTAAGTTGCGCAAATCCGTTCATGCGGGCAGGTCGGCGCGGATGGCGTCCAGGTGGCGAGCGATGAGCGAAAGGTGGCGTTCGCCCGGCAGGCAGTGCAGTTAGCTGAGCGCGAGGCCCGCCACGAGATGACGAGCCATCGCTGAAGGCACGATGTTGCCGGCGAGCCCCTGCCAGATTCGCACTGGTGCGCGTACTTCCTCCGGCTGCAAATCCCATGGTCGTGCCGGCAGCGTCAGCTCCCGTGCGGCTCGGCGTGATGAAGGGCAGCTAGCTGAGTTGGATCTGCGGCTCGCAAATTAGTTGTGATCTTCAGGTCATCGGCCGACGCGGACTTATGCAGCGTAATAGTCAGATGACGGCTGCTGTTAGCCAGGAACACGCGCTGCTCCCACCCGCGGAAACCCTGGCCAGGGTCAGCTTTTCCAAAACGCGAATGTCACTCCCGACCCGAAGCTTTCATTCGGACTAACTGGCTTTCCGAATCCCCAGTTCGAGCCCAGGTCTTACCCACCCAAATCCAATTCCGGGTCGATTGATTTAGTCGGTGCATTGACGCGTCATCATCGACGTATGATGTATCCTGCGTCGCATGCAACTCTGCGACGCAGCTTGCTATATGCGTTCTCGCGGGTGTAATGTTAGCGACATGGAGGGCAGGCAGAAGACGACGTTAGTGTTGGGCGCCATTATTGCCGCGCTGGGAGTGATCGCTGCCGCGCTGTTTTTCACCTATCGCGAACTG
>JBQMQE010000315.1:0-4955 GCA_052172655.1 Burkholderiales bacterium
GGTGAAATCGCCGGCTGCGAGGACGACGCCGCCGCGGGCGCGAAACTCGCGCGTGTTGCTGCCCTCGATGCAGCGCACGCCGCAGACGCGGCCGCTTTCGCTGATGAGTTGGCAGGCACGCGTGTTTGTCAGGATCTCCACGCCCAGACGCCGCGCCCGGCGCTGCAGATGGTAAATGTACGAGCCGGAATTCGGCAGCACGGTGTGCATGCGCGGCTTCTTGTGCGGTGGTTCGGCCACCGGGCCGTAGAAGCGCACGCCGCAGTCCATCAGCCAGCGAAACGCATCCGGCACCTCGTCGCACAGGATGCGGCGCAGTTCGTCGTTGTCGCGCGACGCCAGATCGCCCGCGAATGCGGGCATGTCGGTAAAGTGATCCGCGGGGCAGTCCTTGATGCCGCGCCTGATCTGATGCGGGGTCGCGCTCGAACTGATCGAGCCGATGGACCAGGCGGTGGACCCGCCCAGCGCCGGATTTTTTTCGACCAGCAGGACTGCGCGCCCGAGCTGGCGCGCTTCGATGGCCGCGGCCAGGCCGGCGCCGCCTCCGCCGACGACGACTACGTCATAAATCCGTTCGCTGGTGTCGCGGCTCATGGCGCGTATCCTGGAACTATTTAGCGGCCGTTTCTTGAAAGCCGGAACTCATTCGGACCCGAGCTGCAGGCGGTTCGGCCGGCGCTTCTCGATCGCCCATTTGAGCAGCGCCGCCGAGCGATAGATGCCGTGCGCGAACTTGCCGTAGGGCAGCGTGAGGAATAGCGCCATCACTGCACCGAGGTGCAGCGCAAGCAGCAGCGCCATCGCGCCTGAGTCGCGCCAGGCGAGCAAGGCGAGGCCGCTCGCGCTGGTAAGGAACAGCAGCGCGATAAAGCCGCGGTCCATGGGCTTTTGCGCATCGTCGCCGTGCAGCGGGTGGCGGACCAGATTCAGCCACAGCAGCCCCGCCGGCCCGAGCAGCAAGCCGATGCCGCCCGACGTGCCTAGCAGCACCGGCAGACTCGATAGCGGATACGGCGCATGCCAGCCGAAGACATAGTGGTACAGCGTGGCCACCGAGGTCGCCGCGAAGCACAGCATGAAACCGTAGAACGTGAAATGGTGGAAGCGCCGGCGCCACAGGGTGTAGCGGTCGTCGGCCTCGTTGCAGCCGAGTCCATGGCCGCCGTCCAGATACTTCAGGCGCAGCGCGTCGCGCGTCGCCTCGGCCGCCGCGGCGCCCGGTGCATCCTGCGCGCGTTCGCCCGGCGAAACGTCGTTCCAGAATTTGCGCACGCCGAGCGCCAGCGCCAGCAGCGCGTACAGAAATATCGGAGTGAACATGGACACCATCAGATTGTGCGGAAACACGCGATAGAAATTTCCGGCCAGCGGTTCGTGCCACAGGTTGCCGTTGGATGCGAGCGCCAGCAGCAGAAACAGCGCCAGGCCGGCGGCCAACGCCAGTGCCAGCGTCAGGCCGCTGTGTTTGTACAGGCGCCCGAGCGCCGGCGGCCAGGCGTAGTCCGCGTAGGTCTGGACGCGCACCCTGGCCATGGCCTGCGGCACGTTGACCGCGAATTCATGCGGCGGCGCATATTGGCAGGCGTGCAGGCAGGCGCCGCAGTTGTGGCACAGATTTGCCAGGTAGTCGATGTCCGCCTTGCCGAATTCGAGCCGGCGCGTCATCGCCGGGAACACCGCGCAATAGCCTTCGCAGTAGCGGCAGGCATTGCAGATCTGCAGTTGGCGCGCCACTTCGGCCTCGGCGGCACTGGTCGCCACGGTGCCTGTCCCCGACTTGCCCAGGTCGCGGGGCTGCACCTCAAGCGCTTGCACGCATTCTTCCTTGAATGGCCGCCGCCGCCGCCTGGGCGCCGGCGATGCGCCCGAAGGCGGTGCCGATGGTCATGCCGACGCCGGCGGTGTAGCCTTTGCCGAGCACGTTGCCGGCCATGATTTCGCCGGCGGCGTACAGGTTGGGGCTGGCGCGGCCGGCGAAATGCACGGCGGCCTGCTCGTTCACCTTCACGCCGAGGTAGGTGAAGGTGATGCCGGGCCGCAGCGGATAGGCATAGAACGGCGCGGTGTCGATCGGGCGCGCCCAATGCGTCTTCGGCGGCGTGAGGCCGGCGGTGGCGCAGTCGTCGAGCACTGCGTGGTCGAAGCTGCCGGGGCGGCAGGCCGCATTGTAGTCGCCGACGGTGCGCGCCAGGGTCGCCTCATCGAGGCCGAGCACTCGCGCGAGTTCGGACAGCGTAGCCGCTTTCTCGCCCGGGAATACAGGCGGCATGAAGCGGCCGATCGCCTTGGCGTCGATCACCGAGTAGGCGATCTGTCCCGGTTGCTGCGCCACCAGCCGGCCCCAGATCGCGTAGCGCTTGGGCCAGAAGTCCTCGCCCTCGTCGTAAAAGCGCACGGCGTGCTTATTCACGACGATGCCGAGCGAGACGCTGTCCACGCGGGTGCAGATGCCGCCGTCATACAAGGGTGCGCGCGCGTCGATGGCCACCGCGTGCGACTGCGTCGGGTCGCCGACGGCGTCGGCGCCGGCATCGATCAGGTACTTCAGCAACACGCCCATGTTGAAGCGCGTGCCCCGAATCAGGAAATTGTCGGCCACCCAGGCGCCGTTGATCTGGCCCCAGGCTGCGCGCATCCATTCGCGGTTCGACTCGAAACCGCCGCTCGCGACCACGCATGCCCTTGCCGCAATGCGCTCGCTGCCGACATACGCCGCGACGAAGCGGCCGTCGCTAAGCTGCAGCCGGTCCACCGGCGCCTCGTAGCGAATGTGCACGCCGAGCTCTTCCGCGCTGCGGTAGTAGGCGTTGAGCAGCGCCTTGCCGCCGCCGAGGAAGAAGGCGTTGGTACGCGAGAGCTGCAAGGTGCCCGAGAGGGAGGGCTGGAAATGCACGCCGTGGCGGCGCATCCAGTCGCGGCAGTGCGCCGAATCGCGAATCGCCAGCCGCGCGAGCGTCTCGTTGGTGAGGCCGCCGGTGACTTTGCGCAAGTCCTGCCAGTATTCCTCTTCCGGGTAGGCATCGGTGAGCACGTCCTGCGGCGTGTCGTGCATGCAGCGCAGGTTGCGCGTGTGCTGCGAGTTGCCGCCGCGCCATGCGCGCGGCGCGGATTCGAGCAGCAGCACGCTGGCGCCGCCTTCGCGCGCCGTCAGCGCCGCACACAGGGCGGCGTTGCCTCCGCCTATCACGATTACGTCGTAGTCGCGGGCTGTCATCGGACCGAAGTCTTGGTTGCATATGAACAATGGAACAATGCCATTGTAATCGGGTTGGGGAAAATTTCACAATGATAAACACGGCTTCATATTGCCGGTACCGGTGCGATCCTGAGTTATAATTTGCCGTCACTGCGTAGTATGACGGGAGCCATCCCTTCATCTTGAACAATCTAAGTGAGCGACGATCATGAAAAAACCCGCACGTGCCAAATCGGCGCCGCCGCAGGAGGAAACGCACGCGACTGGCAAGGAGCACGGCGGCGTTCAGTCGATTGCGCGCGCTTTCGCGATAGCCGAGGAAATCGCGCGCAATCGCGAAGGCATCAGCCTGGCGGAGCTGAGCAAGCGCGTGGGACTGCATAACAGCACGACGTTTCACCTGGTCAAGACCATGGTGCAGCTCGGCTATGTGAGCCAGCTCGTGGATTCCAGGAAATACCGCATCGGGCGGCGCATGTTCACGCTCGCCGCAGGCGCCCTGGACGAGATCGAACTCGTCAGTGTTGCCACGCCCGTACTCGAGAAGCTGACGCGCGAGACCGGCGAATACAGCCATTTTGCGATTCGCTCGGGAGAGCAAATCGTGGTGGTGGCCAAGACCGCCGGCACCGGGATATTCCAGATGGTCGACCGCACCGGCGCGGTTCGTCCCGCGCACGCCACGGCCCTGGGCAAGGTGCTGCTGGCCGCGCTCTCGCCGTCCCAGCTCGCGCGCTATCTGGAAAACTGCGAGTTGCGCCAATTCACTGCCAAGACCATCGTCGAGCGCGAGATTTTATTGCGCGAGATCGAGGAAGTGAGGCGCAAGGGCCTCGCCTTCGACGACGGCGAATTTGACTCCGAGGCGCGCTGCGTAGCCGTTCCGGTGCGCGACTTTACCGGACGCGTTGCCGGCGCCATCGGCATGTCCGGACCGATGTGGCGGCTTTCGCTGCAGGCGCTGCAGGAGAAGTCAAAGTATGTGCGTGAGGCCGCCGTGGCGTTGTCGGCAGAACTCGGATTTCAGTCGGAGCGGAAACTGGCGGCGTCGAACGCCTGAGTCTGGCGCGCGATGCGCGCGAATCGCAGATGCGCCCGCCGCCGTTGGCATCGCCAAGAGTCTGGCTACGGCGGTCTGGCCACGGCGCTTCCGGGCGCAGACGCCGTCGCCAATCATGCCGATCGGGCCGATTGGCGACGCCGGGCTCAGATGGACTTCAAATCTCCAGCCGAGGTTTTGCCGTCCTGGCCTTTCTGTAATTCGTACTGGATCTTTTGACCTTCGTTCAAGGTGGACAGGCCCGCTTTCTCCACCGCCGATATATGCACGAACACGTCTTTCGAACCGTCATCTGCCTGAATAAAACCGAATCCCTTGCCTGCGTTGAACCATTTCACTGTTCCAGTAGCCACGAAAATCTCCTGATAGAAATGTAGTCGAATATCAACCCGGGCAATGCTGCGGTCCAAGTCGATAGACGGACAGTCTAATGCATCGTGCCCCGGCTTGCTACTGCAAGCGGATGAATCCCGGAAAATACTTTTGCCCGGAATCGAGAGTGCCCAGGGGATTTGCGCTTAGGCGCCTGATTCAGGGGAGCACGAGAGGCTGAGGAAGGGGCGAAACCCCTCCTTTTTCGCCCTGGTCCCCTGGTCGCGTTCGGGACTTTGAATCCTGACGCCCGGAACTCGCGGAGTTTGCTAGTGTAGTGTCCCCGAAATAACTTTACAGTCAAACCGCCTTCTTTTTGCCTCT
>JBQMQE010000316.1:0-4952 GCA_052172655.1 Burkholderiales bacterium
ACTGCCATGCTTGGGCGTGTGAACATACTCGAAGCGCCCCGGCCGAGTACCGAGATAGGCCACGGTCTCCTTCGAGATATGGGCCGAATGATTGTCCAGCACCACGCGAATGATTGCCTCGGGCGGATAGTACTCATCGAGCCGCTTGAGCAACGCGATGAACTCCACGCTGCGATGACGGTCTTCCACGTTGCCAAAGATATGACCAGAGTGCAGATCAATTCCGGCCAGGATCGACACGGTCCCATGCCGCACGTATTCGTAGTCGCGCCCAACGGTAGCTGCCTTGCCCGGAACCGGTGGCAGATCCGGTGCTGTCAGCCCAATGGCCTGAACGCCCGGCTTCTCATCGACGCTGACGGTGTAGATGGGCTCGGGCCGTGCGTCATGAACGGCCCCTTCGCGGTAGAGCGAGACGTCCCGATATACCATCAGGACTTCTTGCATCTTGCGATCGAACTCCGGATCTCGTTTTTCCAGGTAGTAGCGGATTCGGTGGGGCTTGATCTCGTTCTCGTCGAGGATGCGCCATACGGTACTCTTGCCTGCGCGCGCCAGACGGGGAAAGCCTGCGCCCTCGGCAAGTTCGGATATGAACCCCGCCAGCCCGGAGATCGTCCAAAGTTCCGAAGCCAAACCGTGATCCTTGGGCTTGGTGCAGGCGATGCTCACCACCCAAGCCTTGGCTTCATCGCTAATCTCGGGTTCGTGCGGACGATGGTAGGTGTCCTTCAATCCCATTTGCGCACCCCCCGCGAGTGCCTTGTCGATGCACCGGTAGATCATCGGGCGCCCGACCCCAAGTTGGCGTTGCAAGCCCGTAATCGAAGTGCCCTCGGCGTAGCCCATCAATATCTTGGCGCGCTCAACCTCGCGCGCCGGCGCTGTTCGCGATCGGGACAGTTCCTTGAGCGTCGTCCTTTGCTCTTGCGTCAACACAAGTGCCGCGCGTTTGGTCTTTCCCGCCATGATCACCTCCGTCAAGAGAGTCAGAAATATCATGGCAAGTATAGGCTATTTAGGTTATTGTGTAACAATATTGATGGAACGCACTACTAGTACGCCCGGATCCAGGTCTGGGTGCGCCCGAAAAACAGGATAGAGCCACGCATTTCGAGCTTCTTGCCGCCGTCGATGACGGTCACCTTGGCGTTATAGGTTTTGCCGTTCTTGGGATCAAGTATCTGGCCGCCGCCATAGACGTTATCGCCCTCCTTCTTCAAGCCGGTCAGGATGGTCATGCCGATCACCGGTTTGCCCTTGCGCGGATCGTCGCCGGCGCATTCGTCGCATTTCGAGTCCTGCTTGGCGGGATCGACAATTTTTTCGACCGTTCCGGAAATCACGCCGTCCTTTTCCGTGATGCGGACCAAGGACTTGGGCTGGTGGGTTTCATCATCGATGGTGTTCCAGGTGCCGACCGGCGACATCGAATCGGCAAGCGCGGTCATCGATACGCCTGCGCTAAACAGCGCGACGCAGAAGCGGATTTGCAGTGACGGCATGGTGGGTCTCCCGAGGTGAATGGTCTTGTTGCCGCGAGCTAATTCTGGACTGGCCGATTATACGACGATCATGCCATGCACATCCCGCCGCCGGCCGCTGCTGGCGGGCACTGCCCTGGCAGTCTGCTGTTTTTTTCGCGCAACTGGGCATATTGGATGAGCAGATCGCGGGGGAATGGCGCCGGAGGAGCACGCGTTGCCGTATTTCGGCCGCCTGCCTGGTGAAACTGTATCCAGGGCTCGCATTTCAGCTATATTTGGGATGGCGGGCAAGTTACGCCCGTGTGCGAGAACAAGCCGTACGCAAATCATTGATCGCGGACGGAAGCGCCTGGCGTCGGCTCACTCCGGCGCCGCGGTCTCCATGCGTGATCGTCCATCAGGCAGTACACAGCAGGAGTAGAAAACCATGATTCACGTTGTCGCCGTAATCACCGCCAAACCCGGCATGCGCGATTCGATTTTGCAGGCGTTCCACGCCAATGTACCTGCGGTCAAAGCCGAACAGGGCTGCATCGAGTACGGCGCCGCTGTCGATTTTGCGGACGGTCCGAAGTTTCAGACGAAGTACGGTCCCGATACTTTGCTGGTGATCGAGAAATGGGCGAGCATGGACGCATTGAAAGCGCATGCGGCCGCGCCGCATATGGCGGCGTATGCGGCGAAGACGAAGGACATGATTGCCAACCGGCTGATCCACATACTCTCGCCGGCGTAGGGGAATCATAAGGGGCCGTTGCAGAATTACCGGAACGGCCCCTGACTCAGGGGGAGCATGAGGGGCCGAGGAAGCAGTGGAACCCCTTGCGTTCCCGCCCGCATCCCGGCGTTTCGCAATGAGCGCTAAGCCGGCACGGTCTCGCCCAGCGCCACCGGCACGAAATCGACGCGCGTGGGCACGTCCGGCGCGATGTGCATCACGCGCTCGCCCAGCTCCATCACCACCGAGGCGACGGTTTCGATACAGGCCTCGGACGCGAGCGAGGGGTCCGGACTGCGGCAGATCGACAGGTAGCCGTCGGATTCGTCGCGCAGCATGCGCTGCAGGTCGGCGGCTGAAAATTTTCCCTGGTGCGCGCCCGTTAGCGCGGTGATGCGCGCAAGGCGCGGCACGCTCGACAGGCTGGGGGCGAGCGTAGCCTGGTGCCTCGCCGCGGCCGGGGCGAGGAAATGATTGGTGTGGCACAGCGCCGCCGCCGCGCCGCGCACGACCTCGAGCCCGCGCGGCGAAAACTCCAGCGCCGCGGTGTCGCCTGACGCATCGGCGCAGAGCACGTTGGACGAGGCTCCGAAGGAAAGTTTGGAAGCGAATGCCACCGCGTCGGCGACGCTGTCGCGTTCGAGCAGCGCGCGCAGCAGCACGTGCACCGGCACGCCGGGATGACTGCCGTCGTCGGCGGAGCGCAGGATGTTGAGGCAGACGCCGAAGCCGCGATGGTTGAGGCCGATTTTGGCGAGCATGCCGGCCTCGGTCAGCGTGAGGCAGGAAGCGCCGCCGGCGTCGCGCACGCGCAGCAGCACCAGCGCGGCGCGCTGCGACCCCAGCCAGTCCCAGTTCTGTGCCAGCAACGTCGTGCCGGTCGCGCTCTGCGCCGGCTTCACCGCGATGGCGGTGCATTCGCCCCAGTCCGGCACGCCGCTTTGCGTGTTGGCGGCGGCGATCCTGCTTCGATCCGGGTGCGGTTCGCCGGGATAGCTCGGCGGCAGGATTTCGGTGCGGGCGTTGAGCGCGAGGATTTCATCGATGTGCCGCCCGGCGCCCGAGGCGATGCCTTCGATCTCGGACAGCAGCGCGGGATCCAGATCGCCGATCAGGCCGCGATAAGCCGCGCCCAGCCGCTGCGCACCGTGCCAGGTGATGCCGCAGTAGGCGAACAGGCGCGCGTAGCTCGCGATCGAGCGCTCGATGCGCGCCTTCGCCTTGAGCCCGTGCTGCTGCCCGCGTTCGCGCGCGGAGCCGGAAACTTCGATCAGCGGGAACATGTTGCGACCTCCTGCGTCCGTCAGGCTGCAATAGTACTCTGCTACTCTGCGCGTAGGCTAACAGGCCATTTCAGAATTATCAAAATGGCCCCTGATCTAGCGGGGCCTAAGGGGATGCGCGCCGAAGGTCTCGATCCTCCCCGAGGGGAAAGTTTCCGCGGGGGATATGCCCTCATTTTGAAATAGGCTCTAAACTGTCGTCCATGCATCGGGACCGCAGCGCTATGTCCGCACCTGTCTCGACCGGACGCGCTGCGCCGATCCCGCTGCTGGTCCTGGACACCAACGTCGTCCTGGACTGGGTCGCCTTTCGCGACCCGCGCGTTCAGCCCCTGGTGGATGCGATCGAGCGTGAAACCTTGCAGCTCGCGACCAGCGGCGCTTGCCTGCAGGAATTGCGTCGCGCGCTTGGCTATGCGCAGGTCAAGCTGGATGCCGCGGCGCAGGCGCTCGCGTTCGGACGTTACGCCGCGCATGCCAGGGTGTTCGAAATCCCCGGGGCGGTCGAAGCGAAGGATTTGCCGCTGTGCGAGGATCCGGATGACCAGAAGTTTCTCGAGCTGGCCTGGCATGCGCGCGCGAGCCACCTGCTCACGCGCGACAATGCGCTGCTGAAGCTGGCGCGCCCGGTGGCGCAGTTGGGCCGGTTCAGCGTACTCGCGCCGCAGGATTTCGATCCATTGTGGCGACAATCCTGGTCCTGAGGCCGAAGTTGTCTGCCGGCAAGCGCGCAACGTGGCAGAATCGCTGCCATGTCGGATACGAACCCTTGGGCTTTTGACGAATCCCTGCAGCCGCGCGACGAGGAGCTGGGCTTCGATCTCGCGCGGGCGCTGGACGCGGTGGTGCTGCTGCGCGCCGAAATACCCGAGGATGCGTTCACCGGCGGCATACTCGGCACCGAACGCGTCGGCTACGGCGCGGTCATCGGTGCGGACGGACTGGTGCTCACCATCGGCTACCTGATCACCGAAGCCGAGAACATCTGGCTCACGACCAATGCCGGCACGGTCGTCGCCGGCCATGCGCTCGCCTACGACCAGGCCACGGGCTTCGGACTGGTGCAGCCGCTGGGCGAATTGCGCGCGCCGCTGCTGCAGCGCGGCTCCGCTGCCGAAGTGGCTGCCGGCGACGAGGTGTTCGTCATCGGTCATGGCGGGCGCGCGCATGCGCTCAAGGCCAGACTGGTCGCCAAGCGCGAGTTCGCGGGGTATTGGGAATACCTGATCGAGGATGCTTTGTTCACCGTGCCGGCGCACCCGCAATGGGGCGGCGCGGCGCTGCTGGATGCGGGCGGGCGGCTGGTGGGCATCGGCTCGCTGCTGGTGCAGGAGGCCGAAGGCGGGGAATCGGAGCAGGGCAATATGTTCGTTCCGATCGATCTGATAGAACCCATACTCGGGGACTTGCTCGCGCACGGGCGCGCGGCGCGCGCGCCGCGTCCCTGGCTCGGCATGTACACCC
>JBQMQE010000317.1:0-1170 GCA_052172655.1 Burkholderiales bacterium
CGTCCCTACGTTTACGTGCGGCTTGGTGCGCTCAAACTTAGCTTTTGACATGATCGTTCCCGTCTATTTTTTGTTGATAATTGCTTCGGCCACGGTCTTCGGCGCTTCGGCGTAATGCTTGAATTCCATGGTGTAGGTGGCGCGCCCTTGCGTGAGCGAGCGCAGCGTTGTCGAATAGCCGAACATCTCGGCCAGGGGCACTTCGGCGCGGATGACCTTGCCTCCACCTAGATCGTCCATGCCCTGAATGATGCCGCGACGCGACGACAGGTCACCCATGACATCGCCCATTTTGTCTTCTGCCGTTTCCACCTCGACCGCCATGATTGGTTCGAGCAGCACCGGGGAGGCCTTGCGCATACCGTCCTTGAACGCCATCGAGGCAGCCATACGGAAGGCATTCTCGTTCGAGTCCACTTCGTGATACGAGCCGTCGAACAGCGTCACTTTCACATCCACCACGGGATACCCTGCGAGCACGCCGGCTGGCAGCGTTTCCACCAGGCCGCGCTGCACCGCAGGAATATACTCGCGCGGCACCGAGCCGCCCTTGATCGCGTCGACGAATTCGAAGCCCTTGCCCGGGGGCTGGGGCTCGACTTTGAGCCAGACGTGACCGTACTGACCGCGGCCGCCGGACTGTTTGATGAACTTGCCCTCGATTTCCTCGCACACCCGCCGGATGGTCTCGCGGTACGCCACCTGAGGCGCGCCGACGTTGGCTTCCACGCTGAACTCGCGCTTCATGCGGTCGACAATGATCTCCAGGTGCAGTTCGCCCATGCCGGAAATGATGGTCTGGCCGGTTTCCTCGTCCGTGCGCATGCGAAACGACGGGTCCTCCTGCGCCAGACGATTGAGGGCAACGCCCATTTTTTCCTGGTCGCTCTTGGTCTTGGGCTCCACCGCAACGTGGATCACCGGGTCCGGGAATATCATGCGCTCGAGGACGATGATGTGCTTTGGATCGCACAGGGTTTCGCCGGTGGTCACGTCCTTCAGTCCTACGGCCGCGGCGATGTCGCCGGCACACACTTCCTTGATCTCGGCGCGCTCATTGGCGTGCATCTGCAGCAGGCGGCCGATGCGCTCTTTCCTGCCGCGCACCGAGGTGTAAACCGTGTCGCCGGAGTTAAGCACACCGGAGTAGACACGAAAGAACGTAAGCTG
>JBQMQE010000317.1:1180-4918 GCA_052172655.1 Burkholderiales bacterium
CGGGTCGGTCATGATCTTGAACGCGAGCGCGGCAAACGGCTGCGCGTCGTCGGGTTTGCGCATCCCGGCTTTTCCGGCGTCGTCCTCGCCCTGGACCGGCAGTACATCGACCGGTGCCGGCATGTAGTCGATTACGGCGTCCAGCATCGCCTGCACACCCTTGTTCTTGAACGCCGAGCCGCATAGCATCGGCGTGATCTCGCTCTTGACGGTGCGCAGGCGCAGACCCGTCTTGATGTCCTCGACCGACAGATCGTGGCCTTCAAGATACTTGTTCATCAACTCGTCGTTGCCTTCAGCCGCGGCCTCCACCATCTTCTCGCGCCACACCTTGGCCTCGGCAAGCAAGTTCGAGGGGATGTCGCGCATGTCGAATTTCATACCCTGCGTCGAATCATCCCAGTAAATCGCCTTCATCCGTACCAGGTCGATCACGCCTTCGAATTTCTCTTCTGCACCGATCGGCAGCTGCAATGGCACCGGATTGGCCTTGAGGCGGCTCTTCATCTGTTCGTAGACTTTGAGGAAGTCCGCGCCCTGACGGTCCATCTTGTTGACGAACGCGAGCCGCGGCACTTTGTACTTGTTGGCCTGGCGCCACACGGTTTCCGACTGCGGCTGCACCCCGCCGACGGCGCAGTACACCATGCACGCGCCGTCGATCACGCGCATGGAACGCTCCACTTCGATGGTGAAATCGACGTGGCCCGGCGTATCGATGATGTTGATGCGGTGCTCAGGGTAGGACAGATCCATACCCTTCCAGAAACAGGTGGTGGCCGCCGAAGTGATGGTGATGCCGCGTTCTTGCTCCTGCTCCATCCAATCCATGGTCGCGGCGCCGTCGTGCACCTCGCCGATCTTGTGGTTCACGCCGGTGTAGAACAGGATGCGTTCCGTGGTCGTGGTCTTGCCGGCGTCAATGTGGGCACTGATGCCGATATTGCGGTAACGATCGATTGGGGTTTTGCGTGCCACGGTAAGAACCTTAAAAACCTTTGACTGCCAAGACGCGGGGGATACCAGAAGATTATCTGGCTGGGCCGGTCAGTTCTGGCAGTGAGTTAAGTCGAAAATTCCGTTTGTATTCTCTGCAGATCGAAGCGCTTAGAAACGGTAGTGCGCGAACGCCTTGTTGGCTTCCGCCATGCGGTGCACTTCATCGCGCTTCTTCATCGCGCTGCCGCGGCCCTCGGCCGCCTCCAGCAGTTCGTTCGCCAGGCGCAGGTCCATCGATTTCTCGCTGCGCTTTTGCGCCGCCTCGCGCAGCCAGCGCATCGCCAGCGCCACGCGCCGCACCGGGCGCACTTCCACCGGCACCTGGTAGTTGGCGCCGCCGACGCGGCGGCTCTTCACCTCGACCATGGGTTTGACGTTGGACACCGCCTGGCCGAACACCTCGATTGGGTCCTTGCCGGACTTGGTCTTGATCGCGGAGAATGCGCGGTAGATGATGCTCTCGGCAACCGACTTCTTGCCGCGTGTCATCAGCACGTTGATGAACTTGGCGACGTCCTGATTGCCGAATTTCGGATCCGGAAGAATGTCGCGCTTGGGAACTTCTCTGCGTCGTGGCACTTTATGACCTCAATATCGAACGTTCAATTATTAATATCCATTGCAACAATCTGCTTTCCTGCGTCTGCAGCCCGATTCAACGCCGGGGAATTCGCCACGGTTATTACGCCGCCTTGGGCTTCTTCGCGCCGTATTTCGAACGGCTTTGCTTGCGATCCTTCACGCCCTGCGTGTCCAGGCTGCCGCGCACCATGTGGTAGCGCACACCCGGCAGGTCTTTCACCCGGCCGCCGCGAATCAGCACCACCGAGTGCTCCTGCAGGTTGTGGCCCTCGCCGCCGATGTAGCTGATGACCTCGAAGCCGTTGGTGAGGCGCACCTTCGCCACCTTGCGCAGCGCCGAATTCGGCTTTTTCGGGGTGGTGGTGTAGACGCGCGTGCATACGCCACGCTTTTGTGGCGAATTTCCGAGCGCGGGCACCTTGCTCTTGGCCTTGGTACGCACGCGCGGCGTGTGCACTAACTGATTAATTGTTGGCATTATTTGATGTTCCGAAATGAAATAGGGACGACCGATCTACGCCTGGCCGCCCCGGGTATCGCAAAGAGGCAGGATTATACAAAGAAAATCAAGGTCGAGTCAACAGGTTAACACCCTTGCCGCGCGCAGCACCGCCGGCGTCGCGCACGCTGAAACTCGGCTGGGTCAGGTTGTCTCCGATCTAGCCGCGCAACGCGAACTGCAGCCCGGCTCCTGCGCGCCATAGGCAAGCGCCGCTTGCTGACCCATGGCGTTGTACAAAGTCAAAGCAACAGTTCCGTCGATGGTGCTATTGCGCTTGACTCGGGCGCCGCGCCTGTGCGAATGTCTCGCGCGAGCATCCTGCGCGCTGCTTCAAGTACCGCGCCCTGAATGCTACCCCCCATTTGGTTCGAATCAACAAAAGGATCCATCGTGACCAGCGCCCTGTTCCAGCCCATCGACCTGCGTGAACTTCGTCTTGCAAACCGCATCATGGTTTCGCCGATGTGCCAATACTCGGCGACCGCCGGCAACGCCAACGACTGGCACCTGATCCATCTAGGGCAGCTCGCCCTGGGCGGCGCAGGGCTGCTGTGCATCGAGGCAACCGCGGTCGAGGCGATCGGCCGCATCACGCCTGCCTGCCTCGGGCTGTATTCGGATGACAACGAGACCGCTATTCGCCGGCTGCTGACTGGCCTGCGGCGCCATGCGGACACGCCGCTCGCGCTCCAGTTGGCCCATGCGGGGCGCAAGGGATCCAGCCACACGCCCTGGGACGGCGGCAAGCTGATTGCGCCCGAGGACGGCGGTTGGGAGCCGATTGCGCCCTCGGCGCTGCCGTTTTCTCCGTCCGAACCGCCGCCGCGGGAGATGAATGCGGCGGACCTCGAACGCGTGCGCGAGGCGTTTGTACACGCGGCGCAGCGTGCCGCCGCGCTCGGCGTGGACGCCATCGAATTGCACGCGGCGCACGGCTACCTGCTGCATGAATTTCTCTCACCCCTGTCCAACCGGCGCAGCGACCGCTACTGCGGATCGCTCGAAAATCGCATGCGTTTTCCGCTGGAGGTATTCTCCGCAGTGCGCAAGGTCTGGCCCGAGGCAAAGCCGCTTGGCGTGCGCATATCGGCCAGCGACTGGATCGAGGGCGGGTGGGACCTGGCGCAGTCGATCAGGTTCGCGCAACAACTGAAAACGCTGGGCTGCGACTGGATCGACGCTTCCAGCGGCGGCCTCGCGCCCGGGCAGAAAATCACCCTCGGCCCCGGCTATCAAGTGCAGTTCGCCGAGGCGATCCGCAAGGAAATCGGCATCCCGACCATCGCCGTGGGCCTGATCACCGAGCCGCGGCAGGCCGAAGACATCATCGCTGCCGGTCGCGCCGACATGGTCGCGCTTGCCCGCGGCATGCTCTACGAGCCGCACTGGGCCTGGCGCGCTGCCGCCGAACTCGGAGGCGAGGTGCGTGCACCCAAGCAGTACTGGCGCGCGCCGCCGCGCGGCGCGGAAGCAATTTTCCGCGACGCCAAGGTCGGCCAGCGCTGATTTACGCGGGCGGCCCCTTGCCAGGACAATTCCCCGGCGCACGGCGCAGCGCGAGGCACGAGCCTTGAAACAGCCCGTGCGAGATTTACGCGCGGACGGTCCATAGAACAAAAAGGCCGGCGCATGCGCCGGCCTTTTTGCTGTAGCGG
>JBQMQE010000318.1:0-4913 GCA_052172655.1 Burkholderiales bacterium
CCCAGGCCCGAATCCTTGTAGCCGCCGAAGGGGGACAGATAGCTCACCGCGCGGTCCGCGTCCTCGGCGCCGCCCTGCGCGATCTGCGCCCAGGGCTCGCCGGTGTACGGATTATAGCTGTCGAACCACTTGCCCGAGGCCGAGTCGGTGTACTTGCCGTCTATGTACATTTGATATTTTTGCATTACCACCTCCATTTCTCGAACTGCCGCGAATCTTAGCGCAAAGCCCTGGCCCCTGCCCCGGCGCTAGGGGCGCGCGGGCTGGCGCATGCGGAAATCGCGCAACTCCGGCACGCGCCAGAACGGCAATCCGGCGATAAACAGCGCGCACACCGCGAACACGAAACTGGGCCGGTAGCTGTTGGTCATATCGTGCAGCAAGCCGGCCATCAGCGAGCCCAGCCCCGCGCCCAGGGCATTGCTCGCATAAATCACGCCGTAAATAGCGGCAACATGGCTGCCGGCGAACAGGCGCGTGCTGATCGAAGACACGATAGGACCGCGCGCGCCCTGGCAGATGCCGAAAACGAGCACGAAAGCGACAAGCAAGCCTTGCAGCGGGAACCAGGTCATCAGCAGCAGGATGGCCACGCCCGCGATGCTGCCGGCGAAAGTCAGGCTGACGATGCGGCGCGGGCCGATGCGGTCGGCGATGGCACCGGTGCCGAGCACGCCTATTACCGACAGCATGGACGAAAAGCCGAATGCGGTGGCGGCAACGATCGGGGAAAAACCCTGCTCCACCAGATAGACTACCGTCTGCACCATGATGGTGAACATACCCATCGCGGTGAAAAAGAACACCCAGATCAAGCCCCAGAACGTGCGCGTTCGCATCGCCGCGCGCAGGGTCCAGTCGTGCTCGGGCGCGACGCTGCTGCGTTTCAACTGCAGGTGCTCCGGGTGGCCTGCAGCGTAGCGTTTCCACGGCAGGAAAAACACCAGCGGCACCAAGGCGAGGAGCACGCTGCCCATGATCTGGTAGCTTTCGCGCCAGCTATGGGTTTGCAACAGGTACTGCGCGGCCGGAACGATGAACAGCGCGCCCACGCCGAATCCGGCGAAAGCCACCGAAATCGCCGTGGACAAGCGTTCGCGGAACCAGCGGCTGATCAGGCTGGATGAAGGCACCATGCCCAGAGACGCCGCCGCGATGCCCGTCATCGCGCCAACTGTGGCATAGAACTGCCACAGCGCATGCACCTGCGGCGCGAGCAGATAAGCGCCGGCGAGCGAGCTCATGCCGCAGGTGTAGAGCGCGCGCGGCCCCCAGCGGTCGAACAGCATGCCGACGATGGGCGAACTCAGGCCGTTGACCAGCAGGTAAATCGAATACACGCTGGTCATCTCCGAGCGCGTCCAGCCCAGATCGCGTTCCAGCGGCAACAGGAACACGACGTAGCTCTCCGCGGTGCCGCGCCCGATCATGTGCAATACCAGGCAGACGCCGAGCACGGTAAGCGCAGTGCGGGTATGCGTCGGAATTGGTGACAATTCAATCCTCAATAACGGCGTGGACGGAAGGCCATCTGGCGCGAAGGAGCAAGTCATCGCCCGGCGTGCAGATCACGTCCCCGCGATTCAATACGACTTGGGCAGGCCGAGCACCTTCTCGGCGATGAAACACAAGATCAACTGCGGGGTGATCGGGGCAATGCGCCCGACCAGGCTTTCGCGCAAATAGCGTTCGACGTGGTATTCCTTGGCGTAGCCGAAGCCGCCATGGGTCATCAAGGCCTGCTGGCAGGTGTTGAAGCAGGCTTCGCCGGCAAGGTACTTGGCCGCATTGGCTTCGGCGCCGCAGGGCTGGCCGCGGTCGTACAGGCTCGCCGCCTTGAACGCCATGAGGTTGGCCGCCTCCAGTTCCATCCAGCACGCGGCCAGCGGATGCTGGATGCCCTGGTTCTTGCCTATGGGCCGATCGAACACAATGCGCTCCTTGGCGTACTGCGTGGCGCGTGCCAGCGCCGCGCGCCCGAGGCCGACCGATTCGGCGGCGATGAGTACGCGCTCCGGGTTCATGCCGTGCAGGATGCAGTCGAAGCCCTTGCCTTCCTCGCCCAGGCGGTCTGCCACCGGCACCGGCAGTCCGTCGATGAACACCTGGTTGGAATCGACCGCCGCGCGTCCCATCTTGTCGATTTCATGCACTTCGATGTAGCGCCGGTCGAGGTCGGTATAGAACAGTGTCAGGCCCTCGGCCGGTTTGCGGCACTCTTCGATCGGCGTGGTACGCGCGAGGATCAGCATTTTCTCGGCCACCTGCGCTGTGGAAATCCACACTTTCTGCCCAGACAGGATGTAGCGCCCGCCTTCGCGCACGGCACGCGTTTTCAGCCGCGTGGTATCGAGGCCGGTGTTGGGCTCGGTCACGGCAAAACAGGCTTTCTCCTTGCCCGCGATCAGCGGCGGCAGCATGCGCCGCTTCTGCGCTTCGCTGCCGAACACCACCACCGGATTGAGGCCGAAGATGTTCATGTGCACGGCGGAAGCGCCGGAGAACCCTGCGCCCGACTCGGCAATCGTCTGCAGCATCACCGCCGCCTCGGTGATGCCCAGGCCGGCGCCGCCGTATTCCTGCGGCATCGCGATGCCTAGCCAGCCGTCGCGCGCCAGCGCCTGGTGCAGTTCATGCGGGAACTCGTGTGCCCGGTCTTTTTCCAGCCAGTAGTCGTCGCCGAATTGGGCGCAGATCCTGGCGATCGCCTCGCGTATCGCCTGCTGCTCTTCGGACAGACAGAAATCCATGTTACCTCGCTGCCGCAGCGGAGCCGAGGATGCGCTGCACCTCGTCTTGCGCGAACCCCAGTTCCTGCAGCACCGCCGCGCCGTCCGCGTTGAGTGCCGGTGTGCCGCGCCTGAGCTTGCCGCCGCGCTGGCCATTGGCCCAGAGTGGAAACAGAATGTGGCGCTCGCCGCCGAGCTCGACCACGGCCTCGCGCGCCTCGGCATACGCGGTGCGGCTCGCCTCGGCCGGCGTCAGCGGCAGTTCGATCGGAACGTCCAGTGGCTCGAGCATGTCATGCCATTGCTGCGCCGTCTTCTGCAGGAACAGTTTCTTCAGCAGGCGCGACAGCTCATCGCCGTGCTTGCGCCGGCTGGGATCGGTGTCGAATTTCGGATCCATCAACGCGGGCTCCATGTCTCTCGCCGCTGCGCGGAAATTGTCCCAGAAATGCTGCTCCACGATGCCGAGAATGAGCACGCTGCCGTCGGCGGTTTCGAATAGATCGTTCACCGGCCAGATATGCGCGCGCGGATCGGTATGCGCGGCTATGCCATGGCGCAGCGCGGCGCAGAACAAGGCCGCTTCGTACAGGCTGAGGTCGAGTTCGGCGCCGCGGCCGCTGCGGCCGCGCTCATGCAGTGCCGCCAGAATGGCGATGGTGCCGAAGCTGCCGCCCTGCATGTCGGCAATCGGTATGCTCGAGCGCGCCGGCTTGCCCAACCAGGAACCCGGATAGGACAACCCGCCGCTCGCGCCCACATAGCCGATATCGTGCCCGGGCTTGTCGCGCCAGGGACCGTTCTGGCCGAAGCCCGACAGCGAGCAGTAGATCAGCCCGGGATTCAGGGCCGACAGGCTGGCGTAATCGATGCCCAGGCGCGTGCTCACGCCGGGGCGGTTGGATTCGATCACGATATCGGCCCAGCGCGCCAGACGTTCGATTACCGGCTTCGTGTCCGGGTGCTTCAGATCGAGCGCGATCGAGCGCTTGTTGCGGTTGGCCGCATGGAACACCGCCGGCAACAGGCCTCTGGCCGAATCGCCCTTCGGCGGTTCGACCTTGATCACGTCGGCGCCGAGGTCGGACAGAATCGCCGATGCAAAAGGCCCGGGTATCAGCGCGGAGAAATCCGCAACCTTGATCCCCGCGAGCGGCAGCCAGCTCATGCCGCCGCCTCCGTTACGTCGTCATGAATCGAGCGCAACGACTGTCGGCGGCCGGCGGCAATCGCGGCCGCTCGCATCCCCGCTACGCGGGGCCCCTGCTCCCTGCTCATGCCGCCTCCTCCAGCGTTGCGCGCAACTCGAGCAGCAGCTTCGCGTGGCGCTTCAGCGCGCCTTCCATGCGCTGCATCGGGCCGGCCAGCGCGACGCTGTAGATTTCGCCGTTCAGCTCCACCGCCACCGCCACCGCCATCAGGTCGGCCACGGTTTCCCCGTGCGTGACATACCAGCCGCGCGCACGCCCCTGCTCCAAATCGGCTTCCAGCGCAGCGCGCGAAGTGATCGTGCGCGAAGTCACGCGCGGCAGCTTCATGCCTCCGAGCAACTCGTTGCGCAGGGCGGGCGCGACGCTGCCAAGCAGCGCTTTGCCGCTCGCGCTCGCGTGCAGCGGCCTGAACTCCCCCACCTTCGGGCTGTAGCGGATGCTGTGCAGACCGTCGAGCACCGCCAGGTACACCGCCTGCCGGTCCAGGCGCTTGGCGAGCAGCACCGTCTCGCCGGTCTGGTCGCGCAGCTTTTCCAGCAACGGCACGAAACGCTCGGCCAGGGGATCGCGGCTGGCGATGACGCGGGCATGCTCGAACAGCAATTTGGTCGGATAGTAGCCCGCCCGCGCTTTGACTTCATACAAGTAGCCGCGCGCCTCCAGCGTGCGCACGATGCCGAAGCAGGAGGACACCGGCGCGTCGATGGCGCGCGCGAGCTGCGACAGCGACAAGGGCTTTCCTGCCCGCGCGAACGCCTCGAACAGGTCGAGGGTGCGGCCGGCTGTTTTCACATTCATGAAAAGATTTTAGCATATGTGAAATCGATGTTGGGCGCAGGGAAAGCCATCGCTAGAGCTTGCGCGGACGGCGGCCCTTCCGCGCGGATCGCCGATTGCGCGCGGACGAGAAACCGTCCGCACGCAATCGGCGATCTTGGATAAAACCCCCGCATGGTCTTTTTTTATCCGTAAC
>JBQMQE010000319.1:0-4892 GCA_052172655.1 Burkholderiales bacterium
GGCTGGAACTGCTCGGCTACACCGGCCAGGCGCAATTCCTGATCAACTGCGGCATCACCGACATCATGCTGCGCACGCCGCCCGAGAATGCGGCGGCCTATCTGCCGCAGGCGGCCGCGGCGCAACAGCTGCTCTCGCCATCCGAAATGGGAGAGCTGTTCAAAGTAATCGCATTTGGCAAGGAATATGCCGCGCCGCTCGTCGGCTACACCAGCGGCGACCGGCGCGCCTCGCTTTAGGTTCGCACCGTGGATATCGTCTCCGCCACCATTCTGCTCGTCCTGGTGATGGACCCCTTCGGCAACATGCCGCTGGTGATTTCCGTGCTCAAACACGTCAATGCACCGATGCGCACCAGGGTGGTGTTGCGCGAGTGCGCCATTGCCTACACCGTACTGCTCGCCTTCATGTTCGGCGGCGACAAATTCATGCATCTGCTGCGGCTGTCGGACAATGCGCTTGCGATCGCCGGCGGTTTGATCCTGTTCCTGATCGCGCTGCGCATGGTGTTCCCGCATGCCGAGGGCATTTTCGGCGACAGCGGCGAAACGGGCACGTTCATCGTGCCGCTGGCGATCCCGGCCATCGCCGGGCCATCCGCCCTCGCCACGGTGCTGCTGCTGGTGTCGCGCGAGCCGCAGCGCGTGCTCGATTGGGTGGCGGCGCTCAGCCTCGCCATGCTGGTGTCCACCCTGGTGATGGTTTCGGCGCAGCGCATCAGCGGCTGGATCGGCAGGCGCGGCGTGATCGCGCTGGAGCGCCTGATGGGGCTGGTGCTCACCGCGATTGCGGTCGAAATGCTGCTCGCGGGCATAGAGCGCTTCATCGTGCAACTGCCGCGCTAGCGCCGCTGCGGCGAGCCTGGAGCGGGTCGAGCCGGAGTATGAACTTGGAAATGTTTGCGCACCTGTTGGAGAAAATCTTGCCATTGCGCCCGTCACAGCTTGCTGCCCGGTTGAATCGAGCTAGCGCGTTATTGTGCCTGACAATTTGTGCCTTTCTGCTGGCGGGGTGTGGTAGCGGCGGCGGCGGCAGCGACGACTCGGCTGCGGCGGCAGTCGGCATCGAGCCCTCCGCACAATTCAAAGGCATGCTGGTGAACGCCGCGCCGGGTGCAGGCGCCCTGCAAAGCGACTGGAGCGAGGAAACGTGCACAGACAATCGGCAGAAGAACTGGGTGCGTTCCTGGCTGAATGAGAACTACCTGTTCTACGCTGACGCGCCGCTGGCGAGCATTGATCCCGATACTCACCCCGACACGGTAGTAGACCTTTTTCTCGACTACACGGTACATGGAGTACCGTCGAAGGATCGCTTCAGCTTCGTACTGCCCCAGGCGGAGGCCGACGCCGTTTTTCAAAGCGGCACCGCGACGAATGTCGGCTTTACGCTAAGGCGCGATGCCGGCAATGGCAACATCATTCGAATAGCGTACGTGGAGCCGAATGGACCCGCGGCGGCCGCCGGGTTTGCGCGCGGCATGGTGCTCGCCACGGTTGATGGCGTAGCCACATCGGTTTCCATCCCGGCGACACTGTCGGACAAGTTGTTCAACAGCGCTGCCGGCACTTCGTCGGAAGTCGGCGTGCAGGACACGCTCGGCGGACCGGTGCGGACATTGACCGTGGCCACGGCGACCTTTGGCACCTCGCCGCTCATCGTCGATCGCGTTTTGCCCGGCACCACCACGGCCTATCTGGCATACAACAGTTTCGCCACGCCCGTGGGCGAGCTACAACTGGCGGATGCGTTCCAGCGTTTTGCCGAGGCGGGCGTCACCGATCTGGTTGTCGATCTGCGCTACAACGGCGGCGGTTACATCGACATTGCTGCGCAGCTTGGCTATATGGTGGCGGGCCAGGCCCAAAGCAGCGGCAAGATCTTCGAAACCCTGGTCTTCAACGACAAGCGCAGCGCCGAGAACGTGAATACCGGATTCGTCAACACGGTCACCGGGTTTTTCGGCAACAGCGCTCGCGCGGGCGAGCCCCTTAGCGCGCTCGACCTGCGGCGGGTTTCGGTCCTTGCGAGCGGCAGCACCTGCTCGGCGAGCGAGTCGTTCATCAGCGCGCTGCGTGGCATCGATATCGATGTGGTACTGGTGGGTGGTACGACTTGCGGCAAGCCATACGGATTTACACAGGCCGACAACTGCACTCTGGCGTTCTTCGGCCTCGAGTTCGAAGGCCGCAATAACAAAGGTGTGGTGACCCCGGTTACCGGCATCCCGGCGACCTGCGCTGCCACCGACGATCTCGATCACGCCCTGGGCGACCCTGCCGAACACATGCTTGCCACGGCCCTCGGTTACCAACTCACGGGGAGCTGTCCGGCACCGACGCTGATGGCTGCGTCCGACAGGCTTTCACAGGCTGCGGACAACGCACAGGCTGGCGCCGCTATGAACGCCCTTACGCAGAATCCCTACGCCCTGAACGCGGACATGGAATTCATGACTCATCCGCTCGAAACCGTCAAACTATACCGCACAGCCAAATGAAGCACCTCGCGGCCAGCTCGCTCATTTGCCTGCTTGGCAGTCTGCTGATTGCGAGTTGTGCGAGTGCCGGCTCGCGCATGCCACCGGCGCCGGCTGTGCTGATCGAAAGCACGGCACAATGTCGTGCGCAACTGAACGATGCAGTACGCGAGCTGCGTGGCAAGGTCGTGACGCTCACCGCCGATTCGTTTACGCAGAATGACGCCGTTGTGCTGTCAACGGTCGGTCAGTCGGCAAGCGGCCGGATGATGCCGCCGACAGAGATTTTGCGCTTGCAACTTAGCTCACAAGGCTGCCAATTGCGACTTGACGGTCGCGACCGGGTGGTGGCGTTGCCGCACTGTACGTGCCGCGCTGTCGCCGGAAAATAGTCAATCGGGAAATGTCCGATGAACTGTTGAACCGGGAATGAGCCTGCCAGGCGCTAAGCCCGGTCGAGTTTCTCCGCCCGCAGCCACTCGATGATGCGGTCGGCCACTTTCTGCCAGTCGGTTTCGAGCATCATCACATGGCCCATGCCGGGGAAGATCTCCGCCTGCGTGCCGTAGACCTGCGCCGCCTGTTCGGCCTGCGACGGCGGCACCAGGATGTCGCGCTCGGCACCCAGCACCAGCATCGGCGGGCAGCGCTCGGGCGGCAGCCGCGGCAAATCGAAAAAAGTCATGTCCCACATCGCGCGCTGCGATTCCGGCTGCATCAGCCGGTAATAGCCCTGCAGTTCGTCCGGCGCGACCGGGCTGGCGAACAGTGCATGTTGCAGGCTGGCGAGCGAAGCGCGGCCGCGGTGCAGCATGGAATTCAGATCGGCGAACATGCCCGGATTGGAGAACGCCAGCGCGATCGAGGCCGACAACAGCCCCTGCGGCGGCACCGTAGCCATGAGAACGGCGCCGGGCGCGCTGGCGCGCTCCAGGTACTTCTGCACCACGAAGCCGCCCATGGAATGGCCGACCAGCACCGGATCGCCGCCAACGGTGACTACCGCCTGCTCCAGATCGCGCACGTAATCGGCGATGGAAAGCCCGTCGAGGCGCTCGCGTCCGGGGCTGCGCCCGTGTCCGGAAAGGCTCACCGCACAGGCGCGAAAGCCCTGCTCGGCGAAATAAGGCAGGAAGTGCTTGGACCAGCACCAGGCGCCGGCGAAAGCCCCGTGCAGGAACAGGATCGGCCGCCCGCCACCGGGACCGTCCTCGATGATTTCAAGCTGATCCAGCGGGCCGGAGTCGGAGGCCGCGCCCATCGCCGCCGCGGCGCCTACGCCGGAACCGCCATGCCGCGCTGAACGGCCGGACGCGCGCCGATGGCGTCATACCAGCGTTTGACGTTGGGAAAATCGGCTAGCTCGGTGCGGTGCCACTCGTGCCGCGCCACCCAGGGGTAGGTGGCGATGTCGGCAATGGAATACTCCCCGGCAAGATACGCGGCCTCGCCCAGGCGCTTATCCAACACGCCGTAGAGGCGGTCTTTCTCCTTGGTGTAGCGCTCAATCCCGTAAGGCACCTGCTCCTTCGCGGCGCGCAGGAAATGGTGCACCTGGCCGAACATCGGGCCGATGCCGCCCATCTGGAACATCAGCCACTGCAGCGCGACGTATTTGTCGCGGTCCGACGCGGGCAGGAACTTGCCCGTCTTGCCGGCGAGATAGACCAGGATCGCGCCCGACTCGAACAGGGTGATCGGTTTTCCGTCCGGGCCGTCGGAGTCGGCGATCGCGGGAATTCTTCCGTTCGGGTTGAGCGCGAGGAACTGCGGCGTGAACTGCTCACCCTTGCCGATGTCGATCGCGTGCGTGTTGTAACGCAAGCCGCATTCCTCCAGCATCACCGAGACCTTGCGGCCGTTGGGCGTCTTCCAGGTATAGAGGTCGATCATTTTTTCTCCCGATTCGTTTTTTCCTGCCGCGGGGAGTTTACAATGATTTCATGTTGAAGTGGCTCATTACCCTGATGGTTGCGCTGGTCGTGCTGAGCCTGTTCCCGGCGCGCATCGGCAAGTACACCCTCGGCCACCTGCCCGGCGACATCACCCTGCGCCGCAACGGCCGCCAATACTACATTCCCTTCACCACCACCATCCTGCTGTCGCTCGCGCTGACCCTGCTCGGGCGCATCCTCTGAGCGCTGGCGCTGGGTCGCTTTGAGCGATCTATTTTGTGACCGGGCTGAACGCCATGCCTGGTCCTCAATTGGTTCAATAACAGCATGTTGAGGTGTCTCAAGCGGCCTATCACGGCTGTGGTGGTTGTTCGACGCGCCTATACTGATGTTTTTGCAGGCGATTCAGGTGGGGGTGTAGGATGGGACTCCGGGTTTAACTGGTTTTAGGCAAATCATTACACGTTAGACATGGCAAGAACGGAGATCGCGAGTGTTTGAACTGAAGACCGTCGGGC
>JBQMQE010000320.1:0-4872 GCA_052172655.1 Burkholderiales bacterium
CACGCCTCTAGGCCGCGGCCTGATAGAGGAGATCGCCGCGCTCAAGATCGCCCTTACCGGCCTGCCGCCTGACGCCGGCGCCAAGTATCCGAGCGAACTCTCCGGCGGCATGCGCAAACGCGCGGCGCTGGCGCGCGCCCTGGCGCTCGACCCCGAGCTGCTGCTGCTGGACGAGCCGACCGCCGGGCTCGACCCCTTGAGCGCCAGCGGCATCGACGAGCTGGTGCACCAGTTGCGCGATGCGCTCGGCCTGACCATCATGATGGTCACGCACGATCTCGACCTCTTGTGGCGGGCGGCGGACCGCGTGGCGGTGCTGGGCGGGGGACATATCCTCGGCATCGGCAGCATGAACGAACTCTCGCAATCGGAGGATCCGCTGATCCGGGAATACTTTTACGGGCCGCGCGGTCGCGCCGCGCGCGAGCAGGCATGGAAGAAAAAGTAAATTTCGCCGTGGTCGGCGTGTTCGTGCTCGCGCTCGGCGCCGCGCTGATTGCGGGCGTGCTGTGGCTGTCCAGCGGCGGCGCCTACCGCAGCGCCTACGACACCTATCAGACCTACATGGATGAATCCGTATCCGGCTTGAGCCGCGATGCGCCGGTCCGCTACCGCGGCGTCGAGGTCGGCCGCGTGCGCCGCATGGCGCTGGCGCCGGGGCATGTCGAGCAGGTACAGCTCACGCTCGAGATAGAGCGCGGCACGCCGGTGAAGCAGGACACCGTGGCGGTGCTGCGGGTGCAGGGCCTCACCGGCATCGCCTACGTTGAGCTCTCCGGAGGCAGCCAGGATTCGCCGGAGTTGCAGGCGCGCGCCGGCGAGGCCTATCCGGTGATCCGCAGCGGCCCTTCGCTGATGGTGCGCCTGGACAGCGCCCTGACCACGCTGTTGAACAATCTGAACCACACCAGCGAAAGCGTAGGCGCGCTGCTGGACGAGGACAACCGGCGCGAGTTCAAGCAGACCCTGGCCGACCTGCGCATTTTGTCGAGAACGCTGGCGGCGCGCTCCGCCACGATCGATTCCGGTTTGGCGAGCGCGGCGCGCACTTTGGACAACGCCGCGCGCGTCTCCGCCGATCTGCCGCGGCTGCTCGAGCGCATGCAAAAAAGCGCGGACGCTTTCGATCGCATGAGCGGCGAAATCGCCCGCGCCGGCGCGGGCGTCAGCGCCGATGTTGCCGGCGCCCGTACCGACCTGCGCGAGGCCACCGGCGAGATCGTGCCGGAGGTGCGCCAGCTCGTCGTCGAGCTGCGCGAGGCGACCGGCTCGCTGCGGCGCTTCAGCGGGCAGTTGGAGCGGAATCCCGGCGTTTTGCTCTATGGCAAGCCCGCGCCCAGGCCGGGACCGGGAGAATAAGGCGCGCAGTCAGGCGGCGACGCGCCCTGCGGGCTGAGCAAACAACGCTTCCATCTCGCGCCGCACCTTGTACGCGGGCAGGTTCTCGTCCATCGCCACGTCCGTCCAGCATAGCGACTGCCCCTTTTTCACCGCGCGCTTGAGCTTGACCTGGTGCGCGAGTCCCAGCGGCAGGCCGCCATAAGCCAGCGATTTCTGCGCCTGGAATAGCTTGCCCCACACGGTGTAGCCGCCCTCCCCGTCCAGCATTTCACCCGGCTTGAGGTCGCGCTTGGCGGTGGCAATGACATCGGCGTTGAAGCAGGTGGCGGCGCCGGTGGACTCGCCGCGCAAACCCACCGCGGCCACAGAAATGCCAAGTTCCAGTCCGATCAGGTGCCAGCGCTTGTACAGGCAGGCATAGCGGCCGCTGGGATCGGTGCGCACCATGTACTCCTTGAAACAGTTGCGGATGTACTCGGTTTCGCCTTCGAACACCACGAACACGCCCATGCGGATGTCGTAGGGTATGACGCGCCCGTCCTTCTCCAGCGCGGAAATTACCTCCACCTGGCCTTTCTGGTGCAGCGCCCCGCCCTCGGCGATCGGCCGGCAGACGAAGGCAATGTCGTCCACCGAGGCCGGCGGATAAGTGAGGCCGTCGGGCGGCGCGACCAGGCCCGTCGCATTGCACACGGCCGTGCTCTCGATCGAAGGCTTGGAGCCGTCGAGGAAGGAATTGAACATCTTCGGGTTGAGGCCGCCGATCTTCGCCTGCTCCGGCGTCAGCCCCCAATTGTCCCAGACGGTGTCGGGCGTGGATTCCGAAAAATGCGGCAGCCACTTGTGGCCGCGCCCGGCCGCGACCACGGGAAAGCCCGCGGCCCGCGCCCAATCCACGAGCTCGCAAATCAGCGCTGGCTGGTCGCCATAGGCGAGGCTGTAGACCACGCCGGCCGCCTGTGCCTTCTTCGCCAGCAGCGGGCCGCAGAACGCGTCGGCCTCCACCGTCACGTTGACCACGTGCTTGCCGTGCGCGAACGCCGCCAGGCAATGCTCCACCGCTGCGGGCGGATTGCCCGTGCACTCGACGATGATGTCGATCTTCGGATGCGCGACCAGCGCCTGCCAATCGTCTCCCAGATGCGTGTTGCCCTTGGCCAGCGCGTCGTCCAGCGACTTGGCGCCGAACCGCTCGGCCTTCCAGCCCACGCGCTCCAGGTTCGTCCGCGCCCCCGCGGGATTGAGGTCGGCAATGCCGGCCAGATGCACGCCGGGCGTCCTGGTTACTTGGGCGAGGTACATCGCGGCGAATTTTCCCGCGCCGATCAGGCCGACGCGCAGGGGTTTGCCTTCGGCCTGGCGCTGTTGGAGTTTGCTATATAGATTCATCGCTGTTCCATATAAGAAGAACTGGAGTAATTATCGCATAGCGGATGGAGGAAGCCTTGTGCGGCGTCGGCCGCGTCGTTCACTCGCGCGACGTTGATGCTGATGGGGCAACGTCAGTTTGCGTCGCGGTCGTCAACCAGTGTGGCGACCGCGGGCGGCGCATTGGGCTAATGGTGCCATTGCACTTGCTTCAACGACCCGCATCATCTGCGGGCGAAAGCGGGCGAATCCCGCTATAGCCGGTCAGGTGCATGCATGGTCAAAGGTCCTTAGGCGTCAAACCGGTGCGCCTTGCAATTCGAGCAAGCATGCGCGGACCAATTTCCTCGCCGTCGTGAAACGCGAAGACCACATCGGGAAACCCGGGGCGAGAGAGTGTCTTATGGGAACCGGATTGGCGCTTCAGGGTCCAGCCAATTCGGTAACTGTTTGGCCTTGGACGATGGCCAGGAGCTCATGCAGGGGCGAGCCCAATCGAGATAGGTTGCGGTCCAGCTTCGTTGTGCTCAAGACGCTCCGCAAGTCCGCGCAGGGCGAGCACTTCTGCTTTCGCCATCGCCTCGTCGGCAGTGGCTCCATAGGCCAGAACTCCCGGAAGTTCGGGAACTTCGGCAAGCCAGCGCCCATCTTCTTCGCGTTCGTGTTCAATTGTAAATTTCATGTGCCACCTCGACGTTTGGCGGCATTCTACGCTCGTTCCTTTATTGCTATCCAACGTTTTACTGTGCGGCGGGCCCCGCGGTACTAAGAAATGGTACGCCGCTTCCTAGTCCTTCTACCGCTTTGAGAGCATGAACGGGTGGATATCCAGCGCATGCGCAATGCCCTGCGTCTGGATCGTTAGGCGCCGGCGCTTGCAGGAACGACGCCGTACTGTGCGAGAACACGCCTTGCCTCCTCAGGCCCTCTTGCCACATGAGCATGCATACCCAGTTTCGCCGCCGCATCAATGTTCCGCAAGCCGTCATCCAGAAACAGGACGTCCGACGGTGAGAGGCCCATTCCTTCGAGCGCGACCAGGAAGGCCCCGGGGGCCGGTTTCAAACATCCAATCTGGTGTGACAGATACGTCTGGTCGAACCGATCCACTAAACCCATTGCCCGGATCTTGTCCCAATGCACCGCACTCGTATTGCTCAGCGCGGCCACGTGATAGGTGTCCGGTATCTCATCCAACAGCTGCAGCGCGCCTGGCAAGAGTCCCGTTGGCCAGTTGCAGAAGTCCTGCAGAAAGCAGTCGGCGGTGACTGGCAATCTGAGGTCCGCTACGACGCCAGCTGCGAACGCTGCCGCATCTATCTTCCCGGTTTCGTGTGCCACGACCGATGGCGATGCAATCCACATTGCGTGGAGAGCTTCGTGCTGGGGCTCCACGCCGAGCAGCTTCGCCATAGACGGCACCCCTTCGAGCGCCACCAGCACCCCGCCAATATCGAAGAGAATGCCCGCGATCTTGTGGCCCATGACCTGAGTGCGCCTATTCGGGATAGGGGGAAGCCTCACGGCTCCCCCCTCCCACACCACCGTACGAACGGGTCACGTATACGGCGGTTCGGCAGATTGAGTCAACGTGCAAAGCATACCGCCCCTGCACCCCAACCGGAGCGTCATTTCCAACCGCGCCAACGTCGGCTTCATCCCAGCCACTGGGCTTGCGCCCCGTGGGCTCGCCGGATGCAATACCGCAGTTCCTTGGCAAGCGACTTCTCCTCTCTTTCAATCCCCTCGCGGGGAACCGTTCGGGCCTTCGGCGACTCGCGTCACCTACTACGCCCTCTGCAGACTTCTACCGTTCGTTCGGCTCGGCTCTCGCCTCGCCCAGTTGGCGTGGGTCAACTCACTAGCGCCAACAGCCCGGCAGATCTCCCGGGGTAAGACACGTTACCTTCGCTGCATAGACGCCGGATTTACAAAATGCACCCCAACCGCAGATGGAGGGCTTTGCGGTCACGTGCCCGCTCGCCCCGGATGCATCACGCCTCATATCCGGTTTTTGTTCATCGCCCCGCAGCTTCGGATTGGGCTTCCTTCAGACCCCGCCTCGCGGCGACGCCCTTGCCCTTCTCCTTGCCTTCGGCTCTGCGAAAACCTGGCCATAGGACTTTCACCTACGAAGTAACGTGCCATGCCCGGCACACACGT
>JBQMQE010000321.1:0-4861 GCA_052172655.1 Burkholderiales bacterium
GGTAAGAACCATGGTAAACGGACAGACAACGATGACTATCAAGAAACTGGTATTTGTGGCGCTGCTGTCCGGCCTTGCGTTCAGCGCTGCCGCAGCCGACGCGGAACCCGCCAAGGCCGCCGAGCCGCCTCCGCCGCCGCCCAGCCTGGGGACGGAATACACCGAAACAGGCGCAGACACCTGTCTGATGTGCCACGTCGAGGGCGGCGAGCATCCGGTGTTCGAGATTTTCAAGACCAAGCATGCCAACCGCGCCGACCAGCGGGCACCTTTTGGCCCCGGGGGCCTGCAATGCGAGGCCTGCCACGGCCCGGGCAAAAAGCACTTCGAGAACGGCGGCGGACCGGACGGCATCAACAGTTTCGAGCCTTCATCCTTCCTGACGCCGCAGCAGCGCAACAAGTTCTGCCTGGAGTGTCACGAGAACAACGCGCGCACCGGCTGGCATGCCAGCACGCACGACAGCAACAACGTCGCCTGCAGCGATTGCCACAAGATACACGCGGAGCGCGACCCGGTGCTCGCCACGGCGACCCAGCCTGAGGTCTGCTACAAGTGCCACAGGAAGGAGCGCGCGGACTTCTCCAAGCCGTCGACGCATCCGGTGCGCTTCGGCAAGATGGCGTGCAGCGACTGTCACAGCCCGCACGGCTCGAGCAGCCGCGGCATGCTGGTCAAGCCGACGGTGAATCAGACCTGCTACACCTGTCACGCGGAAAAGCGCGGGCCATTCCTGTGGGAGCATGCGCCGGTGGCCGAGGACTGCACCCTGTGCCACCACCCGCACGGGTCGGTGAATCCGGCGAGATTGAAGAAGATGCCGCCGCTGCTGTGCCAGCAATGCCATTCGGTGGCCGGTCATCCCTCAGTGGCGCGCACACCTGCTGGGCTGCCGGGCGGCGGTGGCGGCGGATCGGCCTTCCTGCTCGCCGGGAGCTGCCTCAATTGCCATTCGCAGATTCACGGCTCGAATCACCCGTCTGGCGTTAAGCTGATGCGCTAGCCGGGATGCGAGCAGCGGCGACGAGACAATTAGAGCACAGGACCAGAACATGAAGACTTCGAATCAACTACTTCTGCTTGGCATGCTGTCGGCGTTGTCTGCGGCTGCGACGGCGGCAGACGCCGCCGGACAGGGAGCCGTCGATACCTCGAAGTGGAAATGCGAGTCCTGCAAGTTCGAGCAGGGAGTTAGCGGGACGCTGGATGTGGGTGCCGGTTCGGTCTCTGACAAATCGGCCGAATTCGGCCAATACAATGGTCTCTACAAGAAAGGCGGATTTTTCATCGGTGATGGCGCGGTACGCTCGCGCGGCGAGGACGGGGCTTACTGGAATTTCGATGCGTCCAATCTTGGGCTCGATTCGCGCGCGCTGAATGCCGAAGGCGGAAAGCAGGGCAGCTACAAGCTGCGTTTCAAGTACGACGAGACGCCGCACCGTATCTGGGACGGCGCGCTGACGCCCTACGCCGGCAGCGGCGGCGCGTCTCTGACCTTGCCGGCAGGCTTCCCGGCGGCCACGACAGGCGCAATGCCGCTGGCAGGCACGCTGCAACAGGCCGACCTGTACACGCAAAGGAATCAGTTGGGAGTGGGCGCATCCTGGAATCGCAGCAGGGAATGGGAGTACGCAGTCAACTTTCGCCATGATACGCGCGAGGGAAACATACTGCGCACCGGCGGTGCGTTCTTCGTCAATACGGCACAACTGATCGAGCCGGTGGATTACGTTACCGATCAGGTGGACGCCTCGGCCTCCTACACCGGGAAGAAATATCAGCTCAAGTTCGCCTATTACGGGTCGAAGTTCCGCAACGACAATCATGCGCTGACCTGGCAGGATCCGTATACGGCGATCAACGGCGAGACGCTCGGCCAACTCGCGCTGCCGCCGGACAACCAGTTTCACCAGGTCTCGGCTTCGGCGGGATACCAGTTCAGCGACAAGACGCGTGCCAGCGCCGATATCGCTTTCGGCCGCATGACGCAGAACGAAAGTTTCCTTGCATCTACGCAGAATGCCGCGCTGGTCGTCCCGGGCCTGCCGAGCGCTTCCCTGAACGGACGCGCCAAGACCCTGGATGCGAATCTGAAGCTCAGCTCCGCGGTTACCGACCGGCTGCGGCTGCAGGCGATATACACGCACAACGATCGCGATAACCAGACGCCGCAGGCGGCCTATCCTTCGGTGGCGACCGATATGTTCGTCGAGGCGGCAAGAACCAACCTGCCCTACAGCTTCACCCAGGACAAATTGAAGCTCAGCGCCGATTACCGGGCTTCGGCAAAACTGAGAGGCTCGATCGGAGCGGATTTCGATGCGCACAAGCGCACCTTCCAGGAGGTCGAGAAAACGCGCGAGGATACGGCTTGGGGCAAGGTCAGCTCCCGCATCACGGACAAGGTCGACCTGACGTTCAAGCTCGCCCATGGCGAGCGCAGAAATGCGGGTTCCTACCAGATCGTTCCCGAGATCACCCCTGCGGAGAATCCGCTGCTGAGAAGATTCAACATGGCCAACCGCACGCGCGAGACCGCCGGACTGCGCGCCGACATTGCCCTTGCGGAAAACGTCAGCCTCGGACTCGGGCTCGATTCGTCCGAGGACAAATATAAGGATTCGACCATCGGCCTGACCAAGGGCAAGGACTTGAATTTCAGCGGCGATATCTCCGCGATACTGACGGAGCGGACCAGGCTGCACTTTTTCGCGAACCGCCAGGAAATCAAGTCGAATCAAGCCGGCAGCCAGACCTTCTCGGTGCCGGATTGGTCGGCCGACAGCAAGGACACGATCGATACCTACGGCCTGGGCGTGAAGCACGCGGCGATCCCGGACAAGCTCGATATCGGCGCCGATTACGGCATCACGCGCTCGCGCAGCGAAATCAACGTCAACACCGGCGCATCGAATCCGGCGTTCCCTCACGTCACCGCCAAGCTCGACAGCCTGAAGCTCTATGCCACGTATCGCATGAAGGAAAACATGTCGCTGCAGGCCGGATATTGGTACGAGCGCTACGACAGCCGGGACTGGATGCTCGACGGCGTCGCGCCCGACACCATCCCGAACGTTCTGACCCTGGGCCTGCAGGCGCCGCAGTATCACGTGAATGTCGTCAGGCTGTCGCTCAGGTACAAGTTCTAGAAGATCGTCGCCGCCCGTTTTGCGCGCTCACGCCTGCCACAGCGGCGGCTCGTCCATAAGCGCGATCTGCTCGCGCAGTTCCAGTATCCGATCCTGCCAGTAGCGTTGCGTGTTGAACCAGGGGAAAGCGGCGGGGAAGGCGGGGTCGTCCCAGCGGCGCGCGATCCAGGCCGAGTAATGCACCAGGCGCAGCGTGCGCAGCGCCTCCACCAGATGCAGTTCGCGCGCATTGAATTCGTGGAAATCCTCGTAGCCGGCGAGCAGGTCGGCAAGCTGGCGCACCATCGCAGCGCGCTCGCCGGAGAGCAGCATCCACAGGTCCTGCACCGCCGGTCCCAGGCGCGCGTCGTCAAAGTCGACGAATTGCGGTCCGTGCGCCTCCGCGCTGTCGATCCAAAGCACGTTGCCGGCGTGGCAGTCGCCGTGCAGCCTCAGGCTTTGCACCGCGCCTGCGCGCTCGTAGCAGTGGCGCACTCCCGCCAGCGCCTGCGCCACCACGCTGGTCCAGGCCGCGGCCAGATCGGGCGGAATGAAGCTGTGGGCGAGGAGATAGTCGCGCGGCTCCGTGCCGAAGCTCGCCAGGTCCAGCGCCGGCCGTGCATGGAAAGGCCGCAGCGCGCCGACCGCATGGATGCGGCCGATGAAGCGGCCCATCCATTCCAGGGTGTCGCGGTCCTCGAGCTCGGGCGCGCGGCCGCCGCGCTTGGGATACACCGCGAAGCGATAGCCGCCGAAGTGATGCAGCGTGCTGCCGCCGGGGGCGAGCGGGGCGACGACCGGAAGCTCGCGCTCGGCCAGCTCCTGCACGAATTCGTGCTCTTCGGCGATCTGCTCATCGGTCCAGCGCCCCGGTCGGTAGAACTTCGCCACCACCACGGCTGCCGGCCCCGGACCCATTGTCAAACCCGCTCCTTCCTCCAGCCAGATCTGATAGACGCGGTTTTCGTAGCTGTTCAGGCCGAGCAGACGCCCGTCGCCGCGCAGGCCTACGCTGTCCAGCGCATCGAGCACGCAATCGGGGGTGAGCCCGGCGTAGGGCGTTCCGCTCTTATTCGTGACCATGCGGCCATTGTACGGGGTGCTGTCCCGGGCTGTTGTAAAACCCGGGGGCAGGTGCTCAGGCCTTGCCGCTCTTGGGGATGAAAGCCAGCGCGACGCCGTTGTTGCAGTAGCGCAGCCCGGTCGGCTCCGGGCCGTCGTCGAATATATGGCCATGATGTCCGCCGCAGCGCGCGCAATGGTACTCGGTGCGCGGGAAGATCAGCTTGAAATCGCGGCTGGTGCCGAAGGCGCCGGGTATGGTGGTGAAAAAGCTGGGCCAGCCGGTGCCGCTGTCGAATTTCATCGCCGAGGTGAACAGCGGCAGGCGGCAGCCCGCGCACACGAACACGCCGGGGCGCTTCTCCCGGTCGAGCGGGCTCGATCCGGCGGGCTCGGTGCCCTCGTGCCGCAGCACTTCGTAGGCCGCGGGCGGGAGGCGTTTTTTCCATTCCGCGTCAGATAGTGTGAGCGGCTCGGTGCCGCTCGCAACGTCCGCGCCCTCGGCAAGCAGTGATTTCCAGCTCTTCTGCAGTTGTTCCACCGCGGTCCCTCCTTTTGCGTAGGCGGGTCGCATCAACCACGACCCGGTGAGCCCCGCCAGGGGCGTCAACGCCAATACTCTGAGCCAGTTGCGCCTGTCCATGTGCATCTCCTGTTTCCAAGTCAAACTA